>NZ_ACJN02000002.1:900000-1172362 GCF_000174435.1 Desulfonatronospira thiodismutans ASO3-1
AGTGGGGCGTAGGGAGGGTGTCCCTATAGCTTAAGCGGGTTAAACGAAGTCCCCTGGCCATTGAGTTTCAGAAGTCAGAGGTGAGTGGCCAGAAGTCAGAAAAATCAAATAATTATGACGTCAGGTGACAACGGACAACGTACACTTTAGAGACGTTCCCTGCCCCCTGTGTCTGCAAAAATGGCCGCCATCCGATCCAGGATTTCTTCCGGGGTGAGGCTGCCGGTATCAATGTTTACGGCATCCGGAGCCGGCACCAGAGGGGCGATGGCCCTTTCACTGTCCTGGACGTCGCGGCGGCGCATCTGCTCCAGGATCTTTTGTTCATCAGCTTCCCGGCCCATTTCCTGGAGTTGTCTGCATCTTCTCGCCGCCCGCACCCCTGCATCCGCCTGCAGAAAGAATTTACATGAGGCGTCAGGGAACACCACCGTGCCCATGTCCCTGCCCTCGGCCACAAGAGAGGTTTCCCGCCCCATTTTCTGCTGGGACTTTTTCATGTATTCCCGCACCACCTTAAGCGCTGCAATGCTTGAAGCCAGAAGGCCCACTTCCTCGGTGCGCACCTGCTCCCCGATTACCCTGTCTTCCAGAAGAAGGCAGCTGTCCGGACCGGCTCCTTTGAGAGTAAAACGCATGCCATCAAGCCTTTTGGCCAGTTCTTCCTCCTGCATCTCAGCAGCCGAGGGTCCAAGCATCCAGGCTGCAGCACGGTACATGGCTCCGGTATCCAGGTAGGCGATCTTCAGCCTGCGGGCCAGACCTCTGGCCAGGGTTGTCTTGCCCACGCCTGCCGGGCCGTCTATGGTGATTGTGACCGGTCCAGTGCTCACCCGATTATCTCCTGCATATATTTTATGAGTGTCTCGTTTTCCTCCCGGGTACCTATGCTGACCCGCAAAAGGTGCGAAAACCCGTAGCTGTCCAGGGGACGGATGATGACTCCGCGCTTTAAAAGCTCCTGGAAGATATGGCCGGCATTCACCGGGGGCTGGAACATGATGAAGTTGGCCTGGGAAGGGTAGACACTGCAGCCCAGGTTTTCAAGTTCAACGGACAGAAATTTGCGTCCCCGGGTAATGATTGAGAGCGATTCCCGGGTAAAGTCACTGTCTTTCAACGCGGCCTGGCCGGCCTTTTCCGCCAGGATATTCACGCTGAAAGGCAGCCTTATGCGGCGCATGTAATCCGCCAGAATCACGGGAAGGATGGCGTAGCCGAGCCTCAGGCCGGCCAGGGCATGCATTTTGGAAAAGGTGCGCAGCACCACCAGGTTGGAATCGTTTTTAAAAAAAGACAGCATGGAGTAATGCTCCCGGGGCATTGCAAAATCGATATAAGCCTCGTCCACTACCAGACAGCATCCATGGGGCAGCTGTGATGCGAACCGGTCCAGTTCGGATGCAGGGGCTGCATATCCGGAAGGGTTGTCCGGGTTGGTCAGAAAGACCACCCTGGTATTAGCGTCAACAAGCTTTAAAAGTTCTTTCAGGTTGAAGCTGAAGTCCGGGTTTAATTTTGCCTGACGAAATTCCACCCCGCTCAGTCTGGCCTGCAGCCTGTAAATGCTGAAACAGGGGTCAAAGGCTACTATGTTGTCCCGGCCCGGAACCAACAGCATGCGGATCAAAAGGTCTATAAGCTCGTCTGATCCATTGCCGCAGACTATGCAGGCAGGGTCAAGCTCCAGATGGCCTGCAACAGCCCGGCAAAGCTCCGGGTTGTTGGCCCCGGGATAGCGAAAGGCCAGGCCGGAGTTGCGGGTTATGGTTTCCTGCACCACCGGCGAAACCCCCAGGGGGTTTTCGTTGCTGGCCATCTTAATGACCCGGCTCAGTCCGTATTTATGCTTGATTTCATCGATGCCAAGGCCCGGAGAGTAGGGCTTGAATGATTTTACTTCTTCCCGGATGAAGGGGCTGAAATTTTCTGACATGGTTATCTGGACATTGCCTGTATTGGTTTTTTAAATGTGTTGGATGATCAGCTGCGGCAACAGCTTTTGATGCGCTTTTCCAGTTCCTGCTCACAGGATGTGAGCAAAAGAAAGGTGCCCCGGGGCAGATCACTGCTTTCCGGGCCGGACAGGTTGGCCCATACAGGGACCATTTTCAGGGAGCCCCAGCTTGAACCTTCCACCACCAGGTCAATTTTCATTTCCCGGCCGATGGGAAGCTTACGTTCTCCTGGTATAAAGAATCCCTTCTGACCCAGAAAGCTTTCCTGCCAGATGCTGCGCAGGTCTCTGGATGAGGGCAGTTTCAGTTCCATGCGTTACTTCTCTACTGGATTTTTGGACGGATGAATATGAGCAGCTCGTCCATATTTTCTTCTACTAGTTCATGCTTAAAGAGCCAGCCCAGAATAGGTAGCCTTGATAGTGGTGGTATGCCAGTCTCCCTTTGACTTTCTGATAACTTTTTGATTCCTCCAATTACTATGGTTTCACCATCTTCTGCAAACAGGGTGGTTTCAGCTTTTTTTACCTCAATATTACCTCCTTCGCCTGGAGCATTGTCACTGACCTCAAGGTTCAGTATGAGGTTGTTGTCAGGTGTGATTTGAGGTGTAACAATCAACTCAAGAGTTGCTGGCACGTATTCACGCCTGGTTCTGAGGTCTGCGTCAATGACATCGACTGCAACATCTGTTCCTTGCTCGATTTTGGCTTCCTGGTTGTTTAAGGTCATAATCTGAGGTGCAGAGATTGTGTTTGATTTCCCTTGAGACTCACCCAAGCGTAATCTTGCTTCCAGCACAGAAAAACTCTGGCCTTCATGACCCATATAACCAACACCGAGAAGACCTTCTAAATCGCTTGGGAAGTTGAAAGTATCCGGTGAGATAATGTTTGAATCCAGTCCTGGAGACTGGTATGCAAAGCCCCAATCGACACCCAGTTCGCGGCGAAAACTCTCTGTAGCATATACCACCCTGGCTTCTATAAGCACCTGCCGTTCAGGACGATCAAGATTATCTATCAGTTGAGTGATTTCTTCAAGCTGGGAGGGAGTATCCCGGACTATCAGGGTGTTGGTGCGCGCGTCCTGAGTCACCCGGCCTCTTTCGGACAGAAAATCCTCAATCCTTGGCTGCAGTTCATCAGCCCTGGCGTAATTGATCTGAATAAATCTCTGCTGCAAGGGTTCAAGCTTGCGCAGGCTTTCCTGATCTTCCAGTTCCGCCTGCCTGGAGCGGCGGCGTCTTTCCTCTTCGGCTTCCAGTCTGTCCGCGGTGGTCACCCGGATGATATTGCCCTTGCGCACCATGCCCAAATCTTTTTGAGCCAGGACCAGGTCCAGGGCCTGATCCCAGGGGACTTCCCGCAGGCGCAGCGAAATCTTGCCCTGAACCTCCTCGTCCAAAATGAGATTGTATTCAGTGTGGTGGGTGATGAGGCGCAGAACATGTTCCACCTCAGCGTTTTGCAAATCTATGGATACCGGCTCACCAGTGTATTCTTCCCGCATGCCTGGAAAAAGAGAGTCCTGCATCAGCTCTCCTGCTTCCTGCTCCAGTGTGGCCAGTCCGGCTCCGGCTGGAGCAGCCCCGGGAGCATCACTGCCCGGAGCAATCTGAAACAGTAGTTCATCTTCAGCCTCCTGGACGCTGAAGTCCGGCTCACTGGACCAGACCCAGGTAAGTAAGGCCCCCTCATCAGTGTTTCTCAACAAAAGAGATTTCAAGGAGGTATCCATTTCGTTCAGGCGGTACAGCCGGACCAGTTTTTCCGCTGCTCTGCTTTCCGGCAAAAGTATGTGCATGCGGTCCTGTTCCCTGTCTGTGACTGTATGGCTGAAAGGTCCCTGTCCTAGAAGCTGTACATGCAGGGTCTTGTCCTGATCCACCCAGAAATCGATTTCCTGGATGGTATTCTGTGCATTCAGGTCCTCGGGGGGCGTTTCGGCCAGGGCGCTCTGCGAAATCAGCAAAGCAAAACCGGCTGTGAGCATAAGCAAGGCTGATAGCAACATCAGGTTCTTTTTAAGCATATCAATCACTGTCTCCCGGTCGGAGTTTCAGGGTGCTTAAGCTTTCCTCGATTCCGTAAGCTCCCTGAATATATTCTCTGACCAATACCCTGTCCGGGTGTATTTCCAGCACCTCTCCCTGGTTGGGGCCTATCCTGGTACCCTTGTGCAGCATGAAGCCTTTTCCGTCGGGCATTTCCACCATGGCCATTATTTCCTGCTCCGGGGACTGCATGGTGCCTACAAGCCTCAACTGCCCCAGTTCCACACGCTCCAGGGGAGTCAGGGGCCTTAGACGTTCAAGAGCTGGAAGCGCATCAGGCGGCTCTTCCGGCATGACAAAAGGGACAAAGGGATCCTGCAGCCCTTCCGGGTTGTATTGCGGGGCTTCCACCTGCATCCAGTCCGGGTCAGGCGAGCTTCGGTCGTTGTCCTGCGCCGGGACGGGAAAGACAAAAACAAAAATAAAAGCAATGGAAAATACTGTTTTTGAAACGCCCCTGTTTTTTATTGGCATTTCTTAATCATCCTCCAGGGCTGCCTCTTCTTCGGCGGTAAGCGCCCTGTAGACCCGCAGCCTTGATTCTGCAGTAAGCATCCTGTCCCTGGAGAACTGCTGCTCATCCACAGGACGCAGGCGCAGGCTTTCCAGGCTGACCAGCCTGTCCAGGCCGGCCAGGGCGTCAAAATAACCTACAAGGTCGTGAAAGCGGCCCTGCAGGCGCAGTTGCACACTCCGGCTGGCAAAGTAGTCATGCATCTCCTCGCTGCCGGGCTGGAAAAGGAGAAAGCGCACACCCTTTTCATTGCCCAGACGCTCAAAAGAAGCAAGAAGCCTCTCTAAAGCATGAGTGTCAGCAGGAAGCAGGGTCTGGGCCATCTCCAGTTCCTTTTGCATAGCTTCGGCTTCCTCTTCTTTTTTCGCCAACTCTGCCACCTGACCGGAGTACAGGGCAATGTCCGTTTCCAGATCTTCCAGTTCGGATTCAAGGTCCCTTGCCTGCTGCAGGTTGGGGCCTATAAAGAACTGCCATGAGCCTCCGCCCACAATAACCACCAACAGGACCAGGATAAGTATCCTGCGCCCTGTACTCAGGGATTCCACCCCGGCGATTATCTGCTCTCTGCTCAGTTTCATGGCCTACTCTTCATTGCTGCCCTGCAGGGTCAACTCCCCGGGCAAAGGTTCTCCTGCCTGGACCAGGAAGTCAAACTCCACCAGGTCCAGATCCTGCACCTGCCTGCGCGAGGTTCTTCTTGTGTTGACCTTGTGTACATAAGGCGACTGACGTAAATCGTCCACGTACCGGGCAAAAACCTGGTTGTCCAGGACCACTCCCCGGATCTCCAGGGTGCTGTCGGGGTCCAGGTCCATGGATTCAAACCAGATCCTCTGGTCGGGCAGGTTGATGACCAGGGTTTCTATGTAGCGTACCGGAAGTGGCTGTATGGTGCGTATATCCTTGATGGCCCGGATATTGGACTGCATCTGTTCCATCTTGTCCTTGATCTCGTTAATGTGTCTTACCTGCTGCAGCAGTTCGTGTCTTTGTTCATCCAGGTCGGCAACCCTGTTTTCAAGGCTGGAGACCCGGCTGCCGGACCACAGGATAAATACCGCGCACACAAGGCTTATGCACACAATCAGGCCCAGGCCCAGGATGAGCTGTTTTTCCGCGGGTTTTACCCTGGCCCTTTTGGAGTGCGGTAACAGGTTGATTTTGATCATGGGTTAGATAAATCCTCTCAGGGCAAGGCCTGTAGGTACGCAAAACTGTGGCTTGATCGACTCCAGGTACTTGAGATCGAAATCATTGGACTTTATTTCCACTTTTTTCCAGGGGTCCATGTGCCTGGTCTCCAGCTGCAACTCCTCTTCCAGGATGCTGCCAACACTCTGAAAAAGACTTCCTCCACCGGACAACTGGAGAATGGCGGCTTGTTTAACCGCCGGCACGGATGTCTGATAAAAGCTCACAAGTCTTTTGATTTCCGAGGCCCAGGTCCGCAGAACTTTTCCGCATTCGCTGTTGATGCGGTTTTTATCCTGGTTGCTTAAGGCATCCGGTCCCTGAAGCTTGAGGGCTTCAGCCCGGGAAGTATCCACTTCCAGGGCTGAAGCAATGACATCGGTCAACTGTTTGCCGCCGAAGGACATCTCCCGGAAGAACAGGGGCTGGTTTTTCCAGAATACAGCAAACATACTGTGCTGCCCCCCTATGTCCAGCAGGTATGCCGGCTTTTCGGTCAGTTCCGGATAATTAAATTCAAAACAGTTGCTCAGGGCAAAGGCGTCCACATCCACTATGCTAAGACCCAGGCCGGAATGGTCCATAACCTGGGTAAGGTCCTGAACCACTTTTTTCTTGGTGGCCACGAGAATGACTTCCTGGTTTTCGCTTTCAGGGTCCGGCTCCAGGATATGGTAGTCCAGGTGCACATCGCTTATATCAAAGGGAATGTACTGCCCGGCTTCTTCGTTTATTTTGCTTTCCAGGTCACCGGAGTCTGATTTTTCCAAGAATACCCTTTTTACAATTACTGAATGACCGGCCAGGGATGAGATTACGGATTTGTCCTTGAGGCCCAGTTGCCCCCATGCCTCTTTTATCCGCCGGCCTTTGCTCTGGAAATCTTTATGCTCGGCAGCCGACCAGACGATCCTGGCAACCCTGTCAAGTTGCGGCTCCCTGCCTTTGCGGGCAAGCCTTACAGTCTTGGCCCAGGTGCTGCCCAGGTCCAGGCTGCAGGAAGGGTTTTTGGTCTGCAGGAAGTTGAACATAGTTTTTTTCTGCATATTTCAGGCAGTACCAGGGCTGGTCTTACCTCTAAATAATTAAAGAGTCTTTTAACAGCAGTTGAGGAACAAGGCATTAAGGCCTGATGGTCAGTACAGGTATGGGGGCGGATTTGACTATCTTTTCCGCCACCGAGCCGAACAGTACCCGGTCTATGCCCTTGCGTCCGTGGGTACCCATGATTATCATGTCCATGTCCTCCTGGTCAGCATACTTGAGTATCTCTTCTGCTGCGTATCCAGTGAGTACCTGGCCGGTGGCGTCAACTTCGCTGAAGTTTTCCTGAATGAAGATATCCATGGTTTTCTCGGCTCCGCTGACAATTTCTCCCACAAAATTTTCAATGGATGTGGGAGGGACGTGAAAGCCCACGTATTGCGACAGGCTGGGAGCGATGTAGACCACCTTTACAGAGGAGTTCATGGATTTGGCAATGGTCTGGGCGTAATCCGCCACCTTGGAACTCATATCAGAGAAGTCAACCGCGCACAGAATCTTTTTTACCTCGGCCATAATGCCTCCTTGGCTGGCTGGATGTTTATAAATTTTTGACTATGATGCCAAAATAAAAGAAAAACCACAAGCTTTTCAAGGCAGGTTAAAAGGAGTATGGAAAATGCCCATTTATGAGTATCATTGCCCGGACTGCAATAAGGTTTTTGAGGAGTTGGTCAAAGGCCAGCCGGACAGGGTGACCTGTCCCGGGTGCAAACAAGATGTCACCTCCAACAGGTGTATGTCCGCAGCCGCTTCTTTTTCCCGGCGTGACAGTTCCGCACTGCCAGGCTCTGCAGCAGCACCCTCATGCGGGCCGGCCAGCGGACCCACCTGAGGCTTCTAAAGTCTGCTTTGGTGCAAAGCAGGAAACGTATTTTCTGGGCAGATACCGGGAAGGACGGAATACTATAGGCAGCTGGCTTGCAGCTGTGGCCGGGAGATTTACGAGCCCATGGTGTCGAAGCTGTGAAATTTCATGGTAAATCCGGCCCGGCCCTGGGTGGCGGAGCGCAGGTCCGTGGAGAAGCCGAACATATTGCGAAGCGGAGCCAGGGAATGAATGATTTTCTGCTCCCCGCGGTCAAACATGTTCTCCACCCGGGCCGACTTGGCCCCCAGAAGGTTGATGCATTCGCCCACAAAATCCGCCGGGGTCTGGATTTCCAGGTTCATTATGGGCTCCAGCATGACAGGTCCGGCCTGGTTCATGGCGCTTTTGACCGCCTGCACCGCAGCCAGTCTGAAGCCTATGCTGTCTGCTCCCTTTTCTGACTTTAGCCTTTTTACCCGGACGTGGACATCGGTTATGGGAAAGCCCTGCATTTCCCCTGCCTGCAGAGCGTCCTCCACCCCTTCATAGACTGCATCCAACCAGGCCTGGGACCAGCTCTCATAGTCAACCTCCAGGCTTATACGGTTGCCCTGGCCCCGTCCGCGCGGCTCCAGCTGGACTTCCACCCATCCATAGTGAAATTCCTCTCCCAGTTCTCTGGCGAATTCGCCGTGACTCCGGGCCTTTTCTTGTATGGTTTCCTGGTGCACAACCTGGGGATTGCCGGCCCTGAAATCCACGCCGTATTCGCGTCTCATTCTGTGCAGAACAACATCCAAGTGCAGTTCGCCCATCCCGGAAATTATTATCTGATCAGTTTCCTGATCCCGCTCAAAGAAGAGAGTAGGGTCTTCCTGCAGCAGCCGGTCCAGGGCAAAGGTGAGCTTCTCCTCCTCCTGGCTGTTCCTGGGCTCCAGGGCCAGGGAGATGACCGGGACGTAATCGCTTATTTTTTCCAGCAGTATGGGGTCCTTTTCACTGCAGATGGTATCTCCGGTCCGGGCATCCTTCATGCCCGCTGCAGCGACTATTTCCCCGGCCCCGGCCTGTTCCAGCTTTTCCCGGTGTCTTGCGTGCACAGTGAAAAGCCTGGCCGCTCTTTCCTGAATATTCTGGGTTGAATTGAAGACCATGTCCCCGGCCTTTATGGTCCCGGAATAGATACGCAAAAAAACCAGCTTCCTGCCTGTCTCCATGCTTACCTTGAACACCAGGGCCGACAGGGGGGCACTGCTTTTCACCGGAAAGGACCTGCTTTTGTGGGTGGCAGGATCCAGTCCCTGCACCTGGGGCACATCCCAGGGCGAGGGCAGAAATTCGCAGATGGCGTCCATAAGAGGCTGCACCCCTATATTTTTCAGAGCGGTGCCGGAGAGAACAGGCACACCTTTTAGTTGCAGGCAGAGGGTGCGGATGGTTGAAAGAAGTTTTTCTGCGGGGATGTCCCGGCCTTCCAGAAAATCCTCCATGATCTGGTCATCGTGATCAGCCAGGGCCTCCACCAGGATACTGCGCCATTTTGTAACCAGCTGTTGCTCCTGGCTGTCCGGGTGCAGCCTTTCTATAGTCCTGCCCAGAGACTGGTTTTCGAATACCAGCTTCTGCCCGGATATCACGTCCAGTACAGCTTTGAAGTCTTCTCCCTCTCCCAGGGGGACCTGAACCGGGAGGGGAACAGCGCCCAGTTTTTCCTGCATGGCCGTCAATACCGCCTCAAAGTCGGCTCCAGGGCGATCCATCTTGTTAATGAAAGCCAGCTTGGGGATATGGTATTTGGTAGATTGCCGCCATACGGTCTCGCTCTGGGGCTCAACACCACCCACAGCGCAGAATACGGCCACTGCACCGTCCAGGACACGCAGGGCCCGGTCCACTTCTACGGTGAAGTCCACATGCCCCGGAGTGTCTATTATATTTATGATTTTTTCACGCCACAGACAGGAGGTAAAGGCCGAGGCTATGGTGATGCCGCGTTCCTGCTCCTCAGGCAGAAAATCCATGGTGGCGGTGCCTTCGTGCACCTCTCCCATGCGGTGGATTTTCTCGGTGTAGTACAGGATACGTTCGGTCAGGGTGGTCTTGCCTGCGTCTATATGGGCAATGATGCCGATGTTTCGAATCTTTTCCAGTCGGCTGGATGATGGTTTTTTGGCTGCCATGGTTTCTATCCCTGTACAGGGTGAATGGTCTTCAGGAGTTATTGTTTCTGTGGGCAGGCATGCCGGCCCAGAATTCACGTCTGGATGAAAAAAAATGCCTGTCAAGACCAGGCCAGACCCAGCAGGCCTCTAAGCCCGGACTTAATCCCAGGGGTGCCCTGGTGTCTTTGAAGTATTCTTCAGGACCAAAAAATACATCCACATCCATGTCTTTTAGTTCCCCGGGTTCCACATCCAGGATCTCGAAACCTTGAGGGGCCTGCCCGGCCTTTTCCCCGGCCGCCAGAAAATAAACGTCAGGATTGGCCCAGGCCAGTACGTCCCAGTCCCAGTCATGGTTTTTATCCGCCCAGACAGCTGACCTGTATGTCTCTTGTCCTGTAAGATGCAGCCAGCGCCGTCTGTTGAAGGGATGGTTTCCCTTGTCAGGAACATTGAAGTCCTGAGAACAGGCAAAGAACAGACATTCAAGGTCCTGGCCCTGCCTGCTGAGCCAGTCCTTTAAGGTGTCTAAGTCCAGACAGTATATATCTTCTATCCCGGCCAGTTCCAGAGCGGTGAGCAGTTCGGGATTTATTGCCTCCGGGTTATCACTGAGCACGAACACCCCCGTTTCCGTTGAGCCCTGCATGGCAGCCGGCACCAGCAAGGCCAGAAGCTTGTTCCAGGCCGGAGGGAAGCTGTCAATGACCAGGCCTGCATAGTCCACAGGCCTGGTCATGCTTGTCCTGGAAAAATCTGATGCTCTATGCTGCAGACTTCTGGTATAATGGTGGCCATCCAGGCCATAATGAGTACACAAATGGGCTGTCTGCTTTTTCATCCAGGCCCGTTGTTTGAGGGTGGTGCCGGAATAAGCCGCAGCCATGATGTCATCGCTTATCAAATAAGAGTCAAGTTCTGAAGTAATGTTCATAAGATAAATAATGGGGATTATGGGGTGCTGGTTGTGCAGGGAGTTTAAAAGAGGCTGCATTCATGTCAAGAAAAAGGTTGGTATGCCAGGACCAATTTCTGGGCTAAATGAATACCTTGACTTTCCCCATGTCGGTCAGGCGTTTTGCATTCATAAAAAAGCTATGACCAAAAAACCAATAAATTTTGTGAAAACTCTTTTTATGGCGTAACCAGCCACCATCCAAATAAGGTTGATCCTACCAGAATATACAAATCCATCGTGGACACTGGAGTATTGAAAACAGCAGACATTATATCCTTGATTGGACTTATGACGAAGACAGAAACAGAATAAGAACCGGAAACGGCCCTGCAAATACAAATCGCTTGAGAGGTTTTGCCATAGGCTTGCTCAAGTCCAAAGGAGTGAAAGACATCGCCCAGAAAGTGAGAGAACTGCACCAAAAAATCAGGCCCGTTCTGGACTATTTTGAGATGACAAAAAATTCTCGAAAACACAGAATAAAATAAAAGAGAAAAAAAGCCGTGATACGGCATCAAATTGGCATTGCATATGTTGTACACTCAGGTTAAAGGGGGGCTTCCAAGGCGCAAGGCCTTGAGAGTTTTGCAGGCCTGATGGGGTATGTTTTCCCCACGGCCCAAGAGGGGTTATGGCATATTTTCGTACCCTGGAGAACCGGCTGGTCAAGCTGCAGGGGCTGTTCAAGAAAAAAGAGCGCCTGCTCATCATGATCAACGCTGATCCCGATGCCCTGGCTTCGGCCCTGGCTTTGAAGCGTCTGTTGTATCGCAAGGTGCACTCGGTGGGCATAGCACATGTAAACGACATTTCCAGGCCGGACAACCTGGAGATGATCAAACTGCTGCGTATTCCCACCAAGAGGTTTTCCCCCGCCCTGCTGCCCCATTATGACAGGTTCGCCCTGGTTGATTCCCAGCCGCACCACCACAAAGATCTTGCCCGGGTCGACTATTCTGTAGTCCTGGATCACCATCCATTGGACAAGGAAAACCCGGTTCAGGCCGACTACCAGGAGATAATCCCTGAGTACGGGGCCACCAGTTCTCTTCTCACAGAATACCTGTACAATATGAAGATTCGTCCAGGGAAGCTTCTGGCCACGGCCCTGGTATACGGCATAAAGACCGATACCCAGAGCTTCGAGCGCAAGTTTTCCGATGTGGACATCCGGGCATTCAGGCATCTGACCAAGTTCTACGAACCACTGCTTCTGCAGAACATTATCAGGTCCGAGTTTCACCGGGAATGGCTCAAGTATTTTTCCCTGGCCTTCCGCAAAATCAGGTTCATGGGCAACGGGGCCAGCGTGTTCATGGGCAAGGTGGATTCCCCGGACATTCTGGTTATCCTGGCGGACTTCTTTTTGCGGGTACACAATATTTCCTGGGATATCATCAGCGGGATACACGAGGACAGGCTGGTTATCATATTCAGGGGGGACGGCCTGCGCAAGGACATGGGCAAGCTATGCACCCAGATGTTCAAGGACCTGGGGCCTGCCGGAGGACACAAGCAAATGGCCAGGGCGGAGATACCCATAGAAAAGATAGATCAGAAGCATGCCCAGCAGTTTATACTGCAGCGCCTGGCCGATGTCCGCAACAAAAAGAAAAAGACTTCCAGGACCGCCAACTCCAACAGGAAAGAAAACTCTGCAGGGAAGACAAATAATGATCCGGGAAAAGATTGAGTATAAAAACGAACCAGTTTTCCTCATTGACGGCAGTTCCTTTCTGTACCGGGCGTTTTATGCCTATCCGGATCTGAAGCGCTCCGACGGCCTGCCAACCAACGCCATCTATATAGTCATCCGCATGCTTTTAAAGATCGTTAAAGAGGAAAAGCCGGAGTATATGGGTTTTTTCCTGGATGGCAAGGGACCGACCTTTCGCCATGAACTGTATATCCCCTACAAGGCCCAGCGTCCCGGAATGCCCGAAGGACTGTCCGCACAGATCGAGCCTCTAAGGGAGGCGGTGCGGATTCTTGGAATCCCGGAATATACAGCCCAGGGGCTGGAGGCGGACGATCTTATTGCCGGTTATACTGAAATCTTCAAGAGCAAACATCCGGTGATCATAGTAGCTTCGGACAAGGACCTGAAACAGCTCCTGGATGATCATGTCTATCTCTGGGATCCGGGAGCAAAGAATGCCGAGATTCTTGACTGTGATGGATTCAGGCGCGAGACGGGCATAGGCCCTGAGCAATGGCCGGATTACCAGGCCCTGGTGGGGGACAGTTCGGACAACATCCCGGGAATACCCGGAGTGGGACCCAAGACCGCCCTGAACTGGCTGAAGAAATTCCCCTCCCTGGAAGAGCTGCAGGCGGGCCTGGATGAGCTGAAGCCAAAGGAACAGGAAAAGCTGCGGGAGCATATGGATGATGTTTTTCTGTACCGCAGGCTGACTAAGCTAAAGCCGGACTGTTTGAGCGGGGCCGGACTGGAAACCCTCAAGACAAGGCCGGCTGATCCGGTTGAGCTTCAAAAATTTCTGGATGAATACGAGTTTAAAAGCCTCAAGAACGAGATCCCGGGAAGCCAGGAACTTAAGCATGAGCAGAGCCGGGAAAAGGGCGGGGTGCAGAAGGCCTGGGCTGAAAAAGAAGAGCTGCCTGATTGCCGGGGACAGATTACCGGGCTTTACCTTGGCCAGGACAGTTACCTGGTGGCCCTGGAAGACCAGGAATGGGAGGTATCGAAAAAAACGCCGCCCATTGAAAAGCTTGAATTTTGCAAAAAATATGTATTTTCCCTGAAAGATCTGTACAGGGAAAATCAGGACTGGATGCAGGAACCTGTGTCCGGTTTTTTTGATATTTCCCTGGGGGTGTACCTGCTTAATCCGGAAGAAAGGGATTACAGTTTTGATCGGATATTCAGAACATATGCTCCTGAAATTGCGGTGCACCGGGAGAACAGGGCTGTGGCTGCCCTGAAGATCGGCCAGATGGTGGAAAAACGACTTGATGCCGCTGGTCTTCTTGGGCTTATGCAGGAGCTGGAGATGCCCCTGGTGCCGGTGCTTTGCCGCATGGAATCCGCGGGAATAGGCATCGACCTGGCGGCTTTTGACAATTTTCTAAGGCAGGTGAAAAAAAGCCTGGATGATTTGACCGCCAGTATCTATTCCCTGGCCGGAAAAGAATTCAATATCCGCTCCACCCAGCAGACGGCCCAGGTTCTTTTTGATGAACTGGGTCTCAAGGCCAGGCGCAAGACTCCTAAAGGGGCTTATTCCACCTCCAACGTGGTCCTGGAGTCCATGCGCCGCGACCACGACATTGTTGATCTTATTTTACAGTACAGAACACTGGAAAAGCTGCGTTCCACCTACCTGGAACCCCTGCCCAGAAAGGTGGACGTCGGGGGCAGGCTGCACACCACTTTCAATCAGCTGGCCACGGCTACCGGGCGTCTTTCCAGCAGCAACCCCAACCTGCAGAACATTCCCATCAAGGGGGAGTTCGGCCCCAGAATGCGGGCCTGTTTCAAGCCCTCCAAGGGCAAGCTCCTGGTGGCTGCGGACTACTCCCAGATCGAGCTGCGCATACTGGCGCATATGTCCATGGATCCCAATCTGCTCCAGGCCTTCGGAGGCAATGAGGATATACACCGTCGCACGGCCGGGCTTTTGTTCGACAAGGATATACAAGAGGTCAGCCAGGATGAGCGGCGCAAGGCCAAGACCATAAATTTCGGACTGCTGTACGGGATGGGGCCACAGAAGCTGAGCCGGGAGCTTAGCATATCCATGGAAGAGGCCAAAGAATTCATAAGTGTTTACTTCAGTAAGCTGGACAGGGTGCGGGACTTTTATCAGCAGATCGAGGAAAAGGCCCAGGAGCAGGGGTATGTGACTACCATGGCCGGGCGCAGACGTCTTCTGCCGGATATAAATTCCAGAAACACCAACATGGCCCAGCAGGCCAGGCGTACCGCTGTCAACACCGTCATCCAGGGGTCGGCGGCGGATGTGATAAAAAAGGCCATGCTGGCTGTGGACAGCGATTCAGAGCTTCGTTCCCTGGGAAGCGTCATGGTTCTGCAGGTGCATGACGAACTGCTTCTGGAAGTGGATGCCCCCGTGGCCCAAAAGGCCGGGGAAAGGCTGGCCCGGGTCATGGCCGGAGTGGAGAGCCTGGAGGTGCCTTTGCTGGTGGAGTGGGGAACCGGGGAGAACTGGGCCGAGGCTCATGGGTGATTTTGGGAATTTTGGGATTCTGGGATTGGGGAATTAGGGAATTTAGGGATTGGGGGATTTTGGGATTGAGGGATTGGGGAATTGGGGGATTATGGGTGGGGACAGATACTCAGCTGAAGGCAAAATAATACGAGACTCTGAGGGATACTGTCGATACCGATTCCGATACCGATCCCGACCCCGAGAAAGATTGGCAGGTCCCTGAAAGCATAATGGAATATATTCTATGAACAAGCTTACCTATCTGACTCCTGAAAAAGGGCCGCTGCCGGAGCAGGTGCGCAGGGCCATGAGCCGAGACGTATGGGGCCTGAGGGAGCAGGAGATAAAAGAGGCATGCATCAGGATCGAGGCCGGTCTCAAGGCTCTTCTGGGAACAAAAGAGCCTGTAACCGTCTCTTTTGCTGGTGCTGCCGAAGTCCTGCGCAGGACGCTTCAGGCACAGTTTGAGCCTGGAGACGAGGTGCTGGTAGTGGAAGCCGGAATGCAGGGACTGCAGCTCTCCGATGCCGCCCAGTCCTGCGGCCTGGAGGTAGTGGCCCTGCCCATACCCTGGGGAAGAGCGGTGAAGCCCGGGGAAGTTGAGAACACCCTGTCCCGCTGGCCGGGGATCAAGGCTGTGCTGCTTCCGGCAGTGGAGTCCTCCACGGGAGTGCTGCATCCAATGCAGGACATTGCCGGGCTTTGCCGGTCCTTTGAAAAGATGTTGGTGCTGGATGCAACAGGGCTTATCGGATCCCACCTTTGTATGGCTGATGCCTGGTCCGCTGATTGCGTCCTGAGTGCTTCCGGCCCGGATATCATGGCTCCCCCCGGGGCAGTGTTTACTGCTTTCAGTCACAGGGCTCGCGAAAAGATGCATAAAATTTTTCAAGGGGATAAGTCTCTATGGCTTGACCCGGGGAAAATCAGTCCGGGGGAGGTTTTCAGGCATCCATTGCTGCATGTGCTGCCTGCCCTGGATGAGGCTCTGGGTATTTATATGCATCAGGGCCTGGATCACGCATCACAGCACTCAAAGGCCCTGTGTTTAATGGCCCGCGCAGGCGTGGAGGCCATGGGCCTGGAGCTTCTGGTCCACCGTGAGTTTGCCCGCAGCCTGACCAGCATCAGGCTTCCTCCAGGAATTGATGAGAAAAGGCTTTTACAAATGGCCAGGGATGATTATTCAGTGGTCATGTCCGGAGGGCAGGGGCAGCTTGCAGGAAGAACAGTGCGCATGGGGCATGCCGGATGCACATCCTGGAAAGATGTCCTGGCCGGGCTTGTGGCCCTGCACCAGGCCTTTGTGGATTGCGGCGGGGTGTCCGGGTCCCGGGATTATCTGGAACGGGCCTGGCTGGCCTACACCAGTAGCTCGGAGCACAAACAGCTATAACTTTATCAGGCCGAAGATGCAGGCAGGTTTATTTGCCGCATGGTTTCGGTGTTCAAGGAGGTTTTACTCATGGAGGAGAATAACGAAAACGTCAAGGTGACGGATCGCAGGATCAACTACGATCAGGACAGCGCAGAACAGCAAGGTGCTGCTCAGGAGAGCGAGGCCAGGAAGATGGAACGCAAAAAGGCGGCGCAAGACTACAAAGATGCTGCTGCAGACAAGGAGAATGCCTATCCCCGGCTGGATTTCTCTACTTTTGTGTTTTCGCTCAGTTCATCCGCCCTGGCCCATCTGGGGGAGATGCCCAACCCGGAAAACGGTCAGCATGAAGTAAACCTGCCCCTGGCCAAGCAGACCATTGATATTCTGGCCATGCTGGAGGAAAAGACCCGGGGCAACCTTACTCATGCAGAGGAACAGCAGCTCAAGGATTTTCTGTTTGAAGTACGCATGAAATACGTGCAAAAGGCCAAGTAAGGTTCTGGCTGCTAGACCCGTACCGGCTCGAAGCTGTCCCCGGTAATGCACTCACCCCCGCGGGAAGTGACCTGGAAGGTGTTTTCCACACCTACCATGCCTGTGCCGGGAATGCCGATCTTGGGCTCCACCGCCAGGAACATGTTCTCCTGCAGGGGCTGATCAAATCCTTTGGCCAGGGGTGGATATTCATCCACCGCCAGGCCTATTCCGTGTCCCAGGAAGGGGACCTTGTTGCCGCCAAGTCCCATGAATCCCTGGGACATGCGTTCTTTTTCCGCCATTTCCGCAGCCATGAGGTAAAGCTTTGAGGGGGTGTTGCCTGGTTTTAACCTTTTGGCCACCTCTTCCTGGATGCGCATGCACAGTTCGTGCGCCTGCATCACTTCCCGGGGAGGATCCCAGCGGCCGGGGAAATAGACCTGGGTCTTGTCGGTCTGGTAGCCTTCCAGGGCAAATCCGCAATCCAGGGTCAAAGGCTCGTCTTCCTGCCAGACCTTGCCGGCATAGCCCATCTGGGTGATGGCCGGGTGCTCTCCGCGCAGGCCTACGGGTCCGTTGAACACACTGGGATAATTGGCGCTGTCCCCTGCAGCCACGTGGCCCAGAAAGATTTCTTCCCCGAAGTTCTGCATGCGCATAAGGCCCTGGTGACCCTGAGAAAAAAAACATTCCCATACCTTCATGCTGATTTCGCGTTCGGTCATGCCCGGGTTTATCATCTCCGGCAGGAGATGATAAAGTGCATAGTGATGGCGACGGCCACAAAGCTGCATCTTTTCCGCCTCCCAGGAGGTCTTGACCATGCGGGTCAGGGACAGGGCCTGGTCCACGGCGACAAACTCCGGGCCGGTAAGACGCTTTTGCAGGTTGTCCGCAAGTCCCCAGGGAAGACCCATTTTTTCCGCCCCCAGGCGTTTGGGGATGCTCAGGTGGAAATCAGACAGGATGCCCGGCACCTGGCCGAAGGATTTAAAGGATACCACGCGCTCCAGAGGAGATTCCAGGCTGAATCGCTGCAGGCCCTTGCGGCACATGAATACCGGATCGCCCTCCATGGGAATCCAGAGCAGGCCGTTGCCGAAGGAGCCGGTAAAATAATATATGTTCAGGCGCGAAAATATCATGGCCGCTTCGCAGTCCAGGCCGCTGGAGCGGATATTGTTTCTAAAGGCCTCGATTCTTTGCTGCATCTCCTCTGCCGGGAGCTTTTCCAGACTTTCAAACATATGTTCTCCTTGATTTGGTTTATTCCACCAGGGTGTAGTCCATCCTTCTTTTCCTGGGCTGGAATCCGGACTTTTGCACCAGCAGGCGCAGCTTATCTTCAGGGAGCTTGAAGCTGACCCCGGCTGCAGCCACCACGTTTTCTTCGATCATGGTGGAACCGAAGTCGTTGGCCCCCCACATGAGGGCCAGCTGTCCAACATGGGCCCCCTGGGTCACCCAGGAAGCCTGGATGTTGGGTATATTGTCCAGATACAGGCGGCTTAACGCCAGAAATTTCAAGTATTCCACCGAGGAGGCTTCGCTTACGTTCATCAGGGTGTTGCCGGGCTGAAAGGTCCAGGGAATAAAGGCAGTGAAACCATGGGTCATGTCCTGAAGATCCCGGATTTTCTGCAGGTGTTCCAGGCGCTCCTGCATGGTCTCCACATGCCCCATCATCATGGTGGCCGTGGTTTTAAGGCCCTGATTGTGGGCTTCGTGCATCACATCCAGCCACTGCCGGGCAGTGCACTTGCGCGGAGCAAGCTTCCTGCGCACCCGGTCCACCAGGATTTCCGCTCCGCCTCCGGGTATGGAATCCAATCCGCTTTTTTTCAGCCTGGAGATGACCCGGCTTACGGAAATATTTTCCCTGCCGGCCAGGTAGAAGATTTCCGGCGGAGAAAATCCGTGCACAGCAAGATCCGGAAACCTGTCTTTGATAAAACGCAGCAGTTTTTCATACCAGTCCAGATCCAGGTCGGGATTTATGCTGCCTTGCAGAAGGATCTGCATGCCGCCCAGTTCAATGGTTTCAAGGATCTTTTGTTCCAGTTGTTCAAAAGTAAGCAGGTAGCCTTCATGGTGGCCCGGAGGCCTGTAGAAAGCACAAAATTTGCATCCCGATATACAGATGTTGGAATAGTTGATGTTGCGGTCAACAATGTAGGTGACCACGTCTTCCGGATGTAGTTTTTTTCTGGCTTCATGGGCCATGCGGCCCAGATCAAACAAATTCTGCTCTTGCCAAAGCTTTTGCGCCTGGTCTAAATTGATTCTCTGCATAGATTTTCCGCGGTCGAGTCGGTTTTCATGGGGAAAAAGACTTTCCGGATTTAAGCTGTATATTGTTTTTGAAGGACAAGTCTGAAAGGTTTACAGACTGTAATTCCCGGTAAAGGAGTATATTATGATGGATATTCACAGGGATCAAGATATAAAAAATCTCCTGCAAAAGGCAGTAACCATAGCGGTGGTGGGGGCCAAGGACAAACAGGGGCAGCCTGTGGATGCCGTGGGCCGCTACCTCATTCAGGCAGGCTACAGGGTGATTCCGGTACATCCCAAGAGAAAGGGAGTGTGGGGCCTGGATACTTATCCGGACCTGACCGGGATTCCTGAACCCGTAGACATTGTTGATCTTTTCCGGGCTTCGGACTATTGCCCGGATCATGCCCTGGAAGTCCTGGAGATGGAGAATACACCCGCGGCCTTCTGGATGCAGCTTGGGATCACCTCGGCCCAGGCTGAAGAAATTTTGAAGGACAAGCCTATCCAGGTTATCCAGGACAAGTGCATCATGGTGGAACACCAGAGACTTTTGGGAGCATAAAGGATTGAAGCAGCCCAGACCAGCCTTTGACTGTAAAATTTGCGGGCAGTGCTGCCAGGGTTCCGGAGGGATCGTGGCCACACTGGCAGAGCAGCAAAAAATCGCCGACTACCTGGAAATGGACCTGCTGGAATTTCAGAAGATCCATGTGCAAAGAAAGGGCGACAAATTTTTTATCCGCAATAATGACCATGGATGGTGCATTTTTTTCGAGTCCGGCAAAGGATGTGCTGTTCATCCGGTCAAACCACGTACATGCAGGGCCTGGCCTTTTTTCCGGGGTAATCTCATGGATGAGTCCAGCTTCGAGATGGCCAAGGATTTCTGCCCGGGCATTGATCCTGATGCGGATTTTCAGGAATTCGTGAGGCAGGGAATGATGTATCTGCAGGAGCAGGGCCTGGGACGCGAACTTGAAGACGATGCCGGGAATGCGTTGCGTACCTCGGATATAGATTGATAACAGCTGACAGAACAATAACAGCATCTGACACATAGAATGGACAGGCAGGAAAGTTTGAGGATACTGGGCCTTGGCCCGGATGCAGACCTGGAGAGCATCAAGAAGGCTTACAGGGAGCTGGCCTTTGAGCTGCACCCGGATCTAAACCCCGATGATCCGGAGGCCGGGTACAAGTTTCACCAGGTGAACACCGCCTACGTCACCCTGCGCAAGCAGGCCAGGGAAGGTTGGCATGACTATGCTGAAAGCGGTAAAAAAACCAGGGCGTCCCGCAAGGAGGCCACAAGGACATATGAACGCCATGCAAGGTCCGAGGCCGCCCGGGAGAGCACGGAGAGCAAAAGGCATTACGAGAGCAGCGCACAGCAGGCCAGGGAAGGTTTTTTTTACCGACAGGAAGAGGTGCTACGGGATATTCTCAAAGATCCCTTTGCCAAGCAGGTATTTGAAGATATTTTCAAGAGGCTTAAAAGGGACAAAAAGGATACTCATCCTGCAGAAATCAAGAAGCGCAGGTTCAAGCTTGAGTGGGGCAGGATCAATCTGGATGTGGATCTCTCCGGGGGGGTATTTGCCGGAATAAAGAAATGGTTTTCCTCCCAGCTGGATGACGAGCAGACTGTGTATTTAAGCCCGGTCAAGCTAAGACCCGGGAGCAGTATCCGCATCAATGTGGAGCGCAGGTGGGCCGGGCCGCCCCAGGTGGTAAGCGTCAATCTGCCCCAGGATTATGTTGTGGGCCGCCCGGTGAGGCTGAAGGGCCTGGGCCGCAAGATAGGACCATGGAAGGGGGATCTGTACCTGAGGCTGCTGGCCAGATGAGCCGGGAAATGAGGCTGAATAAGGCCCTGGCCCGGGCTGGAATATGTTCCAGGCGCAGGGCGGACGGGCTGGTTTTTTCCGGCCGGGTAAAGGTGAATGACGAAGTGGTCCGTGAGCCAGGAATCAGGGTGGACCCGGAAAAGGACAGCATCATTGTAGACGGCCGCCCGGTCAAAATTGAGACTGAACAAGAGCGCGAGCTTGTCCATGTCATGCTGAACAAGCCGGTTCAGGTGGTGACCACCACGAGCGATCCCGGGGGCAGAGCCAAGGTCACGGATCTGTTGCCGGACAGACTTAGACGCATGCGCCTTTTCCCTGTGGGCCGCCTGGATTATTTTTCCCGGGGGCTTTTGATTCTTACCAATGACGGGGATCTGGCGCACAGCCTGACCCATCCCTCCAGAAAGATCCCCAAGGTTTACCGGGTTAAAATGCGCGGGGATCTAAGCAAAAAGAAGCTGCAGATCATGCGCCGGGGAATGGTGCTCAGTGAAGGGGAGAAGCTGGCCCCGGTGGAGGTGAAAATACTGCAGCAGACCAGGGATTCAGTCCTTGCGGAAATGACCCTGGTGCAGGGGATCAACCGTCAGATCCGCCGCATGTGCCGGGATCTGGATATGGTGGTGCTGTCTCTGGTCCGGATAAGGCAGGGTCCGCTTGCTCTGGGTGAACTCAAACCCGGAGAGTGGCGCTACCTTGAGCCCGGGGAAGTCAGCCAGCTAAGGAAGTGGTCATCCAGAACGAACCACCCCCAGCCCCTCCTTAACCAAGGAGGGGGGTAGTGAGTGCTGTATGCATGCTACAAAGCAACGTGACAGCAGCATATTTAAAGAATTTATCAAAAACTGTATTTATTTGGCAGGGGATTGACCTGCCGGTATTTTGCTGTACCCACAGGACGTAAACCCGAAAATAACCGGGCCATCTCACTCCTCAAAGGCCCTGGTGATGACCTGCTCCCTCTTGAGGGGGCAGAAGGAGGGGAATTTTTCTTCCATCTCCGGAATGGGCCTTTTTGAAGGCATGGACACGTTGCACTCCATTTTGCCATTCTCAAGGGTGTTGCAGAAAGGGCATTCCGAAGAACACTTCTTGACCACTATAACCATGACTTTCTCCTGTTCGGGGTTGAGCTACTTTTTACAGAGTCATTTTGACGGGCCGCAGCAACAGAAAATCAGTCCACCCGGCCTTCCCGGATTTCCACGTCTTCGGGGCTGAATTCAAACTTTTCCCGGTCCAGCTCAGGGTCTGTCTCCATTGATTCAAGTCTTAGTTCATTGCCGTTGCCAAAAAAATCCACCAGCAGGATACGGTGCAAAAGGCCCTGGTCATCCGACCACAGATAGGCCAGGACCAGGTCCGGTTCCGGACTGGCCGGGACCAGCTTCAGCTTGTGCAGCCCGTCTTCCATCCCCTGTTCTTCCACCTGGAAATCCTCTGTAAGCTTGGCCTGACCGGATATGAAGTTGATCATGGCTCTTGAGGTGAGCACCTCTTCCACTTCGTATTCGTAGGCCACTTCATCATCAGGAAAATAGTTCCACACTTTGTCCTGGTCTATAACCAGCAGTTCCTGGTGGGGAGCATCGGCTTCCCAGCGGACCTGCAACGGTTTTTTAAAGTAGATGCTTCCGGTACGTTCCTGGGTCTCCTTGGTGGCCGCGTTGGTCAGAATCTGCACGTAGTCGGCCTTGAGCCCTTCCAGGGCATCAAGGCGGTCCTGGACCCTGTCCACCACCTCCTGGTCTGATGCCGTTGCCGGCAAGGCAAAGCATAATATAAGTGTCAAGCTTAATATAATAATACGTTTCATAATTTTTCCTGCCAGCTGGACGCTGGTGTTATGGGTTGGTTTTATGATCAATTAGAAATAATAATCTTCCGGGATGAGTTTGTAAAGAAAGATTGTTTTTTGCCTGCAAACATTTATTAAAACAGCGGCGGACTGTGATGGATGAAGAGTTTTAATTCCTGTCTGCCGGAATTGCGTACTCCATGCTCTGCACCTGCCGGGGCAAAGATGTAGTCGTCAGCCGCTACCGGGTGCCAGGAACCGTTTAAGTATACCTCACCCTCACCGGAGACCACGTATATGGAATCCGCCTGGGTGTCATGGGTGTGCGCGGGTATTTCCACCCCGGGCTGGATCAAAAGCTGGGAAACTCCCACAGCCGAGCTTTCCTGGCTGCTTACCTGGATGGCTATCCTGACCCCGGAAAACTTTGGATGATCCTTGAACTCTCTGTCTCCGGCGGGAAAAAGACTGCCCTGCATAACAGAACCTCCTGTAAAAGATAATTGTGCCTTGTCCTCTAATTTTTTTGGCAGCAGGCGTCAATCCGGAGGTTACGAGGCTACGGGCAGTTCGTCCCAGGAAGTGGTGTACCTGGGGGAGAGTTTTTCCCTCTTTATGCCCCAGTCGCCGGGGGCATAAAGGGTCTCCGCGGGCTGCAGGGTATTGCGGCCCCACCTGGCATTGATATGGTCCATTGCAGACATGAGTTTTTTTTCTTTCTTTTCCCGGCCGGCCCCGGGCTGAAAAAAAGTGGGCCTTTTCCGGGCCCGGGGTTCGATTCTGGTGAGCATTACCCCGGCTTTCTTGTAGCTGTATCCCGGCCTGTATATCCCCTCGAGGGCATTAAGGGCATGCCGTATAAGTGTCGGGGTGTGGTCGGTGGGGTACATGATATTGGCTGTTCCGGACGGGGAATGCTGTGGAAGATCCTGTCTGAACCTGTTGGTATACACAAAGACCGTTACCCCGGAGCAGACTGATCCCTGGTGGCGCAGTTTCTGCGCGGCCCGGGTTACATAGCAGGCCAGGGCGGTCTGCAGTTCCTGCAGTGTTTCCACGCAGCGCCCGAAGGACCTGGAGCTGATTATGGTCTTGTTGGGTCGCGGGGTCCTGTCCAGGAAATGACAGGGTATGCCCTGCAGTTCCAGCAGGATATGCACCCCCTCCACGGTCATCCTGGACTGTACCCAGTCCCTGGACTGCCGGGAAAACTGCAGGGCGTTTCTGACGTTGTAGCTTTTAAGCAGCAGGGCATACCTTCTGCCTATCCCCCATACGTCTTCCACGTCTGTCAGCTCCAGGCAGGTGCTTCGCATTCCCGGTGAACCCAGGTCCAGAACCCCGCTATGCTCCAGGTGCTTTTTGGCGAAGCGGTTGGCGATCTTGGCCAGAGTCTTGGTGGGGCCGATGCCTATGGACACGGGCATGCCCACCCACTTTAGTATTTTTTCCCTTAGGTCCCGGGCAAAGCTCTCGGGGCTTTGGGGAAGGCTGTCCAGGATCAGAAAGGCCTCGTCTATGGAGTAGACCTCCATGTCCGGGACGATCCGGTTCAGGCTGCTCATGACCCGGGAGGACATGTCTCCGTAAAGGGAGTAGTTGGAGGAGAAGACCTGGACCCCGTGCTTTTCAAATATTTCCCTGTGCTCAAAAGCAGGGGCCCCCATCCTGATGCCCAGGGCCTTGGCCTCGTTGGAGCGGGCTATGACGCATCCGTCGTTGTTGGACAGCACCACTACAGGCACGTCCTGCAGAGAAGGGTCAAAGACCCGCTCGCAGGAAACGTAGAAGTTGTTGCAGTCCACAAGGGCGAACATTCTGGTCATGCATAGCCTCCCGTGCAGTCTGGAAAATATTTATCCAAGCTTTCTGATCACCGCCGTGACCACTCCCCAGATATGGGCCTCCATGGCATCGGTTATTTCGATGGGTCTGAACCCGGGGTGCTCCGGGACCAGGACGCCGCGTCCCTGCCTGTAGCGAAGCCTTTTGACCACCATTTCGTCATCCAGCACGGCCACTACGATCTTGTTGTGGGCCGGTTCCACGGATCTGTCCACCAGGAGGATGTCCCCGGGCAGTATCCCGGCTCCCTGCATGGACTCTCCGGCCACCCGGATGAAAAAGGACGCGGCCTGGTTGTGTATCAGGTACTCGTTGAGATCCAGGGTCCTGTCCAGATAGTCGTCAGCCGGAGAGGGAAACCCGGCCGGAACCAGAGCTGATACTTCAGGCAGCAGTACCTCGGGGCTTTCCGCCCTGGGGGACATGATGCGGCTTTTTTTGCTCATTAGTAAGTCCCCGAGGCAATTCAGCTCAGTTCATCTATGTTTATGCGCCTTCCGCAGGACGGGCAGCGCATGAGTTCGCGCATCCTGGCCATGGGTCTGAAAAGGTGGTAGATGCCCCGCCCGGTGAAGACGTAAGCCACATAAACCTTGTGTCCGCAAGCACAGAATCTTTCCTGCATGACTTTCCTCCTTGCTGTGGATTTAACACAGATTTAAAAAAACATGTTGGTAACTTTATCTGACACCCTACCCATCTGGATTACGAGCACGGTGTAAACTCCCCTCCTTAGCCAAGGAGGGGCCGGGGTGGTTGTATGAGATCCCTTCCTTATTTCGGATGTTGCCCCGAAGGGACCTCTTTTCCGCGCAGGGTCGCGGAAAAAGCCTGGTTTACTTTTGTAAACAAAAAAGACAAAAAAAGCCTGTATCCCTGAACCCCTGGGAACAGGCGGCGACATATGGTTCCCGGTTCCCGGCTTCAGGAATACTCCCGGCTGCTCCACAACACGCGCCCGACGATTCTCAGGGAGTCCACTTCGTCGCCGTGCAGGGTGATGGATGAATACCTGGGGTTGGTGCTCAAAAGTATGACTATTCCCGGAGCTGATTCCACCCTTTTTACCTGCAGGCCTTCCTCCAGGCCCAGCACGAATGGACTCCGGCCGGTGATCTTTTTCTGGCCCAGATCCACCAGGATGTTGTCACCCTCTTCCAGTTCCGGGGACATGCTGTCCCCCATGACTTCCATGAGAACCAAGTTTTCCGGATGTCCCTTTTTTCTTAACCAGTCCGTGGCAAAAGGGATCTCGTCAACGATATTGTCCCGTACATCCAGGGATCCCCCCCCGGCACAGGCTCTGGCCGAGACCCTGGGCACGAAAAAGGTGCCTTCCCGGCCGGCCTGGTAGACCGGTCCCTTCCCGGTCTGGATCCAGTTGGGATTTATGCCGAATACAGAGGCGATTTTCAGGCTCCAGGATGCGGGCACACCTCTTTTTTTGGCCAGAGTGATGGCGGTCGCCCCCACCCCCAGGATATCGGCCAGCTGCCTCTGGGTGTTTATCTCCGTGGCCCTGGCCACGCGTTGAAAAAAATCCTCGAACTGCATTATGATCCTCTTGTTTTCGAGAGTTTACAAAAGTAAACATTCTTGTCAAGAAAAAAGTCTTTATGCGCTGCAAAATTATTTTGTCCGGAAAGAACATTCAACTAAAGCGGGGACCGGCGGCGGCTAACCCTGCCGGGGACGTCCGATCTTGGAGTAGTATTCCTTGAGGTCCCTTCGGATGAACTTGCGGACCCGGTCCAGGCTTGCCCCGGATTGAAACAGGTGCTGTCTGACGGTGCGCTGCCTGAGCTGGTCCAGCACATGGCTTTTGACCTTGGCCCATAGACTCCTGCGGTAGTCGCTGTCCAGGTGGACAAGGTTGTCGGGATTGCGCAGGGTTTTCTGTAGAAGGTTTCTGAAGCGGACTCTGGCGAAGATGACCCAGCCCAGGACGAAAGTCAGCAGGGCTGCGGCAGCAGGGACGATGACCTCCATTGAAAGAAGCGATGTCTGGGTTATTCCGGAAAAAAGGCCCTGGTCCTGCAGAGGTTGGTGACCCTGCAGGAGGACGAAGCCAAGGGCAAAAACGGCCAGGGCTGCAGCCAGGGTCCATTTGAAGGTGCCGGAGAGGAGCTGCCTGACCCTCCTGGAGAAACGGTGCAGGGCCTCGCACACGAGTTCGAGTTCCCCGGTTTTACGATCGATGTTTTCCAGGATATGGTTGATGCGCATGGCCTGGGCGCTGCCGATTTTTTCTTTGAGTTCCTGGCGTTCCTGGGGCCATTCCTGGTTGGACTGGTCCAGTCTGGCTTCCCTGGGGGAGTAGGTAAGAAAGACGTGCGGCATGTCCTTTCTCCCGGTCATCTGGGAGATATTCCAGCAAAGGGTGCCGTAGGAGCGGATAAGGTCGCTTAAATTGTCGCATTCATCAATTCTGCTCATAACATACACAACCCTGTCTTCGCCCGTCCTTCCAGGCAGTATGTTTCTGATGGTGCTGAAGTTTTCCTTGATGGTGCCTGCCTTGTGCGGATCGAACATGAGAACAATCATGTCCGCCATGGCAGCCAGTTCTCCAATGACCTCCAGGTACTTGTAGCCCCGGTCTCTTTCCGCGGTGGAGTCGATCATTCCCGGGGTGTCTATGATGGCCGTGTTTTCCAGCAGTGGAGAGGGGACGTTTTTGAGGCAGAGGTGGGAAATGAGGTTTTCCCCGTACGCCTTGAGCCCGGCGAAAGGGTACCTGGGATCGTTTACCAGGGTGGACCCGGGGGTCTCTCCGGGGACATTTTCACCGTCATTGGTGATTACAGTGAAGGAATCGTCTGTAGGCGCCTGGCCGGTTCTCTGTACGTCTATTTCCAGAAGCTCATTGATGAGGGTGGACTTTCCCGAGGAATAGCTGCCGATGACCAGGATCAGGGGCTTCCATTTCATGGTGGAGTCAAGCCAGTTTACATCCATGCCGTATTTGGAGAAAACAGGTGCGATTGTCTTTCGAACCCTGTCCTGGATCTCTTGCTGAAAAGCCTTGTCGTCCATGATTGCATCCCCGTGTTTATGCAATATGCAGTTGAACAGCCTGTAATATTACAGGCTTTTTAAATAAATGTTACATGAATGGTAGAAACTAAAAAGGGGCTTCATCCATCCCGCCGGCTTCGGAAGGGAAGGCTGGTCCCATCTTTTCCTGGCTTTCCCTGGCCTGGGATTGATCCCTGCCCTGTTCCGGGGCAGCTACATAGGATTCCCCTCCCTGGCTTTGCCCCTTGGAGTCCAGTCCCTGAACTCTCATAGCTACTATCTCAGTGGTATATCGGTCCTGGCCCTGTTGATCCTGCCATTTCCTGGTCTGCAGTTTGCCTTCCACCAGCGCCAGGCTGCCTTTGCGAAGAAAGTTGGCGCAGAACTCGGCGGGTTTATTAAAGACCACCACCCGGTGCCATTCAGCCTTGTCCACCTTGTTGCCGTCCCGGTCGGTGTAAGATTCGTCCGTGGCTAAACTCATGTTGACCACAGGCTGACCGTTGGCTGTATAGGCCAGCTTTGGGTCCTGGCCCAGCCTGCCCACTATGATAGCTTTATTCATTGACCCTGCCATATATCCTCCTTACGGTTCCTTGTTCTATGAATTCAGTCAGCGCACCACGTTTTGCTGCATGCGGTCCAGAACGTCTTCAAGCTCGTAGGCCGCCCTGTCCGCGGCCCTTGGGTCCCAGTCGCTCAGGCTTCTCTGGAGTTTGTCGCGCAACTGCCCTGCGGTCTGCAGATCCTTCTGGATGGCCTCTTTGAGGTTTGGAGACAACTGCCCAAGTTTGTTGCGGTCCACGAGGGCGTCCACAAGCTTGATGTGGAAATCTTTTTCAGCTTTGATCTGCAGGCTGTCCATGTCAAAGGCTGCTTCTGCCAGATCGCTCCACCTTTTTTTGGCTTCCTCGGGGTCAAAAGTCTGGGCCATGACCCGGATCTGGATTATTTCTCCCATGACGCATACTCCGGTTGAGTTTGAATTTAAAAAAATCAGTAATTGTTCAGTGACTGGTCTCTGTTTTTATTCTGGCAGTCACCAGGATCCCAAAGCTATTCCTGTTCTTCCCATCCGCTTTGAATTTTGTCAATGACTGCCTTGATGTCCTGGACCTGGTTCTCGGGGCAGACGCCGAAAAGGGGGGCTCCCGTCTCCACGCTTTCATTGGAGTTGAAGTAAGCTGTGTAGATTATCCCCTGCGGTCCCTGATAGGTAATGGTGGTCTCGCGTTTCATCCTGGAAAGAATAAGCACCTCGTCGCCTTCTTTGACGCTGACGGAACGAAGGCCCTGGGATTTTATCTTGGTGTCGATCTCGGATACAAAATAATAGCGCCCTTTCTCCGGGGCAATGAAGAGATGCAGGGCTTTTTTAAGGATTATGTCCATCACCTCCTGCTTGGTCAGGCAATGCCTGATCTTCATAAGCGGTGTGCCGGCCTGGACAAACTCCCGGTCGCTGACGTCGTAAAATTCCACCACCTCGCCCTTTTCCGGGGCATAAATGGGTTTGGGGTTGCCTTCGCGCACTAACCTGGCCAGCAGTGTACCGGGACGCTCAAGCCATGTCCCTGAGGCCCCTTTGACCTTTACTCCTGTCTGGTTGACTGCGAATTCGATACGCCCGGAATGCGGCGCACTGACGGTTATTTCCTTGTATGGGGCCTGTTTTATTTCATTTAAAAGGGATATGGTGTCGATCAAGGCATGGCTCCTTTATTGGCGGAAGCAATGTCACTTCTGCTTATTACCTGTAATATAAAAACTCCCCACCCATGGTCATCAGGGCATGGTGCAGGTTGTTTCTGATCTCCCGGCGGTCCCAGATGCCCTGTATGTGTCCCCTGGACAGAGCCTGAAAGGACTTGTGGTAGTTGGGGGGGATGTCCATGCCGGTGGTTTCCCTGATGACTCCGGGGCCGGCAAAGCCGATGTTGGCTGAGCGGATGGCGAATTGGTAAGGTGAACATCCCAGAAAACTGGCCACGGGTCCGGCATAGGAGTTGGTGTCGTAGACCACGAGATACAGTCCACCGGATTCCAGGTATCTGCGCACAGCCAGGGTGCACCTGGGCATCTGAAGAAGTCCGTTGGTGCCCTCCTGGATCCGGATGCCGGCTGTGCCGTGCACATAGGCCAGAAAGGGCATATGCTTTCGCCTGGCCTGTTCCGCGGCCCTGATGAATTTTTCCCCTTCAGCCGCGCCCACGCTTCCGCCCCTGAACCTGGCCAGGAGCATGGCCACCGCTACCTGGATGCCCTTTATTTTGGCCTCGAAAGTCATGCAGGCACTCTTGTGTCCGGTCTGCTTCTTGGCCTTGTCCAGCTTGTGGGTCAGTCCGTCGAATTCCAGGGGGTTGGAGGCCTCTATGGGGGCATTGAATTCACGGATGGAGCGGGAATCAAATACATTAAACAGGTACCATTCATATTCCATGGGAAAGTGATGTCCGCAATGGCTGCAGACTCCTGCAAAATCTCCGAAAAGGTCCGGGGCCCACAAATCCAGGCAGTTGTGTTTCTCGCTGTTGGGACAGGTCAGGGTCTTGTCCTGGTTGGCCTGAGGGCTTACGTACCTGCAGTGTTCGTTCCAGGACATGCCCGCTTCCCAGGTGGAAAGGGTGGTCAACTGACAGGCGTCCTCCCTTTCTTTTCTGACCCAGGGAAGCTTCTTGAAGAGGCTGGAAAAGCGGTGAGTGACCCTGTCCATGAGGGCATGTACTTCGCCCTGCACGTCTTCAGCCAGGTGGGTGATGGCCCTCTGGTGCCGGCCGAAGAATTCGTAGCGCAAAAAGGAATAGACGGACCAGCCGGTTTCCAGGACAGCGCTTTTACATTTCTGAAAGTTGGTGGACCTGTCCTGGTATGCCCAGGAGCAGAGCCCGCGGTATTTCTGATATCTTCTCCAAATCAGACGTTCCTTGGACTTGGAGGATATGCTCCAGCGGACATAGATATTGGGGTTGTTGAGCTTTCTAAGGGCAATGGCTCTGAAGAGCTTGACCCCGCGGATGGAAAGAACAATCTCATCGGTGGCCAGGATGACTTCCCGGCGCAGTTTGCGGAAAAAGTCGAAATGATCAGGCCTGGCCCCCAGGGGCGGTTCCTGCAGGATGCGGTCCACGTAGCCCATTTCCAGGTTGTCCCTGGCGGTGATTCTCAGCTGCCTGGCGCAGCTTTCCACCAGTTGTGCCGAGGCCTTGCGGGTGGAACTGGAGCGTCCTTCAATGGCGGCTGCTCCTTCCGGGGATATGACCGAGTAGTAGCCGTGGGAGAGCATTATCCTGGTGTCGGTCAGGCCGATGGCTTCGGCTCCCCCGGAGCCCCCTTCGGAAAGAACGGCTATCACCGGAACCCTGATGCCGGCCATGGCGTAGATATTTCTGGCTATCTGCTGCGCTGCGCCGGGGTAGTCCTCTATGGGATACGACCCCGGGGTGAATATGTAGGTATGGATGGGTATGTTTTCGCGCTCTGCAACCTTCATGTATTCCAGGGCCTTGGCATTGCCCCAGGGTTTTACCGAGCCCCCGTTTCTGAATTCCTCGCCATGGCCTTTTTCCTGGCCGATGACCATTACCGGCTGCTTGTACGTCTTTTTGCCCACATTGCGGGTTATGTAGGCCCGGGCGATGATCATGGACGGGTCGATGCTGTATTCGCCCTGCCCACCGATCTCTGTATAGTTGTCGTAGACGTTTTCCAGGATGTCTTTGAGGCAGACCCTCTGGGGATGACGCACAATGCGCACCCTGTCCATGGGGGTCAGCTCTTTTTCCAGCTTGTTCTCCAGGAAGCTGAAGAGGTCGCTTAGAGATGTCAGCTGTCGCTTAATCTGTCCCGGGCCAAGAGATGGCAGGTTGTGGATGAAATCCTGCAGTTTGGAGCGCAACAAAGTGATATTGGTGTTCTCCCTGTTGCCGAATATGTCTTCGATGTATTGCAGACGTTCTCTTAAGTCCTGGATCTGTTTTTCTATATCTGTCATATTTTTGGGGAGTTAAAGGGTTGTCTGTGTTCAAAAAATCAGCAGTCTGTCTGTTTTCTCTTTGAGGTAGTTGATGTTGGATTTGAGAGGTTCACCCACGTTGTTTCTACCCTCCAGGGTCAGCTGGTTCAAAAAGCTGATTCCCCGCTTTTTGGCTTCTTTAAGGTCTTTGCCCCAGACGATGCCCAGGGCCAGGTTGGGGTCGAATTCCGTAGGGATGTCGTAAGCCCGGTCCCTGGGGATGTGCGTGTGCATCCTGAGCCAGGGATGTTCGGGCCAGGAAAATTGCTCTATTCTGCCCACCCAGGGGGTGAATGCATTGTCCGGGTCTTCGGCAAGGATGCGGTACTCTATGCCTACACCTTCAAACCTGATGCTGCTTTGATCAAAGTCCATCTTTTCCCCGAGGCCGATGCGGATCTGCTCCCGGATGAGGTCCACCTCCATATCCTCAATGCGGGAGGTAATGGCCGAGACTCCGTTTTCCACCTGGATGCGTGTATTGACCTCCATGAGAAAGGGTTCCCCTGTGGGGCTGACTATCCATTCCCAGGTGCCGATACTGTTGTAGCCCACATTCTGAGCCATGCGTACGGAATAATTTATGATGTCGTCCAGTACCCGCCCGGCGTCAAAGGCGTAACTTATTGCACCGGGATCAAATCCCGGTGCAACTTCGATTCTTTTCTGCCTGCCTGTACTTTGCACTGTGCAGTTGCGGGTTCCGAAATGCACCACGTTGCCATGGCTGTCTGCCAGGATCTGTACTTCCAGGTGATTGAAATCAAAAAGCCTTTGCTCGATGAGCACGCCCTCGTCCCGGAACTGTCGGCGGGCGTAGTTTTTGACCTTTCTAAGGACGTTGCGGAAGCGATCGGGATCATTGACCTCCTCGATGCCCATGCCTCCGCCTCCGGCAGAGGCCTTGACCAGGATTACAGGCTGTTCAATACCCTGTTCCTGCTGGAAATTGAAAAGAGAGCGGGCTATCTCCTCGGCCTCCAGGTCGTCGAAGATGGGGCGGTCTGAGCCGGGTATGGTGGGTACGCCCAGTTGTCTGGCCAGCCTTTTGGTGTTGATTTTGTCTCCCAGGTCCTGGATTATTTTCCAGGAAGGCCCGATGAACTCCAGTTTTCTGCTTCTCTGGACTACCCGGCGGGCAAAACGGAAATCTTCGGCAAAGAATCCGTACCCCGGGTGCACTGCTGTGGCCTGGCTCTGGTCAGCCACGGCGAAAATCTCGTTGGGATCCTGATAGGAGCTTATGCGGTAAAGGCAGTCTTCACCGCCCTGTTTTAAAGCCTCTGTGCAGTGTTCCGACTGGGCATCCTCCCTGGTGTAGACGCAGACAAAGTCATGACCCAGGTCCATACATGCCTTGAGTATGCGGATGGCGATTTCTCCGCGGTTGGCAATGAGCACTTTATGTTTTTTCATTTTTTTCTTCGGCCCTTTTTTTCTTTTTGGCGGCTATCCATTTTTTCTGCACTTCCAGAACCAGCTTGTCCAGTCCGGCCTCCTGGCGCAGGCCAAGGTCATGAAACTCGCAGGCCAGCATGAAATCCCTGTGCCTGACAAGCAAGGCCTTGAGTTCTTCCAGATAGGTTCTGTCTTTGATGAGCAGGTCGAGCTCCATTTCGTCACCGGGCTGGTAGTCCAGATGCTGTCTATAGGTGTTTTCAAAAGCAACACCAGTGGCGCTGATGTCCTGAACTGGAAAAGCATGTTCAAGACCCCTGATACGCACGTAAAGACCGGGGATAGAGATCCTGTATGCCCTGCGCCTGGTGCCGGTCTCGTAATCGAAGTTGAATTCGCCAAAGAAATCAGACATCTATCCCCCGATATGCCTTTCCAGGACGAATTCCACACGCCTGTTCCTGGCCCTGTTGCCCTCTGTGGTATTAGGATAGAGGGGTTGCAGGTCGGCGTATCCAGTGGCGGTCATACGTCCGGGATCAATACCCTCCTGCTTGAGAAAACGCAGGGTGTTCAGGGCGCGCAGGGAGGATATTTCCCAGTTGTCCTCGAACCTGCCGCCTTCCCGGGGAGGGATGTTGTCGGTATGTCCTTCAATATTGATGCGTTGCTCAGAGTGTCGATTAAATATATCTCTCATGTCCTGCAACAGTTCTTCTCCTTCCGGCCTGAGTTCCACCTCTCCCAGGTCGAAAAGCACTTCCGAGGGCAGGGTCAGGGTTATTTTGCCCTCATCCAGCCTGGCTCCCACTATGCCTTCAATGCCATGTTCATTCTGATAGTACTGGATATCGGCGAATGTCTCCTGCTGGGCCTCTTGGAGCTGGCGGAACTGAGTGGCTCTGTCCATGAGGACGCCGGACGTGTCTGTTCTGACCCGCATTCCCCAGTCTTCGGTTTCTTCCCGGCCCAGGGACTCCCGCACAGATAAAATGGTTTCCCGGAACTTTTCATCGCTTAAAGTGGAAAAAGAGAACAGCAGCACAAAAAAGACCAGCAAAAGAAGGGCAATGTCTGCAAAAATGGTGATCCAGTTTTTAGGCTCGTCTTCTTCCTGGTCCTGCTCCATTTCAGCGGATCTGGAGGACAGGCTGTATTTATCTTCGCTCATTTTTCCTCTCCGCCGGGGGCACGAAGGATGACAGCTTCTCGTAGACCACCCTTGGGTTGTTGTTTTCAAGGATGGACTGGGCGCCCTGGAATATGATTTCCAGATGCAGGTTCTCCTGCTGTGTCCTGCTCTTTAGTTTGCCTGCAATGGGCAAAAAGAGCAAGGTTGCAAGAAGTGCCCCGTAAAATGTGGTCAGGATGGCCACAGCCATGGCCGGTCCTATGGAAGCCGGATCATCCAGCATGGTCAGCATCTGGACCAGTCCTATAAGGGTCCCGATCATCCCGAAGCTGGGGGCGTAGGTGCCCATTTTTTTAAATACATCCTGGATAACTGCATGCCGGTTGCGCAGGGCGACTATCTCGATGCGCAGGGTCTGGGAAATGGTTTCCGGGTCAGTATTGTCGGCTATAAGCTGGCATGCTTTTTTCAAGGTTGAGTTCTCGGTCTTGATGTTTTCCAGGGCCAGCAGTCCGTCCCTGCGGCTGATTTCGGCTATGCGGACCATAGTGTTTACCACGTCGTTGGCGGTGACGCTTTTTCCGGCAAAAATGTAAAAAGCGGCCCGAAAGGCTTTGTTGATGTCCGTAACCGGAAAATTTATGCTGGTGGCGGCCATGGTTCCCCCAAGGACTATCATGACCCCGGGGACGTTGACAAAGGTATCTACTGCTCCGCCTATGAATATGGCACCAATTATAAGGGAAAATCCTACAATGATGCCGAAAAAAGTTGCAAAATCCATAAAGCATCCTTATGATTCCTGGCTTAGCGGGTTGGGCTGGGACGTATGCAGTGCTCCGGGGATTTTTTTGGGTTATCTTCACGAAAATTGCAATGATTAATCCCGGTTTTTTATGGGTGAGCAAGCCAGAGCAGGAGACAATATAACATGTCGACAGAAAAAAACAAGGTTTATGAAGCCCTTGGCTATTTAAAAAAAATTTTTCCGGATTTTCGCCCGGATGTTCTGGTGGTGCTTGGAAGCGGCCTGGGAGATCTGGCCCGGGATTTCAAGCCCTTTGCAAGCCTTGATTACAGTGATGTCCCCGGGTTTGTTGATTCAACAGTAGAAGGGCACGAGGGCACTCTTTTTCTGTGCCGGGATCAGGATCTTTGCCTGGCGGTGATGAGCGGCCGGGTCCACCTGTATGAAGGAAGAAGCCCCGGGGAAGTGGTGCGCAATCTGCGGGTCATGGGGCTCTGGGGATCCGGGACAGCTGTTCTGACCAATGCAGCCGGGGCCCTGAACCCTCTTTTTTCTACAGGCAATATAATGCTTATCACCGATCACATCAATATGACCGGGGAAAACCCCCTGGTGGGGGATAATGTGCAGGAGTGGGGACCCAGATTTCCGGACATGAGCAATATCTATTGCCGGGAGCTACAAAGTCTGGCAGCCGGGGCAGCTCTGGAGGCGAAAATCCCTTTGGAGAAAGGAGTATACATGGGTATAAAGGGTCCTTCCCTGGAGACTCCTGCGGAAACTAAGGCATTCAGGAAGCTTGGTGCTGACTCCATCGGCATGTCCACCACCCTTGAGGCTATAGCCGCCAGGCACCTGGGAATGCGGGTGCTTGGATATTCATGCCTGACCAACAAGAATCTTCCTGACTGCATGGCCGAGACCTCTCACGAGGAAATCCTGGAACAGGCCCGCAAGATAAACAATAACCTGGTGACACTGCTAAGGGAAACCCTGCCCCGACTAACCGGGGTGGTCAGGGGTCAGTAGTCAGGGGTCAGAGGTCAGGGGGCTTTGTCCAGCACTCAACTTGAGTAAGTGATTTTGCCATCCGGGGCGCAGGCCCCTCTGGGCCGGAGGCCGAGCCTGGCGGGATTGGCAGCTCAAGTTGAGTGCTGGATCGTTAGAGAGTTTTCATCCGGAAACGGTTCTTTTTCCTTTTGGCGGCGTCAATCTGTACAATTATTCGTCAACGTATTAAGATACGCCTCCTCATAATTGCTTGATTTCCTTGCCAAAAGAAAAAACTCCTCGTTTCCGGAAAGAAAACCAATAGCTTCAACATCCGGAAAGAAAGACTTTCCGGATGGAAACTAGAGAGAACACTTGCAGCGTGACAGGCAGAAAATTCAAAAAATGTGCGCTGATGAACCAGGGATAGAGCCTGGTTGTCGCCGGAATGACAAGGAGAGAAAATGTCTCATTTCGACCCAAGGCACCTGTTGAGTGAACTGGAAGACAACGTTTCCAAGCAGGACCGGATAAAGGCCGACCTGGTCCTGGAACATATTGAAAGCGCTGATGCCGGCACCCGGAAAAAGCTGATACATATCCTGGAACAGGGCAAGCCTGAGTTTGTCGGACCTCTGCTTGTTTCTCTCATTTCAAAGAGGCCGGCCCTGCAGGAACAGCTTTTAGACCTCAAGAGCGCACTCATGGCAGTAACCCTGCAGCAACCGGGAATTCTTCTCAAGACCATCGAGGACAAGGTGCCTCCCCGGGAAGTCTTTATCAGTATGGCCGGGGAGTTAAGGCTGCAGGAGGCGGCTACAGGTCTTATGGAGATCCTGGTGCGGGAGCTGGACGAAAATATTTTGAAGGAAGCCATTACCGCCTTAGGATCCATGGGAGATCCTGCCGCCACCAATTCCATAAGCGAATTTCTTTATTCCAATCACAAACCTTTGACCATCGCCGCCACCAGGAGCCTGGGACAGATAGGCACACCAACGGCCATGCAGCGGTTATCGGAGAAAATGGGCAGCGATGCCCAGCTGGACATTCTTATACTGGACATATTTTCCCAGGTTCAGGATCATGTTTCCCTCAGCAAGCTGAATCAATCCCTGAGTTCGCATTATGCCCACCTGAGAAACTATGCCAAGTCCAAGCTGGTGCGCATCGGCCCCAAGGCGGTGCCCATGCTCTGCGACAACCTCATGCACGACGACCCGGACCTCGTGATTCATACCCTGAATGTCCTGGGAGATATCGGGGATGCTTCGGCACTGACCTTTATACGCAAGATGCTGGGAAAGGAACCAAAGGATCCCAACGTGCGGTTTGCAGCCTATGAGGCCCTGGGGCGTATGCCCCTGGAGAAGGGGGCTTACATACTGGCCAGGGGTCTTACTGATCCAGAGGAGCATGTGTGCGTTGTTGCGGCTTCGGCTATTGATCAGAATCTGAACCAGGTCCTGGCCGCCGGGGTGAAAAACATGGTCCGGCAGAAGGACCAGGACGCGCTGAAAACAGTCCGGGCCATTGTCAGCGCCCAGGCCAAGAATCTCCTGGTTGCCCTTCTGGAGGAAGAGACATTCCAGGAAATGGTCACTGATTATCTTGTGCAGAGCGCTGCTCCCGAAGTGCAGGAATATTTCCGGGATCTGCTGGAAAAGTATGGTTACAGGGAACTGTCTCAGAGGCTCAAGCCTGGTGATCCTGGGGAGGACAAGAGACCGGTGGCCGTGGCCGTGGATGATTCAAAGATGATCCTGAAGATTTATAAATCCACTCTGTACGAACTGGGTTATGAGCCGCTGGTGTTCGAGTACCCGACTGAAGCCATGAAATGGCTCAGGGAAAATCGGCCGGAGGTGGTGTTTACTGATCTGAACATGCCCGAGATAACCGGAATCGACCTTATAGGCATGGTCAGGGAAATCTATCCTGACAACAGTCTGCCCATTATCATGGTCACCACCCAGAACGAGGTCCAGGACAATGAAAAGGCCAGGAAAGCCGGTGTGAGTGATATCACCTTCAAGCCCTTTACGGCTGAGACCTTGAAGCAGGCCCTGGAGGGAGCCGGCCGGCCATCCACTTGATCTGCCTGCATATTCCCATGAGAAGATTGAATTCATGCTGCCGGATGCCTGTTTTGGCCAGAAACCTTTTCAGGGGCAGCATGAAGTAATCCGGGTTGTCCGGCTGCAGGAAATCTATAAGCAGCAGGGTCTCCTGGATGTTCTGGTGCAAAAGCTGCATCTGCTCCTGGGTAACAGGAGGCGAGTCCCAGGAGGGGATATGGCGGGTTCTGGCGGCCGGTACATGCTTAAAGCATTCATACAGGACCAGGAGAACCGCCTGGGAGAGATTGAGGGACCAGGCCTGGCTTGTGGTGGGGATGGAAATGATGCGCGGGCAGAGTTCTATCTCATGGTTGGCCAGGCCTTTGTCCTCGGGGCCGAAAACCAGGGCGGTGTCCTGGTCCAGGGTTTCCGGGCGCATGATTTCCTGAGCCGCCTGCCAGGGCAGAAATACGCCCTTGCGCCAGCCACCCACCCGGGCGGAAGTGGCAAAGACCCGGTGAAAGCCCTTCAGAGCCTGTTCCAGGTTGGGGTAGTGCTCGGTTGAGCGCAGCAGTTCCGCCCCTCTGGAGGTGGCCAGGGGAGCGGCCCGTTGCGGGTCGAAGGTCTGTGATCCGGCGATGATCAGCCTGGAACAGCCCATGTTGATGCAGGCCCGGGCCACGGAGCCGACGTTTTCCGAGTACTTGGGGCGGCAGAGTATGACCGCGATGTTGTTCATGTTAGTGACTTACTCCTGAAACCTTGCTTGCCCCGTGTATTTTCTTCCAATACACTGGGGTCATAAAAAACAAGAAAATTCTCACGCAAAGACGCTAAGACGCTAAGTCAAAGACGCGAAGTAGGTGTATTGTCCAAAACCGGGACATGGTTTTGCACAAGGCTGCCTTCCTTTGCGATCTTTGCTTGCCCGGTTAAATGCGTAAGCACCTCGAAGAGGATTTAACTGGGCGCCTTTGCGTGAAAAAATGGGTTGCGGGCATGGCCCGCGTTAGACATTGAACCTGAAGGTTATGATGTCCCCGTCACGCACGATGTATTCCTTGCCTTCAAGGCGCAGCACACCCTGTTCTCTGGCCTTTTTAAAAGTCTTGCAGGCCAAAAAGTCCTCCCATCCCAGCACTTCGGCCCGGATAAAGCCTTTCTGTATATCGGAGTGGATTACACCTGCGGCTTCCCAGGCGTTTTTCCCCCGCTTCAGCGGCCAGGAGCGCACTTCTTTTTCCCCTGCGGTGAGAAAAGTGATCAAGCCCAGAAGGTCATAAGTCCGGCCAATGACCCGGTCCAGCACTGACCCCTCAATGCCCAGTTCCTGCATGAATTCCAGAAGCTCCTGCTGGTCCTCCAGCTCGGACAGTTCCCTTTCCAGCCTGGCGGAAAAGGCGACATGTCCCATGCCGGTACTTTCCGGCGGAGTTTTAAAGCCGCTCAAGCTGTCCTCAGCCACGTTCCAGGCATAGAGTACTGGTCTGGATGACAGAAAGGCAAAACCCCGCAGATCCTCATGAGCGGCAAGGTCTGGATATTCCCGCAGAGGACTGTCCTGTTCCAGGACCTGCCTGGCCTTGTTCAGGAGTTCTTCCTGGTTCTGGTCATGCAGGTGTTTGGCCTTTTTTTTGTCTTCCTGCATCCTTTCCAGTTTTTTTTCGATCACCGCCAGATCGGCGATAATGAGCTCGGCTTCAATGGCGCTTTGCTGGGCTGCCGGGTCATGGGTTCCGGTGTAGGCGTCCAGGACCGCCAGCAGACATTCAAAGCCTCTGATATCGCTTAAAACCTTGTTGCCCAGGGAGTTTGAGCCTCCCCCGGGCAGGTCCTGGAACTCTATTTCCGTATGGGTGATTTTTTTGGGTTTGAAAAGGTCGCAAAGTGGTTCCAGGCGCGGCTCAGGGACCTTGACCGCGGCCCTGTTGCCCGGGGTGCCTGGACCGGCCAGGGCTTTGAAAAGCTCAGTCTTGCCGCTGCCGCTGAAGCCTATTATGGCGGTTTTCATATCTTCACCTTTATGGATTATGGGATTAAGGGATTATGGAATTAAGGTATTAAGGGATTGAGGGATTCATTAAAGGATAAAGTTTCAGGTAACCATTCAGGGGGACAGGAATCACGCCTCTGGCGTGACTGGGGACAGTCCCCGCGTCACTTGTCCTGCACAAATACACAAATTACAGACGCAAAATTTTGTGAAGCTGCATAATCATTACTTAGCGGGGGACAGTCCCCTGGCCTTGTGCCATTAGTCAGTTTTCATCCGGAAACGGTTCTTTTTCCCTTTGGCGGCGTCAATCTGCACAATTATTCGTCAACGTATTAAGATACGCCTCCTCATAATTGCTTGATTTCCTTGCCAAAAGAAAAAACTCCTCGTTTCCGGAAAGAAAACCATCAGTTTCAGCATCCGGAAATAAAGAATTTCCGGATGGAAACTAGTCAGCACCGAGGACCCCCTGAATGGTTACAGTTTCAGGGATTCTGGACTGTCATAAAGCACGTGTGTCAAGCCTTTCTTGATTCCTTGATCCCTCAACTCATTGATCCTTGATTCTTCAAGAAACAGGTTTGTAGGCGCAGGCCGTCAAAGGCCAAAGGCCTTATAGCAAAAAGCTCTTTCTGACAAGGGAAACGCCCCGGGTCAATTTTTCCTTGCCAAAGAAGAATGCTATGCTTATACGCACCAACATTATGAGCAAAGATCTAATTATCGTCGAGTCGCCGGCCAAGGTAAAGACCATCAGCAAATTCCTGGGCAAGGATTACATGGTGGAGGCCTCAGTGGGCCATATCCGGGACCTGCCCAAGAAAACCCTGGGAGTGGATGAAGAAAGCGGTTTTCAGCCCGAATACGAGATCATCTACGGCAAGAAAAAGGTGGTCAATAAGCTCAAGCAGAGCGCTGCCAAGTCAGCCAGAGTTTTTCTGGCACCGGACCCTGACCGGGAAGGTGAAGCCATAGCCTGGCATATTGCCGAGGAAATAAAATCCAAGAATGCCAATATCCATCGTATCCAGTTCAACGAGATCACTTCCAGGGCGGTACAGGAGGCCCTGCAGAATCCAAGAGAGCTGAACCAGAGCCTGTTTGATTCCCAGCAGGCCAGGCGTGTTCTGGACCGGCTGGTGGGCTACAAGATCTCGCCTCTTCTCTGGAAAAAGGTCAAACGCGGCCTTTCCGCCGGCCGGGTGCAGTCCGTGGCCCTGCGCATGATAGTGGAGCGCGAGCGCGAGCGCCAGGCCTTTGTGCCCGAAGAATACTGGGTATTTAAGGTCAATTTGCAGACCCAGGCCCTGGAGAGTTTTGAGGCTGGACTGTGGAAGATTGCCGGTAAAAAGGCCCATGTGCCCTCGGAAAAAGATGCCCTGGCCCTGGAGGAAAAAGTCAGGGGGGCTTCGTTTACAGTGCAGTCGGTTGAAGAAAAGGAGAGATCCAGGGATCCCAAGCCGCCTTTTATCACCTCAACCCTGCAGCAGGAAGCCAGCAACCGCTTAGGATTCACCGCCAAGCGGACCATGAGCGTGGCCCAGCGCCTGTATGAAGGCCTGGACCTGGGAGACAAAGGCACCACCGCCCTTATAACCTACATGCGTACCGATTCAGTGCGGGTGGCCAAGGAGGCCCAGCAGGAGGCCAAATCCTGGATCATAAACAACCTGGGCAAGGATTATTATCCAAAAAAGACCAGGTTCTTCAAATCCAAGGGCTCAGCCCAGGATGCCCACGAAGCCATCAGGCCGGTGGACCCGTCCATTACTCCGGACGAAATCAAGTCCTACCTGTCCCGGGATGATTACGTGCTCTACAATCTCATCTGGTCCAGGTTCATGGCCTCCCAGATGGCCGCGGCCAGGTTCTGGGATACTGTGGTGACCGTCAAGGCGGCAGACACTCTGTGGCGGGCCAAGGGAGAGCGCATTATCTTTCCGGGTTTTCTGCGCATTTATATCCCGGGGGGCACCCAGGAGGACAGTCTTCTGCCCAAGCTGGCCAAGGATGAAGAGCTGGTCCTGGAAAATCTGTCCAAGGAGCAGAAATTCACTCAGCCCCCGGCCAGGTACAGCGAAGCCTCCCTGGTGCGCAGGCTGGAGGAACTGGGCATCGGCAGGCCCTCCACTTATGCAGCCATTATTTCCACACTCCTGGACAGGGAATACGTAACCCTGGAGGAAAAAAATTTCCGGCCCACTGAACTGGGCTCAGAAGTGTGCGATCTGCTTGTCGAGCATTTCCCGTCCCTGCTGGATGCAGGATTTACCGCCCAGCTGGAGCAGGACCTGGATACCATCGCTCTGGGTGAAAAAAACTGGGTGGAGGTGATGCGCAGTTTTACCGGGGAATTTTACCCCACCCTGGAAAAGGCCCAGAAGGCCATGGCTTCGGTCAAGGGGGGCAAGGAGACGGACATCAAGTGCGACAAGTGCGGAGAAACCATGCTCATCCGTTTCGGGCGCAACGGGGCTTTTCTGGCCTGTTCCAGTTATCCGGAATGCAAGAATACCAGCAATTTCACCCGGGATGACAAGGGCAGCGTGCAACTGGTGGAAAATGAGACAGTGGAACGTGAAAAGGTAGGGACCTGCCCGGACTGCGGCGGAGACTTAGTCATCAAGAAAGCCCGCACCGGAAGCCGTTTTATCGCCTGCGACAACTATCCCAAGTGCAAGCACAGCGCTCCTTTTTCCACGGGCATTGCCTGTCCTCAGGACGGCTGTACCGGGGAACTCGTGGAAAAGAGCAGCCGCAGGGGCAAGATATTTTACGGCTGCAACAGATATCCCGAATGCGATTATGCTCTGTGGAATCCGCCTGTGGCCAAGGAATGCCCGGAGTGCGGGTCAAAGGTTCTGGTGCAGAAGAACACCAAGACACGCGGGCAGCACCTGGACTGTCCGGTTAAGGGATGCAAGTACTGGGAGGAAATATGATGAGTTACTGGCTTACTCTTGAAACCCTGTCATAAAAAACAAGAAAAATTTTGAACCGCAAAGCCGCTAAGTACGCAAAGTTAAAGACGCGAAGCAGGTCTATTGTCCAAAACCGGGACACGGTTTTGGACAAGGCTGCCTTTTCATTTGCCGCAAGCCCGGCAAATGAAAAAAACCTTACTGCCTTCCTTTGCGACCTTTGCGTCTTGAGTGAGTCTTCGAACGGGCGGTTAAGGAGTCTTTATTTCTTGGGTTGCGGGCACAGCCCGCCTTAGTGGATAACCACGGTGTATTTTTTCAGAAACCCAATGGGGTGGTAGGATTCTTTGGCTTTTTTAAGACCCGGGTCGCCCATATCCTGCTCCCGGTTGACGACTTCAAAGTCCGGGGCCGAATTCTGCAGGAACAGACTGTTCATGGCCTGATACACCCCCTTGTATTTGGGGCAGCCCTTTTCGAAGTGAATAAGCAGGGTGTTGTCCGGCAGGGCCTCGGCCACGGTAAAGGCGGCCATGTCACCGTTGACCATGATCCCGGCCCCGAAAGGCCCCCGGAGTTCTTCCCAGGCGTTGAAGACCCGGACCACGACGTGATTTTCAGCTTCCAGGGTCTGGGATTCCTGGCATTCCTTCCAGAGACACCACTCCGTCTGAAGTCCAAGGGCGAATTCAATGTACTTGCGGTCCAGTGAGACGTAGGTATAGTCGTTGTTTTTTACAAACTGGTTGTACAGGTTCTTTTTTTTGTGCCACTTGTTGCCCTTCAGGGCCTTTAGTTCCGGCACGGAGTAAAGATAGTCCCAGTGTTCCCGGGCCTCATGTATTTCTACGCCTGGCAGGCTTTCCTTCCAGATAAGGGCCAGTTTTTCCGGGACCCGTATAAATCGGGCCGGCCTGGGGAAGCTGTCCAGTATCCTGGGCCAGTCTGCATTCCAGTCGCCCACCGGTGCCCAGAAGCCCTGCTCGGGCTTGTCCTGTCTGATCCAGGCCAGTTCGTGGTCAAAGGCTATTTCCAGGCCGTATTCCTGGGACCAGCCCCAGACATTGGTAAAGCTGTAGTCTGAAACGGGTTGCTGAGTTCGGGCAAGCAGACGGTTGTAACTGTCCTGCAGGGATAAATCTATGGGGTAAAATTGCATCATTGTCCTCAATCTGGTGAAAACAACTTACTTAAAGCAGGTACAAGGCATGGTCAAGGCGGATTTTTTCTGGTAAAATTCTATAATTAAGCAACAACCATTTTCCCGCTGTGCGCCATGCAGGGTTTAGGGTTTGTCAAAAAATTAGTGTTACATAATGCTTGCATAATCTGGGGTTTATCGCTCCTACGCTCTGTCCCGCCAGGGCGGGAGAGCGTAGCCCGACCGCTCCTGCGGTCATTGTGGGCGCTGAGCGTCCAGGGAATGTTCCCACGCAGAGCGTGGGAACAATAAGACAAATAAAACACTTATATCGTGACAGATCCTTACTGTCCTTTACGGCGTGGAAGTCACGGTGAGTCGATAATTTTCATGGAGGCTTGTCATGTCCCTGATTGCCCTGCTTACTGATTTCGGCATAGAGGACCCTTATGTGGGACAGATGAAAGGGGTGGTCTACAGTCGTTGCCCCGGGGCGGATATTGTGGATCTGACCCACGGAGTGCAGGCCTTTAATATCCACCAGGGAGGCTTTCTGCTGGCATGCTCCCTGGATTTTTTTCCACCGGGCACAGTATTTATAGCCGTGATTGATCCCGGGGTGGGATCTGATCGCGGCATAGTCCTGGCTGAAACCCGGACCTGCTGGATACTGGCTCCGGACAACGGACTTCTGTCCCAGGCCCTGGATGCCGGGCTTTTAAAGACATGCCGGAGGTTTCTGGGCAATCCTCCCTCATCCACCACATTTCACGGCCGGGATATATTTGCACCTCTGGGGGCGGATCTGGCTGAAAAGCAAAAGGTACCCGCGGATTTTGAAGCTTTTGATCCCCAGGAACTGGTCAGGCTTTACCTGCCTGAGCCGGCTGCGTGCAGTACCGGGGTTAAATGCGTGGTCCTGCACCGGGACCACTACGGCAACCTGGTGCTCAACCTGGACATAGATCCCTGGGCGGGCAGGCTGCAGGGGGCGAGGATGCGTATCGGCGGTTATGAAATGGTTCTGGTTGCATATTACGCTGCCATCCCCGAAGGGTGCCTGGGCCTGGTCACCGGAAGCCAGGGCAAACTTGAGATCGCGGCCAGGGAATACAGCGCTGCCCGGCTGCTGGGGCTCGCCCCCGGAGATGAGGCTTTGTTTTCGTTTATGGATTGAGAATTGAGGTATTCAGGGATTGGGGGATTAAGGGATTGGGGGATTGGGGATTGGGGGGCGACTGGGCGACTTTAGCGATGTAAGCTAACGCAGCGACTTGGCCAGGGGCGCGACAGTGTGCACAGTCTCGATGTCAACTGCTGTGTATTTTACAGTAAGGGAGTACGTAAGACCAAAAGGAGAAGGCAGATGGCTAAAACATTTATTATGTATGATCAGATATGCAAGACCCACCTGGCCGGCAGCGGGCATCCCGAGAACCCGGCCAGGCTGGATGCCATTGTTTCCGCCCTGCAGAACGAGGATCAGAATTCTGAGCTGGTATGGCAAAGCCCTGAGCCGGCCCGGGAAGAGGACTTGTTTGGCAACCATGAAGCCGGTTACGTGGACCTGGTACGTGACAGCGTGGCCGCCGGACGCCACTCCCTGGGATATCCGGATACCGGTATAAGCAACGGTTCCTGGGATGCGGCCCTTACCGCCGCAGGAGGCCTCATAAACGCGGTGGACCTGGTCATGGAGGGCAAGGCGGCCAATGCCTTCTGCCCGGTGCGTCCCCCGGGGCATCATGCCCGTCCCGGCATGGGCATGGGTTTTTGCCTGTTCAACAACGTGGCCCTGGCTGCCAGGCATGCCATGAAGAAATACGGCCTGGACCGGATATTGGTCATAGACTGGGACGTACACCATGGAAACGGTACCCAGGAGGCCTTTTACCAGGAGCAGGAGGTGTTTTTCTTCAGCACCCACCAGGAAGCCTGGTTTCCTTTTACAGGGGAAAGACACGAAACCGGCTCCGGCAAAGGCCGGGGAACAAACATGAATTTTCCGTTCAGCGCCGGTGCGGGCCGGGATGAAATCCTGCCCGCCTTTACAGGGCACCTGGTCCCGACCATGGATGAATACAAGCCTCAGCTTGTTCTTGTTTCCGCCGGCTTTGACGCCATGCAGGGAGATCTCCTGGGCCGCTTCAACCTTACAGAGGACGATTTTGCCCGGCTCACCGAAATCGCCATGGAAATAGCCGGCAAGCATGCCTCGGGACGGCTGGTGTCAACCCTGGAAGGGGGGTACAACCTGGACGGTCTGGCCCGGGCCTGTGCAGCCCACGTAAAAACCCTTATGCAAGGCGGGTAACAGGCTAAAGCCCCATGCCGGGTTTCATTTCCCGGCCGGTGAGGGTGGTTTCGTAGCCGCCCAGGCTTTCAATCCCGGCCTTGAAGTCCCGGGAATGCAGCAGATTCATTACCTGGACCACCTTGTCGTCCTGGATGAAATCTTCAGGAATGAGCAGGTCATAGCGCTCCCTGGCCAGGGGCACAAAGTCCAGACCCAGGGCCTGTGCTGCGGCCTTGATGCCCAGCCCGCAATCAGCGGTCCGGCTCAGGACATTTACTGCAATCCCCATATGCGTGTACTCTTCATTGGAGTAGCCTTTCACCTTTTCAGGTGAAATATCCGCCTGCTGCAGATGATGATCCAGAAGGATCCTGGTGCCTGCTCCCTTCTGGCGGTTGACGAATTCCACGTCATCCCGGGGCAGGTCCTGCAGAGAGCGGATGTTTCTGGGGTTGCCCGGTAAAACCATCAGGCCCTGGTGCCGGACGGCCAGGTTGATGAGCCTGTAGTCCAGGTCAGGGGCATATTTATCCAGAAATGGAAAGTTGTAGTCCCCGGTTTCAGGGTCGAAAAGATGAATGCCGGCCATGTGCGCCGTGCCCCGCCTGATGGCGGTAATGCCGCCCATGCTGCCCACGTGGGTTGAGGCCAGCCTGACCGGAGGGTTGAACAGGGCCAGTTCGTTGGCCAGAAAATCCACGGTGTTGTCATGGCTGCCCACGGTTACCAGCACCTGGTTTACTTCCCGGGATCTGCGCAGAAGCTGTACCTCGATCATCCTGTCCTGCTGCATCCCTTCCAGGTCGGCAGGGATTCTGGTCATGCCCTGGGCTTTGGTCAGGGTGGTCATCATGCCCGCGCCCCTGGGCAGGGGAGTGGCCACGTACTGTTCTCCCACCCGGCCCACAGAGACCCTTAAAAACTCCTCCATTCCCAGTCTGGAGGGTATTTTCCGGGTCAGTCTGGCCTCGACAGTCACCGGTTCTTCCGGGGTTTTTCCCGACAGATGATAAACCAGGGGCTTTAATATTTGCTCAAAGCAGATTACAGAACTTACTGGATATCCCGGAGCTCCTACCAGGATCTTGTTGTTGTGGGAGATGCCAAGCACCGTGGGTTTGCCGGGCATGGCCTTGAGGCCGTGCACCAGTAACCGGCCCTTTTCCTGGATGATTCTGCGGGTAAAGTCCTTGCTGCCAGCCGACGAACCGGCCCCGATGACCACGATATGGGCCTGGGAGTCCAGGGCTTCCTGCAGGGCCTTTTCCAGCTTTTGTGGTTCGTCTGGTACCGGGGCAGTGCGCGAGAACCTGCATCCCCAGGACTGGGCCATGGCGGCAAGCACCTGGGAATTGCTCTCGATGACCTGTCCGGGACTGGGGTCCGGCCGGGATGTAAAATCCAGGACTTCATCCCCGGTGGGTATTACATGGATGCCCACCTGCTGGTATACATCCACTTCCCAGATGCCTCCGCTGAGCAATACTCCTATGTCATAGGCGGATATCTCGTGATTCCGGGGCAGCAGAAGCTCTGTGGCCACTATATCTTCGCCTATGCGGCGCACGTTCTGCCAGGGGTAGGCCGGCTGCTCAATGGATATGCTGTGCTCGTACTCCTGGTTGATCTTTTCCACCATGATAACGCTGTCCATACCATCAGGAATGGGATTGCCGGTATTTATCTCCACATAGTCCCGCCCTTTCTCAAGTATCACCGGGTTGTCCTCCCGGGCGGTGAAGGTGCTTTCGGCCCTTACTGCCACTCCGTCCATGGCTGCGCTGTGAAAGGTGGGGGATGAATACCTGGCCCGGACCGGCCCTGCTGTCACCCTGCCCAGGGCCTGCTGTGAGGGAACGGATTCACGGCCCGGCAGGCTGGCGGGAGTAATTTCCTCCAGCACCTTTTCCAGTGCTTCATCAATGCTTATGGTTTTGAGATAGATACTTCTTTGACTGTCCATTTTATAGTCCTTTGATTTCAGTTTGTTGCAGGTTTAAACTTAAGTTCTGCGGAAGAGAAAATTGATATTAATTTTTTTCACTATAAAGGTCCAGAGGGCTTCAAGTTCCGAGGGCAGTATGGCTTAAGCCTGTTTTCAGGGAAAGGCACATTTTTTGAATCAGCCCAGGCAGAAATCCGGAAAACAAGGTTGTCATTCATGAGAAAGAATTTTATATTTTCCCTGCAGAAAGTACTGGACCTGCGCCGGCAGCAGGAGGACAAGGCCAAAGAAGCCCTGGCCCTGGCCAGGAAGAGATACCAGGAGCAGAACCAGGTGGTCCAGGAGATCCTGGAGGAAAGGGTGCGGGCCAGGCAGAGCATGGAAGAGAAACAAGATATAACCCAGGCCGATATCTGGCTCTACAACCTTTACCGGGACCGTCTGAATCTTGACCTGGTCAAGGCCGAAGAGAAACTGGGCAGGTTGTCCAGGGATATCAACCAGAAACGCCAGGAACTCGTAGAGAAAAGCAAGCAGAAAAAAGTTCTGGAAAGATTGAAACACAATAGAAAGGTAAAATTTGACCATGAGCAGCAACAAGAAGAACAAAAAGAGTTTGATGAAATGGCCGTTCTGCGCTACCAGCCTGAGGCCCTCCAGGCTGTTGCAGATGATCATGGTATTGGCGGTGATTAAGCTGGGGCTTATTTTCGCCCTGCCGGGTCAGAAAAGCCAGACGGAAGGTGAACCCGTGACCCAGAAAGCTCCTGTCATGGAAACAAGGCTTGCCATGGCCGCTCCCGGGGACAACAACAATGACGGAGGCGATGAAGACGTGGAGGAAGTGGATGAAGAGGATATCCCGGGGGAGGTGCAAAGGCTCCGGGAACGTGAGGCTGAGCTGGACCGCAGGGAGCGCAACCTGCGCGATCTGGAAGAAGAGCTGGATGCCAAGCTGGAAGAACTCAGAGGGTTGCAGGCCGAAGTGGATGAGATGCTCAAAGAGGCTGACGTGGTCCGCGATGAAAAAATCGCCCACCTGGTGGATGTCTATTCAAATATGGAGCCTCCTCAGGCAGCCCAGGTCCTGGAGACCCTGAACGAAGACATAGCTGTCAAAGTTTTGGCTGGAATGCGGGGCAGGGAAGCAGGGGACATACTGACCAACGTCAACCCCCAGAAAGCGGCCAGGCTCTCAGAGATGCTCACCGACCTGCAGCTGCCATTTATTGAGCAGTAACTGCCTGAGCGTCTTTTGTTTCCGCTCTAACCATGATTAAGAGTTGCCAGCCATGAAGGGCATGAAGTTTAAAAAACAGAAAGGAAAAAGCTGTCTCTTTTCTGGACTTCATACCCTTCATGTCCTTCATGGTTAAAGGTTTTTTTCGTGAAAACAGATCGCTGGAGTGCACGTATAGTTTTGCTCTATCGTTAAATAGTTTTCATCCGGAAACGGTTCTTTTTCCTTTTGGCGGCGTCAATCTGCACAATTATTCGTCACCGTATTAAGATACGCCTCCTCATAATTGCTTGACTTCCTTGCCAAAAGAAAAAACTCCTCGTTTCCGTAAAGAAAACCAACAGCTTCAACATCCGGAAAGAAAGACTTTCCGGATGGAAACTAAATAACTCTTCACAATCATTCACCATCAGGCCCTGGACATTTTATAACCGGCTATTTTCCTGCCGCATCCGGCGCAGGCTCCCTTGTCAAGATTGACACTGCGCAACTGAAACCCCAGCCTGGAGACAACAATTTCCCCGCACCCGGGGCAAGTGGTGTTTTCACCGTCATGGCCCGGAATATTTCCGGTATAGACATATTCCAGTCCGGCCTCCTTTCCAGTATGCCAGGCCTCTTCGATGGTTTCCACCGGGGTGGACTGCCTGTCGGTGAGGTTGAAGGTGGGGTGAAATCTGGATATGTGCCACGGCGTATGCGCTCCCAGGTTGTTTTTAATGAATCCGGCCATGTCTTTAAGCTCCCTGGTGGAGTCGTTGAGCCCGGGAATGATAAGAGTGGTTACTTCAAGCCACCAGCCCATTTCCCTGATTTTGACCAGGTTGTCCAGAACAGGCTTTAGCCTGGACTTGCACTGGTTCTGGTAAAAATCCTCGGTGTAGGCTTTGAGATCTATATTGGCTGCGTCAATCAGCCCGTCCATCTCCTTCAGGCAGTCCGGGCTCTGAAAACCGTTGCTGACGATTATATTCTTGAGTTTATTCTCTCTGGCCAGGCGGGCTGTCTCCAGGACAAGCTCAATGAATACCGTAGGCTCGGAATAGGTGTAGGAAATACTCCCGGCCCGGTATTCCCGGGCTGTGCTTACAAGCTGCTCAGGGGTGACAGGCTGGCCCTGGCGGAACTGGTGCTCCTTGGGAGGCTGGGACAGGGTGTAATTTTGACAGAAACTGCAGGAAAAATTACAGCCCATGGTGCCCAGGGAAAGGGTCATGCTGCCGGGCATGAAATGAAACAGAGGCTTTTTTTCCACCGGGTCAACATTCATGGCGGCCACGTTATCCCCCACCAGGGTGAAAAGCTCTCCCCGGGTGTTCTGTCTTACCCCGCAAAAACCCCTGCCTCCGTCTTCTATGAGGCAGAACTGGCAACAGGCCAGGCACTGGACCTTCTGCTCCTTCAAGGGCTTCCAAAGTATAGCCTGTTTAGAAGTATGCATCATATTGTACCTCCTTAACTATTACGATGATAGCTGTTTATTTCGCGGTATCTGTCAGCGCTTTTAAGGAAAGCAGGGGACAGGCACTCCGGGACCCACTTGAGCATCATTTTGTGCTTAAAACATCTCATTTTTTGGGACAATCACGCCTCAGGCGTGACGGAAGAGCCAGTCCCCATGCCACATGCAAAGCGCTGACATGATACATCACGCGTTTTTATATTCATGCTATGTAAATTAATAGGTTCAAATTTTGTTTTTTCAAGTAGATGACGGAAATTTTTGCGGAGAAATGGTGCGTCCGGCCCGTGATCCAGATGAAGCAGAAGTCAGGTGGAAAGTTCTTGAGTTTGAAAGAAAAAAGCATTAATGATTATTGTTGCACGGGTTGTTCTCAATGAAAATAATACGCTTAATTGCCTGGGAAGGCAGATTTTTTCAATTATTTCAGGAGATTTTATGACCAGGAGAGGAGAGGCTTACCAGCAGGCCGGAGTGGATACGGAAAAAGCAGGCCGGTTTGTGGAGAGTATCAAAAGCATGGTGGCCCAAACCCATGTCAAGGGGGTTATCAACGATATCGGCGGATTCGGCGGACTGTTCAAGCTTGATATGAACGAGCTCCAGGAACCTGTACTGGTTGCCTCCACCGATGGGGTGGGGACCAAGCTGAAGCTTGCTTTCCTCTTTGACCGTCACGATACCATAGGTATCGACCTGGTGGCCATGTCTGTCAACGATGTCCTGGTGCAGGGAGCAAAGCCCTTGTTTTTTCTGGATTACCTGGCCACCGGTAAACTCGATACCAGGCAGGGTGAAGAGATCGTAAAGGGAGTAGCCCAGGGGTGTATTCAGGCCGGCTGTGCTCTTTTGGGGGGTGAGACCGCTGAAATGCCCGATTTTTATCCGCCGGGGGAATATGATCTTTCCGGTTTCTGCGTGGGAGTGGTTGACGACTCCAGGATAGTGGACGGCGGAGAAATAAGGCGCGACGACGTGATTATCGGCCTTGCTTCCAGCGGTCTGCACTCAAATGGTTTTTCCCTGGTGCGCAAGCTTCTTACTCAGTCGGGCTTGAAAGGCGAGGATATTTTTCCCGGGACTTCCAGTGAAGTCCGCGAAGTTCTTCTGCAGCCCACCAGGATCTATACCGCAGAGGTCAAGGGGCTGATGCGCGATATCCGCATCAAGGGAATGGCGCATATCACCGGCGGAGGTTTTTACGACAATATTCCCAGGATACTGCACCGCGGGCTGGGGGCCAGGATCAACTTCGGCAGCTGGGATATCCCTCCGGTAATGCACTGGGTCAGAGAGCAGGGCCGGATGAACTGGGAGGACATGCTGCAGATATTCAACTGCGGCATAGGTTATGTAATGGTTGTCTCCCCCGGGGACAGTGAGGAGGTCTGCTCCAGACTGGCAGGCATGGGCTGCCCGGCCTGGGAGATAGGGCGTATCACCGGGGCCCTGGCTGACGGCGATACTGTTGTGATGGATTTTTGACGGTCTGCGGCCTTGCTGTCCGGATGAAAACAAGTTTTCCCCTTTTATTGCCGGCACCACCTTCCTGCTCTTCACCCTCTTTTTAGTTTCCGCCCGCAATGCCGGTTTTTTCAGGCTGGAACCGCTAAAATGCACCCTTGATGACGTGACTATGCATTTACAGTTATTGATGTGCTGATTTTTTGATTGTCACACAACCCGATCTGGATTAAACAGCCTTTCTCTTCAGGTTTTTTCCACCGCTAAACCAAAATCATGCGAGGGCTAACAATGGATACCACCCATTTAGTTGACCAGATTGCCAATCTGCAGATGCTCAACCAGTTCTTTCTCTCCCTGTTTCTGCTTATTCCCATGGTCCTGGTGGCCAGGACGGCTGTTGCCGGAACACGCTATTCCCCGATACTTATCATTGTCGTTTTCGGCCTGACCATGGGTTATGTCCTGGTGGCCAGCGGGGTCAGCACCCCTGGGCTGCCGCAGTTTTCCCTCATCGATCTCATAAGCCGTACCACCATAGTGGCTCTGACGGTGTCGTTCTTCGTGGGCGGACAGGAGCTTCGAAAGATTTTGGGGGGGATCAAGCTCGAACCTGATGAAATGGTGACTCCCTCCAAGGAAGAGACTATACTGGGTACCGGCAGAACTCAGCTTATCTTTATTGTCCGGGCCTTTTTCCTCCTGGTGGGCATAGAAGCCCTGTACAGGTTGATAGTGGGAATGGGAGCTGGAGATCTAAGCCGTTTTTACCCCATTATCGCCTATCTGGGCCTGGTGGGGGCTGTGATACTTATAGATCACAAGGCCCAGGTGACCAATAAAAGGCGCTACATCAAGATGGGTCTGGTGGAGATAGTCGCCATTCTGGGGATTCTTATCGGTTCCTATACCGTAGCCATGTGGATAGAGCCCCTGATAGCCCTGCCCCAGATATTCTTTTCCATGGTCATTGCAGCCGGTCTGGGAGCGCTCATGTATCGCTGGCAATTCGGGCCGACCATCAGGGCCCTTCTGTTTGCAGGCATTCCGGTGGTGCTGGCGGCCAACTTCATGATCGGAGGGTCGCGCATTGAAGAGGCCTTTGCCATTACCGGCATGAACGCGGTGTTGGCTTACGGGTTTTTCGGGCAGATGTTCTGGATGTTTGGAGGCATAGCCCTGCTCATGCTCTTCGGCAAGACCGACATGGCCAGGAACCTGGCCCCGGGCATGGCCGGCGGACTTTCCCACTCGGGTCTTACCGGTGCCTGTACCGCTGGAGATTTGGGCAAAACCGCGGCCTACCGCGCCCCCATCATGATCAATGTACCGTTTTTCGGGCATATATTCGTCTTTTCCGTGCTGGCCATGAGCGCTCAAAAGGGCAGTCTCATGCTTTTGCCGTCCTTTATCATAGTTCTGGCGGGTGTTGTTCTTACGGTTCTCTCCATGAGGACCATGAAGAATGCCGGGGGTGAAGATGCAAAAGAGGTCAAGGGACTGATGCAGTTTTCTTTTGGCTGGCAGCTCTGTGCAGTTTTCGGGGGCTTTACTCTTCTCAGCTTAGCCAGCATGTCCCTGGATTTTACAGCCATGGCGGTTTCTTCGGGCATATCCCATTTCGGGCTGTTCGCAGCCACCCAGGGAGGCATGTTCGGTGAGGAGGCGTCCCTGATGATACCGTTTATCTTTTCCATGCCCTTCCTGGTGCATCCGCTGGTGTTTTTCATGTTCGGCAAGGCTATGGAAAAAGACGGGTCAATGCCCAGAAAACCGGTATATATTATAGCCCTGATAGGACTTCTAGGAATAATTTATTCCATGCTTGCGATATAGGTTCCAATGAATTAAAGTCTGTATTCCAGTTAAATTCACAACAGGATTCCTGAAAGGATCCGGCAAAGTAAAACGGATATAGATGTCTGAAAACAGAATCACAAAATTCGCCATCCCGGAGATCATTTTCGGGCACGGCAGTCTGCGCTACGTGGCCCAGTGCGCCATGCGCCTGGGCGCTAAAAGGGCACTTCTGGTCACGGATGAGGGGCTCATACACTCGGGATGGGCCGGACATGTTCAGGAAATACTCAAGGACGACAATCTGGATTATATTCCTTTTGACCAGGTGGACTCCAACCCCAGGGACTACCAGGTGCATGAGGGAGCAAAAATTTATGACCGGGAAAAGGCTGATGTCATAATATCCCTTGGCGGGGGCAGTCCCATGGATACGGCCAAGGGTATCGGCACCATTGTGGGCAACGGCGGCAGGATAGGGGACTATGAGGGGGCCAACAAGATAATGCGGCCCCTTCCGCCCATGATATTTATACCCTCCAATGCAGGCAGCGGATCGGATATTTCCCAGTTCTGCATCATCACTGATGTGGAGCGCCAGGTAAAGATGTCCATCATCAGCCGCTCACTGGTGCCCAATGTGTCCATTATAGACCCGGACCTGCTCATGACCAAGAGCGACGAGATGGTGGTGGCTTCGGCCGTGGACGCCCTGGCCCATGCCATCGAATCCTATGTCTCCCCTCTGGCCTCGCCATTCACCGAAAACCAGGCCATGAAGGCCATTGAGCTCATAGCCGCATACCTTCAGCCGGCCCTGGAGTCGCGAAGCTGCGAAGCCATGGAGCAGCTTTCCATAGCCAGCACTGCGGCGGGCATGTCCTTCAGCAATGCCGGCCTGGGCATAGGGCACGCCCTGGCCCATTCCTTAGGAGGAATCTTTGATACCCTGCACGGGCTGGTGCACCCCATAGTGCTGCCTTCGGTCATGCGCTACAACCTGCCTGCCTGTCCGGAAAAGATGTGCATTATCGGGCGCATCGTGCAGGGCTCCTGCACTACCTGTTCCAGCGACCAGGGGCAGGAGGGCATATCCAGGCTGGAAGAGCTCTTTGCAGGACTTGGTATTCCGGTACACCTGCGCGACATTGTCCCGGATGCATCCAGGCTGGAACAGATCTGCAAAATGGCGGTGCATGATGCCTGTATGCTGACCAATCCGCGCAAGGCCGGATGGGAAGATCTTTTTTCCATATGCCAGGAGGCCTGGTGATGCAGAAGACTCCTGATCTAAATGATCTTGTGGGCATCGAACACAGCAAACTGGGTTTTTTTCAGGAGCTGCGCCAGAAGATTGAAGAGCTCAAAGAAGCCAACAGAAAATCCGAGGAGCGCCGAAGAGAAATCGCAGCTATCCTGGACGGCATTACCGATGTCATGATGGTTCTTTCGGAAAATCTGCGCATAATTTCAGTCAACCATGTTTTTCATGAATTTTTTGACGAACCCCGGCCCGAAGGCAAATTCTGCTACCAGCTTTTTCGCGGCGAAGATTATCCCTGCCCGGAATGCCCGGCTTTCCGTTCCATGGCCACTGATTCCGTATGCCGGGATACAGCCATATTCAAGCTGGGAGGCCGCAACCTGCAGTTTGAAATGGTGGCTTCGCCCCTGAAAAATAAGGAATGGGAAGAAAACCGGGTTCTTATATTCAAGCGCGACGTGACCCTGGAAAAGGAGTACCAGGCCAAGTACTATCAGGTGGAAAAAATGGCCACCATAGGCATGCTGGCTGCTGGAGTGGCCCATGAAGTCAACAACCCCATGGCTGCCATAAACGGGTTCGCCGAAGGGCTGCGCCGGCGTATTCCGCGCATTGAAAAAAGCGTCGATCCTGAACTGGCCCAGGATTTCCGGGAATACACAGACATCATCCTCAAGGAATGCAAGCGCTGCCAGAAGATTATCCAGACTCTGCTGACCTTCAGTCGGCCCAAGCATTTCTCGTTTTCTCCCATCAATCTCAACCGGGTGGTAAACGAGACCCTGCGCCTGGTGGATCATAGCCTGCGCAAGCGTAAAGGGCTCAAGGTCAAACTGGATCTGCAGGACGGTCTGCCCCTGATCAATGCAGACGAGTCTCAGCTGAAACAGGTAATACTGAACCTGCTGGTGAACGCCAAGGATGCCATCCAGGACAAGGGGCTGATCACCATCAAGACCTCGGCCTTTGAGCATGAAAACGAAGTCTGCCTGTGCGTGGAGGATGACGGCTGCGGCATTGATCCGGACAAGATGGATAAGCTGTTTGAGCCCTTTTTCACCACCAAGCCCGTGGGCAAAGGCATTGGTATAGGCCTGGCCTCCTGTTATAATATCGTCGAAAGTCACGGGGGAGAGATATCCGTGACCAGTGAGCCGGGCAAAGGTTCCAGGTTTACGGTATGTCTTCCTTTAAACCCCTCTATAGAGTGATATGACCAAGCAGTACTCAGTGCTGGTAGTGGATGATGAGCAGTCCATTCTGACCCTTTTCAAAAAGGAGTTCGCCACACCGGAAAGAAGCATCTCCACTGCCTCCTCCGCCTCCCAGGCCCGTCAGCTAATCCGGAAGAACGTGTTTGATGTTGTCCTTTTAGATATCTGTCTGCCGGATGGTGACGGTCTGGATCTGTATACCGAGTTCAAGGAGCGTATGCAGGATGTGGAGATTATTCTTATCACCGGCCACGGCAATATCGATAATGCAGTCAGGGCCATGAAGCTGGGGGCTTATGACTATATCACCAAACCCTTCAATCTGGACAAGCTGGAACTGGTTATAGAAAGGGCCTGGCAGAGGGCCTGCATGCAGCGTGAAAACCGCAGTTACCGGCTTTACTCCGGCAACAACCGGACGCACAGGATGGTTGGGGCCTCTGAAAGCATAAAACACATCCGCTACCTCGTAGACAAGGTCGCCCCCGCCGAGGTGCCGGTACTGCTTACCGGAGAAAGCGGGGTGGGCAAGGATGTGGCGGCCCAGGCCATTCATCACGGCAGTCAGCGTGCGGACAAGCCCTATATCGTAAAAAACTGCGCCTCCTTAGTGAAAGAGCTGGCCCGCACCGAGCTTTTCGGGCACGTCAAGGGTTCCTTTACCGGGGCCACTGAATCCAGCGATGGGCTTATGGCCTATGCCCACAAGGGCACTCTCTTCCTGGACGAAATAGGAGAACTGCCCCTGGAAGTCCAGGCGTCCCTGTTGAGGGTCCTGGAAAACAGGACATATCGCCGGGTGGGAGAAAAAGAAGAGCGCAGCATAGATGTCCGTTTTATTTTCGCCACAAGCCGCAACCTGTATACCGAGGTGGAGGAGGGCAGGTTTCAGGAAGCCCTTCTGCACCGCATAAACGTTTTTAATATCGAGACTCCTCCACTGCGGGACCGCCTGGAAGACATACCCCTGCTGGTGGAGCATTTTCTGTCCAGCCTGAATACTTCCATCACAGACTACCGCGTTACGGACAAGGCCATGAACTGCCTGATGAACTACTCCTGGCCCGGCAATGTGCGCGAGCTTCGAAACGTGCTGGAGCGCAGCATGATCCTGGCTGAACAGGGCAACATCACCGAAAGGTCCCTGCCCAGGGAACTGGTGGAAAAGACCCTGGACGCTCACGAGCAGGGAAGGCAGGAGGGTATCTTTTCCCTGCGCCTGGCTGAAAAAAACCATATATCCCGAGTTCTCAGCTACTTCCAGGGCAATCGCCAGCAGGCATCCAAGGCCATGGGGATAGGAAGGAAGACCCTTTATCGCAAGATGAAGGAATACCAGCTGGAGTAGCGTATGGGCTGAGCCCCTGATTCAAGGGCTGGTGCTGCCTCCGGCTTGTATTGGAATCAACGGGCGGTTCTTTCATAATATGTGACCTTGAAACTGTATCTTTTTGACCCAAAAGGCGGTTTTGGGCGTATCAAAAAATCACTAAAAATGAATGCTTTGAAATAACTGGTTTTTTTCCTGAGCCATTCCCTTTTACAGGCTTTTCAGCGCTGCCTGTCCTGTCACCGTCCTTCAAAAGAACCACTCTTCACAGGTTTATTCAGTTTAACATTTTGAAATAAATTGATTATTTTTGTGGCATGCATGTTGCTGACATAAAGATCAATAGTTGCTGTTTGAAGCAGGTGCAGCGTTTTTTATTTATTCAATTTATTTAACCCAAAAGGATGGTGATTGTTATGGCAGTACGTGAACAGGTTTATGGTTTTTTTATCCCCAGTGTTACCCTCATCGGCCTGGGCGCTCACAAGGAAGTACCCGCAAAGATAAAGGCCCTGGGCGGCAACAAGCCCCTGGTAGTAGCAGACAAGGGCATCACCGCCGCAGGCATCACCGAGCAGATCACAAGCCTGCTCAAAGCCGAAGGCATGGACTGCGTCGTTTACGACGATACCATTCCCAACCCCACTGACAACAACGTCCACGACGGTGTTGAAGTCTTCAAGAAAAACAATTGCGACAGCGTCATCACCCTGGGCGGCGGAAGCTCCCATGACTGCGGAAAAGGCATCGGCCTTGTGGTCTCCAACGGCGGCAAGATCCATGATTTCGAGGGCATTGACAAGTCCGAAAAGCCCTTTCTGCCCTACGTTGCTGTAAATACCACAGCAGGGACCGCTTCCGAGATGACCAGGTTCTGCATCATCACCGACACTTCCCGCAAGGTGAAGATGGCCATAGTCGACTGGCGCTGCACCCCCGGCGTAGCAGTTGACGACCCCCTGCTCATGATGGGCATGCCCCCGGCACTGACCGCAGCCACCGGCATGGACGCCCTGACCCACGCAGTGGAGGCCTACGTATCCCAGGCAGCAACCCCCATGACCGATGCCTGCGCCGAAAAGGCCATCAGCCTCATATTCCAGTACCTGCGCCCTGCAGTGGCCAACGGCCAGGACGTAGACGCCCGCGAAGGCATGTGCTACGCTCAATATCTGGCAGGTATGGCTTTCAACAACGCAAGCCTGGGTCACGTACATGCCATGGCTCATCAGCTGGGCGGCTTCTATGACCTGCCCCACGGCGAGTGCAATGCTATCCTGCTGCCCCATGTCGAACAGTTCAACCTCATTGCCAAGATGGACCGCTTCATCACCATGGCCGAACTCATGGGCGAAAACATCGAAGGCCTGGGACGGCGTGAAGCCGCTGAAAAGGCCCTGGAAGGCATCAGAAAGCTGTCCAAGGACGTAGGCATTCCCTCTGGTCTCATCGAGCTGGGCAAGCGCTACGGCAAAGATGTCAAGAAAGAGGACATCAAGACCATGACCGCCAACGCTCAGAAAGACGCCTGCGGATTCACCAATCCCCGCTGCCCCACTGACAAGGATGTGGAAGCGATTTTCGAGGCCGCTCTGTAATAACCCCTTGACCTGTTCCAGGCAGTCCGGTCCCTGCGGCCGGCTGCCTGGATTTTTTGTGAACTTGCGTGGTTTTGTGAAGCTTTACACAAGGCAGGGCAGTCTGTATATTACTTGGTCTATCATTTCACACAACCACCTGAGAGCACAATAAGGAATCAGGTTAATCATCATTTGCCGGGAGAAATCATGGAAGTTGTTGATATTCACGCCTCCAGCGATAACGAATTCATCGCCAAAGTGGAGGAGGAAAGCGGACAGAATGTGCGCCTGTGTTATCAGTGCGGCAACTGTACCGCCGGGTGCCCGTACACTTTTGTGTACGATATCCCGGTGAGCCAGATCATGCGCCTTTTGCAGGCCGGTCAGAAACAGAAGATTCTTTCTTCGAGGTCCATCTGGCTCTGCGCCACCTGCGAATCCTGCACTACCAGGTGTCCCAACGAGATCGACGTGGCCACCATCATGGACGTGCTGCGCCATATGGCCAGGCGGGAAGGATATGTATCCGAGCAGAAAGTGAAGAAATTCTGGGACAGCTTTCTGGATTCGGTGGAAAAACACGGCCGGGTCTTTGAGATGGGGCTTTTGACCAGATACATAACCAGGACCGGCCGGGTCTGGACAGACGTGGACCTGGCCCCCAAGATGCTTCCCAAGGGCAAGCTGTCCATAAGACCCCATAAGATAGAGGGCCGGGACAAGGTTGCCCAGATATTCAAACGCTTCAGGGAGGAGGCGCATAAATGAGAAATTTCGCCTACTACCCGGGGTGCTCCGGTCTGGGCACGTCCATGGAGTACGACAAATCCACCAGGGCCGTATGTAAAGCCCTGGGGATAAATCTGATGGATATTAATGACTGGAGCTGTTGTGGCTCCACCCCGGCTCATACAGTGGATCATCTGCTTTCATCGGCTTTGTCCGGGCGCAACCTGGCCCTGGCAGAGGAGATGGAGGCCGAGGCCATGATCACTCCGTGTCCCAGCTGTCTTTCCAATCTTAAAGGCACTGTGCATCGTTTGAGTGACCGCGGGTTTCGCCATAAAGTGAACAACCTTCTGGAAAAGCCTGTACAGCGCACCATGCCCGTAAAATCCGTCCTGCAGATCCTGGACGAGGAAGTGGGCAGCCGGGAGCTGGCGGAAAGACTGCCGGAAAAACCCCTGCGCGGTCTCAAAGTGGCTACTTATTACGGCTGTATCATGAACCGGCCTCCGGAGGTGATGCAGTTCGACGATCACGAGCATCCCATGGCCATGGACCGGCTCATGCAGGCCCTGGGGGCTGAAGTCCTGCCTTTCCCCCTCAAGGTGGAATGCTGCGGGGCCTCTTTCGGTATACCTCGCAAGGACGTAGTGGCCACCCTGTCGGGCAGACTCCTGGATACGGCTCAGGCATTGGGAGCACATGCCATGGTCACTGCCTGCCCCCTGTGTCAGATGAACCTGGACCTGCGTCAGGGCCAGGCTGCATCCGTAATGGGCAAAGAATTCAACATGCCCGTTTTTTACTACACCCAGCTGATAGGGGTGGCCCTGGGCCTGCCCCAGAAAGAACTGGGGCTTTCCAAACTTTGCGTCAAGCCAAGTATCGCTTTTGACGCCATGCGCAGCAACAGGGAACAAGAGCCCGTATCCAAGAGCGCTGGCAAGAAAAAGCCTGAGACCAAGGAGAACTCATGAAAATAGGAGTGTTTGTCTGCCACTGCGGCAGCAATATCGCCGGAACAGTTGACACGGCCAGAGTCGCCAAAGCCGCCATGGAGTTTCCGGAAGTCACCTTTGCCTCTGATACCATGTATGCCTGTTCCGAACCCGGTCAGGACGCTATCGTTGAGGCCATCAGGGAAAAAGGACTGGACGGCGTGGTAGTGGCCTCGTGCACCCCGAGGATGCACGAGCCCACCTTCAGGCGCACAGTGGAGCGGGCAGGACTTAACCGTTACATGTTTGAAATGGCCAATATCCGCGAGCACGTCTCCTGGATCGGCAAGGACATGGAGGCCAATACCAACAAGGCCATCGAGTTGACCCGCATCGCTGCGGAAAAGCTCAGGCGCAACCAGCCCCTGTATCCCAAGCAGTTTGAAATCAACAAGCGGGTGCTTGTTGTGGGAGGCGGAGTGGCTGGCATCCAGGCTGCACTGGACTGTGCCGACGGGGACCGGGAAGTGGTCCTGGTGGAGAAAAGATCCACCATAGGCGGCAAAATGGCCAAACTGGACAAGACCTTTCCCACTGTGGACTGCAGCAGCTGCATCCTTGGCCCCAAGATGGTGGACGTGGCTCAACATCCCAAGATCACCCTGTACGCCATGTCCGAGGTGGAAGAAGTAGGCGGCTATGTGGGCAATTTTGAAGTCAAGATCAAAAAAAAGCCGGCTTACGTCAACTGGGATCTGTGTACCGGCTGCGGACTGTGCATGGAAAAGTGCCCGGCCAAGAAGTCCACGGACTATTTCAATGAAAACCTGGGCAAGACCACGGCCATAAACATCCCCTTTCCCCAGGCCATCCCCAAAAAAGCGGTCATCGACCCGGATTTCTGCCGCCAGTTCACCAAGGGCAAATGCAGCGTCTGCGCCAAGCTCTGCCCCACCAAGGCCATTGATTTTGAGCAGCAGGAAGAGTTTGTCACGGAGCAGGTGGGAGCTATCGTAGCAGCCACCGGCTATGATGTATTCGACATCAGCAAGTACGGGGAATACGGCGGCGGAAGGCTGCCGGATGTAATCACCAGCCTGCAGTATGAGCGTCTCCTGTCGGCCTCCGGCCCCACGGGCGGGCACGTCAAACGTCCATCTGATGGCAGGGAACCCAAGACCGTGGTTTTTGTCCAGTGTGTCGGCTCCAGGGATAAAAGCGTGGGCCGGCCGTACTGTTCGGGTTTCTGCTGTATGTATACGGCCAAGCAGGCCATTTTGACCAAGGATCATATCCCGGATTCCGACTCTTATGTGTTTTATATGGATATCCGTGCCCCGGGCAAGATGTATGACGAGTTCACCAGGCGGGCCATGGAGGAATACGGTACTCAGTACGTGCGGGGCCGGGTTTCCATGATCTACCCCAAGGGGGACAAATACGTGGTCCGCGGAGCAGATACCCTGCTTGGCACCCAGGTGGAGCTGGAGGCGGATCTGGTGGTTCTGGCGGCCGGGGCCGAGGCGGCAGTTGGCGCGCCCCAGCTGGCTGAGAAGCTGCGTATTTCTTATGACACCTACGGCTTTTACATGGAAAGTCATCCCAAGCTGCGCCCGGTGGAGACCAATACCGCCGGGGTCTACCTGGCCGGAGCCTGCCAGGGACCCAAGGATATTCCGGCCTCTGTAGCCCAGGGCAGTGCTGCTGCCTCCAAGGTGCTGGCCATGTTCGCCAAGGACAAGTTAGAAAACGACCCGGTGATTTCCATGGTGGATATCAACCGCTGCATAGGCTGCGGCAAGTGCATACAGGTATGTCCCTTTGGTGCGGTCAAGGAAGTGGATTTCAGGGGCCAGCCCAAGGCCGAGGTTATTGAGACCGTTTGCCAGGGTTGCGGAATATGCACAGCCACCTGTCCCCAGGGAGCCATTCAGCTGTCCCATTTTACAGACAACCAGATTCTAGCCGAGGTGAACGCCTTATGTCAGCCTTAAACCAGAATGAATTACGCATCATAGGCTTTCTGTGCAACTGGTGCTCTTACGGCGGGGCTGATACCGCCGGGGTGGGGCGCTTCAGCCAGCCCACGGATCTGCGCATTATCCGGGTGCCCTGCTCAGGGCGTATCAATCCGCTGTTTATAGCCAGAGCCCTTTTAAACGGGGCCGACGGGGTGCTGGTATCGGGATGTCATCCCCGGGACTGCCATTATGCCGAGGGCAATTTCTACGCCCGGCGCAGGCTGGAAATGTTTCAGCGTCTGCTGTCCACCATGGGCATCGAGCCCAGGCGTTTTGAATATACCTGGGTGTCGGCATCCGAGGGCCAGCGCTGGCAGACAGTGGTGACCAAGTTTACAGAGCAGATACACGAACTGGGACCCGCCCCGCGCTTCGGGGCTTTCCAGGACGAGAACCCGGCCACCGCGCCACAGTCTTAAGGAGTTTTCATCCTTAAACGGTTATTTTTCCCTTTGGCGGCGTCAATCTGCACAATTATTCGTCAACGTATTAAGATACGCCTCCTCATAATTTGTTTGATTTCCTTGCCAAAAGAAAAAATTCCTCGTTTAAGGAAAGAAAACCAATAGATTTCAATATCCGGAAAGAAAGACTTTCCGGATAGAAACTAAGGAGCACAAAGTGACTGTTATCACGGAGCTCAAAGAGCAGATAAAAACAGCCCTGCCGGACTTAGACATGGTCATCGGCTGGGAAAGAGGGTTTGACCCCCTGCACGCCACTCCGCTTTTCATGCGCAAGGCCCAGGACGTGGAGCGACTGGAACTGGGCCCTCTGGCAGTGCACAATACCGCCACCTACCTGACCGGATTTAAAGGCAAAAAAGTCGGGCTGGTGGTCAAGGGCTGCGACAGCCGGGCGGTCATCCAGCTATTGCAGGAAGGTCTAATAGACAGGGAAAACGTGGTCATATTCGGCTTTCCCTGCCAGGGAGTGGTGGACATGGTCAAGGTGCAGAAGCACCTGGGCAACACCGGCCTGGTAAGGGAAGTGCAGATCCAGGACTCGTCCCTGAAAGTAAAGGTCAACGGTGAAGAAAGAGACCTGGCCTTAAAGGATGTTCTGGCGGACAAGTGCGCCAGGTGCCGCTACCCCAACGCCATGCTCTATGACCATTTTGCAGGGCAGCCCATTGAACCTCATGCCTCGGAAGATAAATACCAGGATGTTGAGGAACTGGAGTCCCTGTCCCTGGAGGAGCGTTTCCAACACTGGGAGCGGGAGATGCATCGCTGCATCCGCTGTTATGCCTGCCGCAATGCCTGTCCCATGTGCGTATGCCGGGATCATTGCGTGGCCCAGAGCAGACAGCCCCAGTGGCTGACCCAGGAAGATTCCGTGCGGGAGAAGTGGATGTTTCAGGTGATCCATGCCATGCACCTGGCCGGACGCTGCGTTGAGTGCGGCGAATGCCAGCGGGCCTGTCCCATGGATATCCCCATTATGGCCCTGAAGCGCAAGCTCAACAGGGAGGCCAGGGAGCTTTTCAACTACGAAGCCGGTGTTGATCCCAACGAGACTGCGCCGCTTCTCTCTTTCAAAGTTGAGGAAGAGAATATCAACGAGAGAGGTTGGTAATGGCAGAGGCCAAATACATATCCCAGGACAAGCTTGGCAAGTGGCTGGACGAGTTGTCCCAGCAGATGCAGGTACTTGCCCCGGTACAGGAAGGTGAGGCTGTGGTTTTCAGACCCTATCAGACCGGAACTGAAATCAGGCTGGAGGGCCAGCCCACACTGCCTCCCAAGGAAGCGGTTTTTCCAGCCAGCGAGGAGCTTTTTGCCTATACATACCGCAAAAATCCAGAGGACCCGGCCCAGACCGACGTGGAAATAGGTCCCCGGGCACAACCTCAAAAGACCCTGGTTTTCGGGGCCAGGCCCTGCGGGTCCAGAGGGTTTGTCATCTTTGATCCGGTGTATACCCAGGGCTACTACATGGATCCCTATTACCGGGTCAGGCGTGAATCCACCATATTTGCTTCGGTGGCCTGTGTAAGTCACGAGAATTCCTGCTTCTGCCACAGTGTGGGTTCCGGACCCGGAGACACTGCAGGTTCAGACATCCTGCTCACCCCGGTGGACAATGGATACGTAGCTGAGGCGGTTACGGACAAAGGCGGGGAAATGCTCGGCAGTTCCCTTCTGGAGGCGGCAGGAGACAAAGCGGGCAAGGCCCGGGAGCTCCGGGACAAGGCCCTCAAGGACATGGGCGAGCCCCGGGATTTTACTCCGGCCCGGGAAAAACTGCTGGCCATATTTGATGACCTGGACTTCTGGGAAGACGTCTCGGCCAAGTGCATCAGCTGCGGGGCCTGTACCTACCTCTGCCCCACCTGCTACTGCTTCAACATCACTGATGAAAGTGCCGGAATGCAGGGCAGCCGCATAAGGTCCTGGGACAACTGCATGTCTTTTCAGTTCACCCTGGAGGCCAGCGGCCACAATCCCCGGCCCACCAAGGCGCATCGACTGCGCAACAGGGTGGGGCACAAGTTCAGCTATTATCCCGAACTGCATCAGGGTATGATCGCCTGCTGCGGGTGCGGGCGCTGCATCAAGCACTGCCCCGTGAGCGTGGACATCCGTGAAATTGTCATCAGGGCCATGGAGCATCAGACCGAGACTGGCGAGGAGGCCGGAAAATGATGGACATTCAGCAGTATCTGACAGAAAATAACCCCTACCTGCCGGAACTGGGCACCATTGTGGAGACCATCCAGGAGACGCACAATATAATGACTTTCCGGGTGGTCCTGGACGGAGACAGCCGCATGCAGGATTTCAGCTTTGAACCCGGCCAGGTGGGACAGCTATCAGTTTTCGGCACTGGAGAGGCCACCTTTGTCATCAACTCACCGCCCACGCGCAAGGAGTATCTGCAGTTCAGCGTCATGCGCGCCGGAGAAGTGACCACCAAACTGCACAGCCTGACCAAAGGAGACCGCATAGGGGTGCGTGCCCCCCTGGGCAACTACTTTCCCTATGAGTCCATGAAGGGCAAGGATATCTTGATAGTGGGCGGAGGTATAGGCATGGCCCCTTTGCGCACCCTGCTTCTGTTCATGCTGGACAACCGCGACGACTACGGCCGGATTCAGCTGCTTTACGGGGCGCGCAGTCCTCAGGACATGGCTTTTAGTTACGAGCTTCCGGACTGGCTGGAGAGAAAGGACCTGGAAACGGTGCTGACCATCGACAACGAGGCCGAGGGCTGGGAACACCGGGTGGGACTTATTCCCAACGTACTTCTGGAAATGGCTCCCACGCCACAAAATGCCATAGCTGTGACCTGCGGTCCGCCCATAATGATCAAGTTTACCCTGCAGGCCCTGAAAAAGCTGGGCTTCGAGGACAACCAGATAATCACCACCCTGGAAAAGCGCATGAAATGCGGCATAGGACTTTGCGGCAGATGCAATATCGGCACCAGTTATGTATGCGTGGACGGACCCGTGTTCAGCTACGAACAGCTTCGGGCCCTGCCCAATGAACTTTAGGCGAACCAGTAATTGAATCAAGGAGAATAAGATGGCCGGTTTTTTCAAGGCGGCGGAGATCGTCGAAGCAGCCGTAAATATTGAACAACAGGGGCAGGCCTTTTATACCAGAGCCGCAGAAGCGGCCAAAAACCCGGATGCCAAGGATTTTTTTCTGTATTTTGCCAAGGAGGAATCCAGGCACGAGGAGATTTTTGCAAAGTTCAAGGAGCGCCTGGGCAAGACAGAACTGCCGGCCTGGAGCACCAGCGATGAATACAGCCAGTACCTGTCTGCACTCATTGATTCTCACTCAATATTTTCCCCGGATCTTCAGAAAAGGCTGACTGAAGCCGGTGATGAGAACGAGGCCATAAGACTGGCCATGGGGTTTGAAAAGGATACTATCCTTTTCTTCATGGAGATGCGCGAGCTTGTACCGGAATCGGAGAAAAAGTTCGTTCAGCAGTGCATAGATGAGGAGCGTTCCCATCTGCGTCAGCTGTCCAGCATGTTGACGTAGAATATTTTCAGGCGTTTACCCGGACTGCAAAGGCATGAGCATGACCATGCCTGCACTGCTTTGCCCTGCAGCCGGAATACTCAAGGTATGATACAGGCATAAACAGGCAACTGCATAAAGACTCAACCCTTTGAAGGAGGTATTTTCATGGACAAGATCTTGAGAATCGATGTTGGGGCCCCGGGCGGTCCCAAGGCTACAGAAGAGCCCATAGGCGACTATGCCGGAATGGGCGGACGCGGCATGACCACTTCAGTGGTCTACAAAGAGGTTCCCCCGGATTGCCACCCCCTGGGACCGGAGAACAAACTGGTTATTGCTCCGGGACTCATGAGCGGATCGGCTGCTTCTTCATCCGGACGCATGTCCGTTGGCTGCAAAAGCCCCCTTACCGGTACCATCAAGGAGTCCAACGCCGGCGGAACAGGGTCCCAGGCCCTGGCCAGACTGGGCTATGCCGCGGTTATCCTGGAAGGTGAGCGCCAGGGAGAGGACATGTACAAAGTGGTCATCAACGACCAGGGCGTCAGCCTGGAAAAGGCCAACGATCTGAAAATGCTGGCCAACTACGACCTCATCGACAAGCTAAAACCGGTGCACGGGGAAAAGGTTTCGGTCATCTCTATCGGTACTGCCGGGGAGATGCGCATGTCCAACTCTTCCATAGCCGTCACCGACCCGGAATTCAGGCCCACCAGGCATTGCGGCCGCGGCGGTGTAGGAGCTGTCATGGGTTCCAAGGGTATCAAGTGCATTGTTGTGGATGCTTCTGGTGCCAAGACCCGCAAGCCTGTCCGCCCGGACGAGTTCAAGGAGTCCAACAAGAAGTTTGTTGAAGGCCTCAAGGCCCACGCAGTCACCGGCCAGGGACTGCCCACCTACGGCACCAACGTGCTCACCAATATCTTAAACGAGGCCGGAGGCTACCCCACGTACAACTTCAGGGAAGGCCGTTATAAACACGCCCAGAACCTGTCCGGGGAGCTGCAGGCCGAAAACATGAAAAACCGCGAAGGCGGTCAGCCCACACACGGCTGCCACCGGGGCTGCATCATCCAGTGCTCCGGTATATACACAGACAAGGACGGCAATTACATGTCCAAGCAGCCGGAATACGAGACTGTCTGGTCCCACGGCGGCAACTGCGGCATCGACGACCTGGACGCCATTGCCAGGCTGGACTACCTGGATGATCATTACGGACTGGATACCATAGAGATGGGCGTGACCATAGGCGTGGCCATGGAGGCAGGCGTAATCGAATTCGGTGATGCTGAAGGGGCTATAAACCTGGTGCACGAAGTGGGCAAAGGCACACCCCTGGGGCGTATCCTGGGCGCCGGGGCCGCCACAACCGCCCGCTGCTACGGCATGGAGCATGCACCTGTGGTCAAGGGCCAGGCTCTTCCTGCCTATGACCCCCGTTCGGTCAAGGGTATCGGGGTGACCTACGCCACCACCACCCAGGGAGCTGACCACACGGCCGGGTATGCAGTCACCGCCAACATCCTCAAGGTGGGCGGAGACGTGGATCCCCTGCAGACCGGAGGCCAGGCCGAGCTGTCCCGCAACCTGCAGATAGCCACTGCAGCCCTGGATTCCACCGGCTTCTGCCTGTTCGTGGCCTTTGCCATCCTGGATCAGGGCGAGACATTTGAGGCCATGGTTCAGACCATCAATCATATGTACGGACTGGATATGACCGGTGATGACGTAGTGGCCCTGGGCCAGAAGATCCTCAAGATGGAGAAGGAATTCAACGAGAAGGCCGGTTTCGGTCCTGCACACGACCGTCTGCCCAGGTACTTCTCCCGCGAACCCCTAGCTCCGCACAACGTTGTTTTTGACGTACCGGACAAAGAACTGGACAGTGTATATAACTTCTAATCAGTATTGAAAAATACATATTAAAAAGAAGGAAGGCTCCAGGGCCTTCCTTCTTTTTTCAAAACCTTTCACCAGTGTCCGAGGACTTCGCAAACAGGACGTAAAAACTCACTCCTATGAAGCGTAGATCAAAACCTTTACACGAGTTTTTAAACCAGAACAACTTATATAACCTGCTCTAAATCATGTTCGGTGTTTTACGGTTTTGATTAATCACGCCACAGGCGTGACTACGCGTCGTTCAGACAGTTTACGCCCAGTTTGCAAAGCCCCCGGACCCTGGATATCAGCGTTGTGCATAGGTTGCCCATTTTTATCAGATTGTGAATAGTTACATTTTTTCTGGAAACAGCCATGACTTATACAGCCAAGTACCCCGAACCATATTGCAAAGACATGTTTGGTCTGCCTGTGTTGATGCTTGAACATGAGGCCCCGGAGCAGTTCAGTCTGCTGTTGCAGCAGGGATTTTTCATGCCGGTGCCAAAGGTATGCTCCCTGCGGGAGTTCCTCTGCGAACTGGTAGGAGTATGCGGAGTTTATACCGAAAAGAGCCTGCAGACCATCTTTCTGGATGGATCAGCAGTGGACGATATTGATCAGGCTACCATCAGGCCCGGATGCAGGCTGGCACTTTCTGCAGCCATGCCGGGGCTTGTGGGAGCCACCATGCGCCGGGACGGCTATTTCAAGCGCATGCGCGAGGGCATCTCCCTGTCCAGCCGCCAGGAAGAGGAAACTGACTCAGAGCAGGATATTTCCTTTCGCATCCAGGTGCGCCTTTACAATGCAGTGGGACGGGACCTGGCCGGACTGTTTCTGCATCAGGGAATAATTCTGTCTTCCAGTGACCTGATGCAGTTTTTCAAATCCAGGCCGGACAAGTTTTTTTCGGAGCTGAAAAGCGTAAAATTTCAGAGTTCAGAACTGACTGTGGAACAGGGCAACCTTGAATCTTTGAATATACCCGAAGGTGAAGTCTTTTTGCGGGTGGTTTCCGGGGAAAAAGAGTAATACCGCCTGCCACACGCTGCGTCTGATCATTCAATGGATATGTTTATTTTTCCCGGGGAGTAGCCTTTCAGCTCCGAGAGCATGCCCTGGATGGACTTAGTTATGATCCTTTCCACAAAGGGGTTCATGGCCAGTTCCTGGTTGTTTACGGTGACCTTCATCCTGGAGTGCATGGCCTGGCAGTCCTGAATGCCGGCTTTTCCCGCGACCATCTCCCGGGCCAGGTCCAGGCATGTTTCCCGGCCGCAGGTGCCGCAGTCCAGGCCGGGCAGGGCGAATCCCCTGGACTGCACAATGTCCGCCAGGTCCTGGATGCTGCCGGCATGAGGCAGGTAATGGGTCTTTATCTTTCCCCACGTGGCTACGGCCAGTCCCCTGTCCAGGGCTTCCGCATCAGCCGGCTTTTTTAAAACCAGCACCCGCGGCAGCCATCCCAGATGTTTTCCTCCCTCCACCAGGAGCATTTTTGCTTGCAGAAGGGGTATGAGGTCCGGCAGGTATTTTTTTTCCTGCCAGTGGAAAAATGACTGTTCCCTGCTCAAGCCGATAACTTCCCTGACCACGGAAGACATCTGGGCCGTGTCCGTGTTGTCCTGGTCAAAGCCGTGTTCGGAAAACTTGGCTGCAGCCACCTTTATGTCTCTTTTCTGAAGTTCTTTGGCCAGCTTGAGCATAAGACCGGTTTTGCCGCTCTTTTTGTATCCCACGATGGATAGAGCCTGGATCATCTGTGCTCCTCTGAAGTTTTGACATTTAACAATACTTGCTCTAACATTAAAAAGTTTACGTGAGCGTAAAACAAGTAAGTTATCTGTATTTAAGCACAATAAATATTTCGAAATTCCAACTAGATGCGGGACAGCCCCGGAGGTTTACTGATAATCTTCGCTGGAGGTGTCAGCCGGATTTATTTAATTCAGCTTTTTTACTATCCCCAGTCCCGGCTGTCCAGTCGGAGAAAAAAAGAACAAGCATGAGCAGAGTGAACAAAATCAAAGGCTTTTTTGATCTTTTTCCTCCCGAAAGCACTTCTTATACTTTCATGGAAGACAAGGCCAGGGAGATATTTGCCAGGTACGCCTACCAGGAACTGCGCACCCCGATTCTGGAGCAGACAGAGCTTTTCGCCCGGTCCATAGGCCAGGATACGGATGTGGTCCAGAAAGAAATGTACATATTCCCTGACCGCAGAGGCAGAAGCCTGACCATGCGCCCCGAGGCCACCGCCGGGGTTATCCGGGCCTATATCGACAGTCCTGCAGCCAGTTCCGGGAATGTCAGCAGGTTTTTCACCCTGGGTCCCATGTTCAGGTACGAACGGCCCCAAAAAGGAAGGACCCGCCAGTTTCACCAGGTAAACGCGGAAATGCTGGGAGAGGATTCACCGTATGCCGATGCCGAGATTCTGTCCATGCTCTGGGGATATCTTCAGTCCCTGGGCCTCAAAGAGCTTGTTCTGGAGATCAATTCCCTGGGATGTCCGGCCTGCCGTCCAGGCTTTGATGCAAAACTCAAGAGCTTTCTGGAGGGTATAAACAGAGACGTTTTTTGCGAGGACTGCCAGCGCCGGGCCGGATCCAATCCCCTGAGGGTTCTGGACTGCAAGGCCGCGGGCTGCCGGGAGGTGGCTTCAGAGGCTCCAAGAATTGTGGACAACCTGTGTCCGGAATGCAAAGAACATTTTGACCGGGTGCTGGGTATTCTCAAGAGTTTTGACATTTACTATGAGCTGAACCCGTTCCTGGTGCGGGGTCTGGATTATTATCAAAGGACTACTTTTGAGGTCATTTCCAACGATATCGGCTCTCAGTCAGCCGTGGCCGGAGGGGGCAGGTATGATGGCCTGGTTAAGGTCCTGGGTGGTCCGGAGGTGCCGGGCATCGGCTTTGCCTGCGGCATGGAGCGCCTGGCGCTTCTGCTGCAGGGTATCCAGGAAAGACCCATGGATTTTTATATGGCGGTTCTGCACGAAGATGCCCTGGATAAGGCCATGCTTATGGTAAGAAGGCTGCGCAGCAAAGGGTACCGCGGCGAGATGAGCTTTCAGGTAAGAAGCGTAAAGAGCCATCTGCGCCAGGCCAACAAGAAAAACGTCAAGACATGTCTATTGCTGGGCCTGGATGAAATGCATAAAAACCAGGTTCAGGTCAAGGATATGTCCACGGGTGTGCAGCGGGCCGTGAGTCAGGACGATGCAGAACAGGCTCTGGGCCTTGTATTTCAGCCCAGGTAATTTTCAGTACAAACCTCAACTCCATACAGGAACAAAACACAATGGATGAAGCCAGAAGCAAGCTCGAGACCCAGCCCCTGGGGTGGTGGGTGAGATCTCATGGATGCAATGATCTGACCCTGGAACATGACGACAGGGAAGTGTGCCTCATGGGCTGGGTGCAGTACCGCCGGGATCATGGCGGACTTATTTTTATCGACTTAAGGGACAGGGACGGTCTGACCCAGGTGGTTTTCACCCCGGATGTAAGTGCGCAGGCTCTGGAAGACGCTCACGCCCTGCGCAGCGAGTATGTCCTGGCTGTAAAGGGGGTGGTGCGCAGAAGGCCGGAGGATATGATCAATCCCAACCTGTACACCGGCGATATTGAAGTCGCGGTCAGGGAATTCAAGCTGTTGAACCGCTCCAGAACTCCTCCTTTCCTCATAGAAGACAGGGCTGAGGCGGCAGAGAACCTGCGGCTCAAGCATCGTTATCTGGATCTGAGGCGGCCGGCGGTGGCCGGAAATCTGCGACTTCGCAGCCAGGTGGTGCATGAGATTAGAAATTTTCTGCACAGTTCAGGCTTCACGGAAGTGGAAACCCCGGTTCTGACCAGGAGCACCCCGGAGGGAGCCAGGGACTTCCTTGTTCCCAGCCGCTTGAGTCAGGGGCATTTCTATGCTCTGCCCCAGTCTCCGCAGCTATTTAAGCAGCTGCTCATGTGCGCGGGCATGGACCGCTACTACCAGGTGGTCAAGTGTTTCCGGGACGAGGATCTGCGGGCGGATCGCCAGCCGGAGTTCACCCAGGTGGACATGGAGATGTCCTTTGTGGAAGAAGAAGGGGTCATGTCTGAATCGGAAAACATGATTGCCCGGCTGTTCAAGGAAGTCCTGGACGTGGAGCTTGAGACCCCCTTTCAGAGGCTTGACTATTCCCGGGCCATTGCTGACTATGGTCTGGACCGTCCGGACGTGCGCTTTGATTTGACTCTCAAGGATGTTACTGACGTGGTGCGCGGCTCAGGTTTCAACCTGTTTGCCAGGGCTGAGCTGGTCAAGGCCCTGCGCGTGCCCGGAGGAGCAGAGCTAAGCCGCAGGGAAATCGACGAGTATACTGATTTTGTAGGTATTTACGGGGCCAAGGGGCTGGCCTGGATCAAGATAAAGGAGGACGAATGGCAGTCCCCCATTGCCAAGTTTTTGAGCCGGGAGGAGTGCAGCGGGCTGACAGAGGCCCTGGGACTGGAGGCCGGGGATATTGTTTTCTTTCAGGCTGCGTCCCCGGAGGTGGTGAACAACTCCCTGGGCTATCTGCGTTTGAAGCTGGGTGAAAGATTCGGGCTCATTCCCAGAGATACCTTTGCACCCATCTGGATCATGGATTTTCCCCTCCTGGAATGGGACGGGGAGGAAAAGAGATGGATGGCCAGGCATCACCCTTTCACCTCGCCCAAGGACGGACACATGGATCTTCTGGAAAAAGAGCCGGGACAGGCCCTGGCCCGGGCTTACGACATGGTCATAAACGGCCAGGAGGTGGGGGGAGGATCCATCCGCCTGCATACCCGGGAGGACCAGGAGAGAATGTTCAAGGCCCTGGGCATGGACCTGGAGGAGTCCAGGAACAAGTTCGGGTTTCTTTTGCAGGCCCTGGATTACGGGGCTCCGCCGCATGGGGGGATCGCTTTCGGTCTGGACCGCTTAGTGATGCTCATGGCCGGGTGCTCTTCCATTCGGGACGTAATCGCCTTTCCCAAGACCCAGAAGGCTTCCTGTCTTATGACCGAGGCCCCGGCAGCAGTATCCAACCGTCAGCTCAGAGAGCTGGGCATCCGCCTGAGGGAGGCGGAAAAAAAGCCGGAGGAATAGGCGCTTAGCACAAATTTCAAACAACCATGTTGGGTAGCTGTTCACTTTAATGATATGAGTTCCAGTGGTCCGGAAATTCGGCAAACAGGACGTAAAAACTCGCTCCAAGGAAGCGTGAATCAAAACCTACACACGGGTTTGATAACCAGGATATTTCCTATAACATGCTTTGAATCAGGTTCGGTGTTTTACGGTTTTGATTAATCACGCCACAGGCGTGATTACGCGTCGCTCAAATCCCGCACTTACTTTCTGGCAAATCTTGTTTTGAAAGTTGGGCAGACATAAGAAAGTAAGTGCGGGACCCTGTTTGCCGAACCTCCGGACCCTGGCTTTTCGCCCGCAGGGGTTGAATAGTTGCCATGTTGGTAACTTTTTCGCTTGGGTTGCGGACATGGCCCGCATTAGAGACTGATTATGTCCAGAAAGATACATACATACCCGGATAAGATTCTGACCCAGAAGGCCAGGCCTGTGGAAAAGATCGACGATTATATAATTGATCTTTCCCGGGACATGGCCAGGCTCATGTATGAACACAGAGGTATCGGGCTGGCCGCCCCCCAGGTGGGAGAGTCCCTGAGAGTGGTGACAGTGGACTTAAGCGGGCCTGACAACCAGGAAGACCTTTTTACCTACATAAATCCGGAGATTATCGCTTCCGAGGATGAGACCACCACCGAGGAGGGCTGCCTGAGTGTTGCGGGTTACCAGACCAGGGTCTGCCGGGCCAGGAAAGTTAAGGTAAGAGCCCTGAACCTGCAGGGAGAGGAAGTGATCCACGAAGGAGAGGATCTCTGGGCTGTATGTCTGCAGCACGAGATAGATCATCTCAACGGCATACTGTTTATTGACCATATCAGCCGGCTTAAAAGGGCCATGTATGATAAAAAAGTAAAAAAATGGCTGGAAAACAAAAAAGAATAGTCTTCATGGGCACTCCGGAGTTTGCCCGGATTGTGCTGGAAAAGTTGCTGCAGTGGCCCGGGGGTGCAGTAGTGGGGGTTTACTGCCAGCCGGACCGTCCCAGTGGACGCGGGCGCAGGCTTTCCTTCTCCCCGGTGAAGGAACTGGCTCTGGATCGTTGTCTGCCGGTGCTTCAACCTCCCAATTTCAAATCTCTGGAAGAAGTGGAAAAACTGGCTGATTTCCGACCGGACTATCTGGTGGTGGCGGCCTACGGTCTGATCCTTCCCTCTGCTGTTCTAGACACCGCCTCCGAGATGCCCATCAATGTGCATGCCTCCCTTCTGCCCCTGTACAGGGGGGCAGCCCCCATCCAGAGAGCCATCATAGAAGGCCGCAGCAGGACCGGCATCAGCATAATGCGCCTTACTCCCGGCATGGACGAGGGGCCGGTGCTCATGGAGGAGTCCCTGGCCATAGAAGAACAGGATACCGCTCAGAGCCTGCATGACAAGCTGGCCCTCCTGGGCGGGGATCTTGTGGTCAAAACACTGGAAGCATTGAAGCATGGAAAGATTGATCCTGTCCCGCAGGATCATGATCAGGCCACCTATGCGGCCAAGCTTACCAAGGAAGAGGGCCGCATAATCTGGGACAGGCCGGCAAAGGAAATTCACGACCAGATCCGGGGCATGTATCCCTGGCCAGGGGCTTATTTTGACTGGACCAGTCCATCTGGAAAGACCATTCGCCTGAAGGTCTACCCGGGCAGGGTCGGCGGGGACAGGCCCCCGGAAATAAACCCGGGCACTGTGGCGGGTCTGGAAGATGAGCATCTGGCCATTGCCTGCAGGGATAAAATGTATCTTACAGACAGGGTAAAGCCTGAAAACAGCAGAGAAATGTCCGCCCGCAGCTTTTACTGCGGCTTCATGCAGCAATGCCGGGACTGAATGTCTAGTGCTTACAACCCATAGCTTTTAAAATATAAGATGAGCACAGAAAGCCAGAATTTTCTGGAGAAGGAAATCCAGGATTCCTTTGAGGCCAGAAAGAGGCTGTTCATAGGACTTATTACCGGGACATCCGTCCTTGTATGCCTGATCCTGCTTCTTTTGTGGTATATCCCTTACGTAGGACTGGACAGTATTCATCCCTGGGCACCGTGGGTTATGGGCACGGTGGTGGCTCTGGCCATAGGTTTTATCTTCTGGGTATCCCTGGGTCTGGTCCTGAACATTCTGCTCAAGCGCCCGGTTCTTTACTCCAGGAACCTGCGGGGCATCAGCATAAAATTTTTCCTGCCGCTCATGACCATCTTCGGCAGGCTCCTGCGCATCCCCAAACAGAAGATCCGGGCCTCCTTCATCAAGGTGAACAATGAACTTGTATTGTCCGAAAGCCGCAAATATCCCCCGGACAAGGTGCTCATGCTCATGCCCCACTGCCTGCAGAACAGCATCTGCAGCCGCAGGCTCACCTACAATGTAAACAACTGCAAAAGGTGCGGTGAATGCAGTATCTCCGGACTTCTTGATTTAAGCAGCGAGTACGGAGTGCATATGGCTATTGCCACCGGCGGCACCATAGCCCGAAGGATTGTGGTCAATATCCGGCCCAGGCTCATTGTGGCCGTGGCCTGCGAGCGCGACCTCTCCAGCGGCATTCAGGATGCCTACCCCATACCTGTCTACGGAGTCCTGAACGAACGTCCCAAAGGTCCCTGCCTGGATACCAGGGTGACCCTGGAGCATGTAAGACTGGCTCTGGATAAGTTTGTTGATGTCCCGATGCAGGACAGTAAGAGCAGCAGGCGCGGTGCAGATGGGTCAGAGCAGGTTACCGAAAGCAGAGTACAACTCTCAGAGATCAGTCTGAAAAATGCCCCAGGCAAGTGATCCCCGCGCTGTCGCCCTGAACGTGGTTCTTGATGCCCTGCGGCCCGGCCGGGACCTGCAGATGGTCCTGGACAGAAACCTGGACCCGGAAATGGACCTAAGGGACAGGTCCCTGGCCACTGAGCTGGCTTATGGCTATCTGCGCTACAAGGGCCGCCTGGATTTTGTGCTGAACTGCTTTTTAAAGTCTCCGGCCGGGCTGTCCGGGAAAATCAGGGTCCTGATGGGCCTGGCTGCATATGAGATCTTCTTTCTGGAGCGCATCCCTGATTATGCTGCTGTTTCCAGGGCCGTTGCCCTGACCCGCAAGAGATTCGGTTCCCGCATGTCCTCCCTGGTAAATGCAGTCCTGCGCAAATGCTGCAGAGTAGATGCCTTTGATCCGGATTTTTTCAGGCAGGATCATCCCGGAGAAATGCTTTTTTTGTCCAGGTTTTATTCCTGCCCGGAGTGGGTAGTAAAGCTCTGGCAAAAGGACTACGGGACTGATATGGCCCGTGAATACCTGAAGCAGAGCCTGCAGAAACCGGCTGCAGGCGTAAGGCTCGCCCCGGGAGAAGATGCAGGCCGCCTGGATGAGCATTATGTGCTCCAGCGCATTGGCCCTTCTATACTTTTAAGGGATAATTATCCCGGCCTGGAAGACCTTGAAAAAAACAAAAAGGTCGTCAGACAGAGCTTTGCCGGGCAAAAGACCCTCTGGGAACTGGGAATGGGGGACTGGAAGTCTCCTGTGTGGGATATGTGCGCCGGCCGGGGCGGCAAGACCATGCTCATGAGCAGCCAGGGCCTGCAGGTCTGGGCCAGTGATAATTATTTGCCCAGACTGGCCGGGCTGAAAAAGGAACTCCTGGAGCAGGTGCAAGTGCAGGTGTTTGCAGCCCAGGGGCAAAGCCCGCCTTTGAAGAAAAGTTCCGGCACAGTACTTGTGGATGCTCCATGTACCGGCCTGGGGGTGCTCTCCAGAAGACCGGACACCAAGTGGAAGCGAAGCCCCCGGGATGTGCTGGACTTTTGCCGCGTCCAGAAGGAACTGCTTGCTGCCGCCGCCAATGTCCTGCCCAGTAAAGGCCAGCTCATCTATGTCACCTGTACCCTGAGCAGACAGGAAAACCAGGAGCAGGTGACAGATTTTCTAAAGAAACACAAAGACTTTGAGTGCCTGCAGACTTACGGCACTGGAGCTGACGAAGACCTGGGGGAGTTCTTCTTCGGGGCAAGGCTGCAGCGAAGGTAGGACATTATAATAGTGAAAGCATACTTACGTGTTTCAGGTTTTCTTGTGGACTTGTCAGTTTACAGGGTATATTCTGCTGCTGATTTCATTTATGATTGGAGGAAAACATGGAAAATGTATGCATTGAAATCCCCAGGGAAGTACTGCATTCAGCCCGCACCACTCCAGAGGAACTGAAAAGAGAGCTTGCCATTCTTCTATATCAGCAAAACAAAATTTCTTTTGGCAAGGCCAGGGAACTCACGGGGTTAAACGTCTGGTCATTTCAGCAGCTTCTGGGCCATCGCGGAATTAACATCCACTATGATGTTGAAAGATTTTGATGAAGATATGCAAAATCTTAAAAAGCTGGGTCGCTTATGAAGGTGGTCAGCAATTCTTCGCCACTGGTCAATCTCTCCAGAATTGGACGTCTGTCTATCCTGAAACATCTATACGGCACAATTTTTATCCCCGGTGCTGTTTTTTATGAAGTGGCAAGCAAGCAGTTTTATTTTCCAGTTTATTCCCGCTGCAGGTATTCTCTGGCCTGGTCCAGGTCCAGGCCGCGGCCTGCGGCGATGCGGGCCAGGTTTTCCTCGGCCTCGGAAGCCCGCAGGTATTCCGGAGCGGGCAGGGCCGTATCCCATGAAGCCTCCAGGGACATGCGCAAAAGGTTGTGGGGTGCGGGCACGTCCCAGTGCCGGGGCAGGACAGCGGACCTGTAGTGTTGAAAAAAGTCCATATTCCGGCGTACTCCGCTGCCTGTCAGATAGACTGGATCGGGGTATGCGGATAAAAGGTCTTTTAGTTCCGAGAGGTGCAGGTTCTTTGCAGGAGAGGAGACAGCAAGGCCGGGGCAGGAAAAAGCCTGGGCGTATACCTGTTCACGCCGGGAGTGTACCAGGACCAGAAGGGTGCCCTGAATAAGAGGTCCGGGCCCCATAGCCAGGGCCTGCATGAAGCTCAGCCCTGCCAGAGGGATGTTGTGGGCGCAGGCCAGTCCAAGGGCGTGAGCCAGGCTCATGCGCACCCCGGTAAAAGACCCGGGTCCGGATACGCAGGCAATGCCCTGTAATTCATGGGTTTGCATTTCCAGGGACCCAAGGGCCCATTCTATGCCCGGGGCCATGTACTTCATGGCCCGTCCGGGTACGTACAGGCTGCTGGAGAACCAGAGCCTTTCACTGTTTCCCAGGATAATCTGCAGATCGCCTTCAGCGCAATTGATTATCAGGTACATGTGTAAACCGGATCAGTTGCCTTAGTGTATCAACCCACCAGCCGCAGGATATCGTTTATTATGGCAAAGGCCATGAGGGAAAGTATGAAAAGTATTCCGATCCTGGTGGCTACCTGGCGCATGCGCTCGTTCAGCGGTCTGCGGGTGATCATTTCTATGGTGTAGAAAAGGATGTGCCCGCCGTCCAGCACCGGTACAGGCAGGAGGTTTATCAGCCCAAGGTTGATACTGATGAGGGCGGTAAGGGCCAGCAGATTGACCATGCCCTCCTGTTTCTGTTCGCTTACCAGCTGACCTATAAGGATGGGGCCGCCGATGGTGTCCAGGGGGATAATACGCTCAATGAGCTTTTTGATACCCTCCACCGTGAGCTTGATGAGCATCCAGGTCTGGGACAGGCCTTCCTTGCCTGCACTTATAAAACCAAGGGATATGGTTTCCGTCTCGCCCGAGGCCACGATGCCGATCTGCGGGGTCTTTATCTCCTCGCCGAATATGTTTTCCTGGACCGCCATTCTGGGGACCAGGGTGAATTCCTTTATGCTGGAATTGCGCTGGACTTCCAGGTCCAGGGGTTCACCCTCGTTTCGCTGGATGTGCTGGACCAGGTCCTCCCAGTACTGCACTTCATGGCTGTTGATGCTCAGTACCAGGTCTCCAGACTGCAGTCCCGCCTCCATGGCCGGGCCGTCGTCGGCCAGATCGCCTATCTGGGGCAACATCTGCATCTGTCCATGGGCAAAAAAGAGCCCCCAGTAGATGAACCAGGCCAGGACAAAGTTGAAAACAGGTCCGGCAGCAACTACCAGGATCCTTTGCCAGGGAGGTCTTTTGGCGAAACTTTCCTGGGAAGTAAAACCCCCGGGCAGTTCCGAGTCTTCACTTTCCCCCACAAGATGTACATACCCGCCCAGCGGCACGGCGGAAAGACGGTATTCGGTCTTGCCCATGACAAAGCCGAAGAGCTTGGGGCCGAACCCCAGGGAGAAGGTGGATACTCCCACCCCCAGAAGCCTGGCCACCAGGAAATGACCCAGTTCATGAAAAAAGATGAGCAGTCCCAGGACCAGGATTATGGCTATAGCACTTGTAAACATGATTGTTCTGTTTTGAGTATGTCTTGGTTAAATTGGTTTTCAGCCAGCAGGCTGCAGGACAAGTTCACTTACCCTTTGTCTGGTTTGATGATCCAGATTAAGAATTTCCCGGGGACTGTCAACTGCTGTCGGGCAATGTTCCTCCAGGGCCCTGGAATTTATCCTGGGTATGTCCATGAAACCTATCCTGCCGGTCAGAAAACTTTCCACGCAGATCTCGTTGGCGGCGTTGAGAACCACCGGGTAGCTTGGTCCGCTTTTCATGGCTTCCACTGCCAGTTCCAGGCAGGGAAAGGCCCCGGGGTCCGGCCTGTAAAAGCCAAGCTCGGTGCATGCGGCCAGGTCCAGGGGCTCGAGCCCGGGGTCCAGCCGCCGGGGATAGCCCAGGCAGTGGGCGATGGGCATCTGCATGTCCGGTACTCCCATGTGGGCCAGGATTGATCCGTCGCAGAACTGAACCAGGGCGTGGACAATGCTTTGGGGATGCACCAGCACCCGGACTTTGTCCATGGGCATGCCGAAAAGGTGGTGGGCCTCTATGAGCTCCAAGCCCTTGTTCATCATAGTGGCTGAATCAATGCTTATCTTGGCCCCCATGGACCAGTTGGGGTGAGCCAGGGCCTGCTCCGGCTTCATATCCTCCAGGCTGGAGGCCTTGCGCCCCCAGAATGGTCCGCCGGAGGCAGTGATGATCACCGAGTCCAGCTCGCCTGCTCCGTGCCCCTGCAGGGCCTGGAAAAGGGCATTGTGCTCCGAGTCCACCGGCAGGATGACCGCCCTGGTCCTTTCGCACCCGGCGCGGATGAGATGCCCGGCCAGGACCAGGGATTCCTTGTTGGCCAGAAGAACAGTCTTGCCCTTGTCCACGGCCTCTAAGGTGGGCATAAGACCGGCAGCCCCAACCATGGCTGAAAGAACCATTTGCACATTCTGCAAAGAGGCCAGGCGGGTGTAGCCTTCAGTGCCTGCAAGTATCTCCGGGCTGTAGCCGGAAGCAAGCTTTTTTTTGAGCCCCGAGGCCAGGTCCTTTTCAAGTACGCCCAGGTACTGCGGCCTGAACTCGTTGGCCTGCTCTGCCAGAAGTTCTATGTTTCTGGCCCCGGCCAGGGCGATTATGCGAAATTTTTCCGGGTGCTGCCGGATAACCTTGAGTGCACTGGTGCCTATGGAGCCGGTGGAGCCCATAATGGCCAGGTGTCGCGGTTGATCCGGCCGTGACTGCAGGTCAAGGTCTGATATGTATTGCAAGGTTTATCCCGGATGTCTGAACTGTTGTGGTGTTAAAACATGCCCACGAATACTGAGTATACCACATAAACGGGTAGAAGCAACAGGAGGCTGTCTATGCGGTCCAGGACACCTCCGTGTCCGGGCAGGATGTGACCCGTGTCCTTTACATCGCACCATCTCTTGAGTGAAGACTGAAAAAAGTCGCCCAGCTGGGCGCTTATATTTAAAAGTATACCCAGGATGATAAAGTGCCACCACAGTGCGCTTCCCAGAAAGACCCCCAGGCCCAGAGTCACGGCCGTACACAGTATCAGCCCGCCCAGGCTTCCCATCCAGGTCTTCTTGGGGCTCACCTCCGGCCAGATCTTTTTGTTGCCCCACAGGTATCCTGAGTAGAACGCTCCGGCATCCGAGGCTGCAGTAGCCGCCAGGACCAGGATTATTTCCGGGGCCTTGAGGGTGAAAAACAGGCTCAGGACCAGGGGTACGTAAGCTATGCCGGAAATGAGCAGCATATAGTCGTTTAGCCTGGCCTGGTCTTTCTGCCTGCTGTATTCCACCAGGAAACCCAGCCAGGCCACCCAGAAGATGAGAACCAGAAAAAGCAGCGGATGCCCGGTTATTTCCAGGGAATAGTCCAGGAGAAAAAGGCCTCCTGCCAGACATCCCAGGGTCTTGAGCACGATTCTCTCTCTGCCGGACCAGAACAGGGAGTAGAATTCCCAAAGTCCAAGCAGGGATACAAGGACCACCAGGATGGCTATCCCGGCATGTCCCATGTAGACTGCCCCGCCCAGGACCAGAATGAGCAGGATGGCTGTTGCAACTCTTTTCAGGTGAGGGCTTAAATTCATACCGGCTCCACGCCGCCAAAGCGGCGGTTTCTCCGGCGGTAGTCTTCCAGGGCCTTGTGCAGTTCCCCGGAGTCAAAATCCGGCCAGAGGGTTTCAGTGAAGTAGAATTCTGAATAGGCTGACTGGTACAGTAGAAAATTACTTATCCTGTATTCACCGCTGGTGCGGATAACCAGATCAGGATCCGGCTGACCTGCGGTGTATAGATACTGCCCGAATTCCCGAGGGTCCATCTGGCACGCATCCAGCCCCTTTTCCTGCATCAGCCGGCAGGCCCTTTGTATCTCCAGGCGTCCGGAGTAGTTCAGGGCCAGGTTCAGCTGCATGCTCTGGTTGGACCGGGTGCGGTTGCAGGCCATCTGCAGTATTTTTCTGGTGGCCAGAGGGAGTTCGCCTGTTTCTCCAAGGATGTTCAGACGGATATCCTGGCGCATGAGGGTGGGAAGTTCGCCGTTTAAGAATTCCCCCAGAAGGTTGAAAAGAAAATCCACTTCATCCCGGGGACGGGACCAGTTCTCTCTGGAAAAGGCGTACAGGGTCAGATGCTGGATGCCCAGACGCCGGGACTCTTCCACAATGGCTCTGGCGCTACGTGTACCCTGTTTGTGTCCCTCCACCCTGGGCAGTCCATGTCTGCCGGCCCATCTGCCGTTGCCGTCCATTATAATGGCTATGTGCCGGGGGAGCGTTTCCTGCAGTTTAAAACTCCATGATCTCTTTTTCTTTGTCGGCCAGAATCCGGTCCACCTTGCTCACGTAGCTGTCGGTGATTTTCTGGACCTCTTCATGGCCCTTGTGCATCTCGTCCTCGGTAAGATCCTTGTCGTTTTTCATCTTTTTCAGGGTGTCGTTGGCTTCCCTGCGGACGTTTCTCAAGGCCACCTTGGCGTCTTCGGAGTATTTCTTGGCCATCTTGACCAGGTCTTTGCGCCTTTCCTCGGTGAGAGGGGGGATGTTGATGCGGATGATCTTGCCGTCGCTGACAGGATTTAACCCCAGATCAGACTTCATGATGGCTTTTTCAATGCCTGAGAAAACGTTTCTGTCCCAGGGCTGTATGGCGATTGTGCGGCTGTCCGGTATGGATATGGAGGCAAGCTGGTTCAAGGGGGTCATGGTCCCGTAATATTCCACGGTGATCCCGTCCACAAGTCCAACCGAGGCCCTGCCGGTCCTGAGCTTGGCCAGGTCCTTATCCAGGCTGGCGATGGCCTTGTCCATTTTTTCTCTGCAATCATCAAGTACTTGATCCATAAGTCATCCTCCTTGCACTATTGTGCCGATCTGCTCTCCCTGGAGCACCCGGATTATGTTGTCCCGATGGAAAAGGTTGAAAACCGCCACAGGCATACAATTGTCCATGCACAATGAGACAGCGGCCGCATCCATTACCTGGAGACGTCGGCTCAAAACATCAATATAGGTCAAAGAATCATACTTTACAGCATCGGGATTGGTAACCGGGTCCCTGTCAAACACTCCGTCCACCTTGGTGGCCTTCAAGATAATGTCAGACTTGAGTTCCATGGCCCTGAGAGCGGCTGCGGTGTCTGTGGTAAAGAACGGATTGCCGGTGCCTGCCGCGCAGATAACTATTCGTTTTTTTTCAAGATGCCTGAGGGCCCTGCGCCGTATATAGGGTTCGGCCACTTCGTGCATGGAGATGGCGCTCATGACTCTGGTATCCGCATTCATCTTTTCCAGGACATCCTGTACCGCCAGGGCATTCATGACCGTGGCCAGCATGCCCATATAGTCCGCGGAGGCCCGGTCCATCCCTTTGGATGAGGCGGACACTCCGCGGAATATATTTCCGCCGCCAATGACCAGGGCGATCTCGGCCCCAAGTTCTCTGGCGGAGATGATCTCCCTGCAGATTGAAGAAACAGTGCCGGGATCAATACCGTACTGTTCATTCCCGGCCAGGGCTTCTCCGCTCAACTTTAAAAGTACGCGGCGGTATTTGAGCTTGGGCATTTTATTTTTCCGGGTTTAGGGTGCAGCATCTGCTGAGAAGACCCAGTTATGAACTGTTTTCTAATCCTGGACGTCTTCGCCAAGACCCAGGCGGGTGAAGCGTCCGATCTGGATGCTTTCGCCCAGAACAACAACGGTATCGTTGATGAGGTCTTCAATTGTCTTGGAGTCGTCCTTGATGTAAGCCTGCTTGAGCAGACACACTTCCTTGTAATACTTGTCCAGCCGTCCCTGAACGATCTTTTCGGCAATATGTTCGGGCTTGCCTTCTTTCTCCGCCTGACTCTTGTAGAAGTCCCGCTCCTTGTCAACAAGCTCCTGAGGCAGATCCTCAGGGTTTACGCATACAGGGCTGGTGGCGGCGATCTGCATGGCCAGGTCCCTAGCCAGTTGCTGAAACTGGTCGCTTTTGGCTACAAAGTCGGTTTCGCATTTGAGCTCCACGAGTACGCCTATCTTGCCGTTGCTGTGAATATAAGAGCCTATCCAGCCCTCGGAAGTGGCCCGTCCGGCTCTTTTCTGAGCCTTGGACAGACCTTTTTCCCGAAGCCAGGTTATGGCTTTTTCTTCGTCTCCCCCACTGTCCTGCAAAGCTTTTTTGCAGTCCATCATTCCTGCCCCGGTTTTTTCCCGCAGGGCCTTTACTTTCTGGGCGTCAACCATTTTTTTACTCCTCCTGTTGCTCTTCCTGCATGGCAGGTTCTGGTTCGGTTTGCATCTCTTTGGCCTCCGCCTCCTGGGCTTCAGCGGCTTTATCTTCCTGCTGCTCCCTGTCGCCCCTCTTGGCCATTCCTTCCAGGCAGGCATCGGCCATGCTGCCGGCAAAGAGCTTGATGGCGCGGATGGCGTCGTCGTTTCCGGGAATGACGAAGTCGATTAGATCGGGATCGCAGTTGGTATCCACCACCGCCGCAATGGGTATGTTCAGCTTGCGGCATTCCTTTATGGCGATCTCTTCCTTTTTGGGGTCGATGATAAATGCCGCACCCGGCAGGGAATCCATATCTTTGATTCCGCCCAGGTCGGCATTGAGCTTGTTTACTTCCCTTTGCATCATGGCCACTTCTTTTTTGACAAAACGGTGTACGCTGCCGTCCTCAAACATCCTTTCCAGGGTTTTGAGACGTTCGATGCTCTTGCGAATGGTCTGGAAGTTGGTCAGTGTGCCGCCCAGCCAGCGGTTGGTGACATAAAACATATCCGCGCGCTGGGCCTCGGTGTTGATGACTTCCCTGGCCTGTCTTTTGGTCCCCACAAAGAGCACCTTCTTGCCGCCGGCCACAGTGTCGGAAATAAAGTCGTGGGCATACTGGTAAAGCTTCACTGTCTGCTGCAGGTCAATGATGTGAATGCCTTTTCTGGAACCGAAGATATAAGGCTTCATTTTGGGGTTCCAGCGCTTGGTCTGGTGACCGAAATGCACTCCGGTCTCCAGCATCTGCTTCATGGTAACATAACTCATTAAGATTCCTCCCTTAGGGTTTTTCCTCCGCCCGGGAACCGTCTCTTCAACAGCGAAGAGCACCCAGAGGGTTTCGCCCCGGCGTGTGTTTTACTAAACTGTTCCTTATAGGATAATTTTTTTTTCCTGGCAAGCACTAACTTGCCCCGGCTCCGGGAAAAATGCCGGAAAATAACCTTGCCAATAATAAGCAGATGTTCTATATATTCTGGTCTTTCAAATTTTTCGGAGGTTAGCCATGAAAAAAGATTTGCATCCCACTTTGCACGAAACCAAGATTCAATGCGCCTGTGGCAACGAATTCCAGTCTAAGTCCACTGCCGGGCAGGAGATAACAGTTGAGGTGTGTTCACAGTGCCACCCGTTCTTCACCGGGCAGCAGAGATTTGTCGACTCTGCCGGACGCATCGACCGCTTCAAGAGAAAGTATGGTCAGACGGCTAAATAGGGTTTGATTGGGGAATTGAGGGATTGAGGAATTGGGGAATTGGGGAATTCAGGAATTGAGGGATTTTTGGGAAGATGGGGGAATGGCATGGGGCATAGAGCATGGGGTATGGAGAAGAAGGGTGTTTCATGACTGATGTCGCGCGTCCTGACACGCGCTTCGCGTGGTTCGCGTACAGTATGGGGTTATTTCAACGGGTATATTAATCTGCCCGTACGGATTTGAATATGTTTGCCAAGCTGGATGAGCTGGAACAGCAATACATGCAGATAGAAACGGATCTTAGCGATCCGGAGGTATTTTCCAACCAGGAAAAATACAGGAAGCTGTCCAAGTCGCACTCGGAGCTGGGGCCCATTGTGAGCACCTACCGCGAGTACAGGCGGATTGTGTCCGAAATGGAGGAGAACAGGGAGCTTGCCCGGGACAGGGACCCGGAAATCCGTGAACTGGCTCAGGCCGAGCTTGAAACCCTCCAGGAGGAGAAGGACAGGCTTGAGGAAGATCTGAAAATACAGCTTGTGCCCAGCGACCCCCTTGACGACAAGAATATTATCCTGGAGATCCGGGCCGGTACAGGCGGAGAGGAAGCCGCTCTTTTCGCAGCCGATCTTTTCCGCATGTATTTCAGGTATGCCGAGGAGCGCAGCTGGAAGGTGGAAGTACTCAATATGCAGGAGACAGGCACCGGTGGAATAAAGGAAGTCATCGCCTCCATTTCCGGCAAAAAGGTCTACAGCAGGCTAAAGTATGAATCCGGCGTGCACAGGGTGCAGCGGGTTCCCGAGACGGAGTCCCAGGGCCGGGTGCATACTTCGGCAGTGACAGTGGCCATTCTGCCCGAGGCCGAGGAGGTGGACGTAAACATCGAACCCAACGACCTGCGTGTGGATGTCTTCCGGGCTTCAGGGCCGGGAGGGCAGAGTGTGAACACCACTGATTCAGCTGTGCGAATTACCCATATCCCTACAGGACTGGTGGTTTCCTGCCAGGATGAAAAGTCCCAGCACAAGAACAGGGCCAAGGCCCTGAAGGTGCTCAGGTCCAGGCTTCTGCAGATCATGGAGGAAGAGCAGAAAAGGGAATACGATGACAACCGCAGGGCCCAGGTGGGCTCAGGGGACCGCTCCGAGAGAATACGCACCTACAATTTTCCCCAGAGCAGGGTGACGGATCACCGTATCAACCTTACCCTCTACAACCTAGAATCAGTCATGCAGGGGCACCTGGACGGCATTATCGATCCACTTGTCCAGAATTTCCAGGCCCAGGCCCTGCAGGAAGCCCAGGCGGCGTAAAACACCTCCTGAACGGATACTGTCTTTTGTGAACACCATCGCCTCAATGCTGGCCCGGGGCACGGATGAACTGCGCCGGGCGGGCGTGGATTCCCCCGGCCTGTCGGCCAGAGTACTGCTGGCCCACGCCCTGGATCTTTCCACTGAAAAGCTGGTCCTGGTTTTTCAGGATCAGACATCTGATGAAATCCGCAGACATTATGAAGAACTGATCGCCCGCAGAAGCAGGGGCGAGCCTGTGGCTTATATCCTGGGGCGCAAGGAGTTTTACAGTCTTGACTTTCAGGTGAGCCCGCAGGTGTTGATTCCAAGGCCGGAAACTGAACTGTTGGTGGAGCTTGTGGGCAATAGTTACTCACGGCAGCAGAAGAAAATTTTCGCAGATCTGGGGACCGGAAGCGGGATTCTGGGCATATGCATCGCCCTTGATTTTTCCTTGTTCCTGTGTCTGGCCTGTGATATCAGCAAGCAAGCTTTAGCAGTTGCCCGAAGTAATGCCCGCAGGCACCGGGTATCAGACAGGATCCTTTTTTTCCGGGGGGATATGGGTGCGGGTATCAAGCCCCAAAGCCTTGACTTTATAGTCTGCAATCCGCCGTACATAAGCGTCCGGGAGTTTGCCGGGCTGGAGGCGGAAGTGCGCAATTTTGAGCCCGGGCAGGCTCTTCTGTCAGGGGAAAGAGGCCTTGGACATATCAAAAGGCTGGAACAGGAGGCCGCCAGGCTTTTGCGGGGGTCCGGGCGGGTCTTTCTGGAAATGGGCAGCACCCAGGCAGATCATGTAAGGCGGATATTTTCCCGCTGGAGCAGTTGTCATATCTATCAGGACCTTGCCGGGCTGGACCGGGCGGCTGTTGTCTGCAAGTAGCCCTACAGCGAAATTGAGATACGATATATATTTTATAAGTTTCGCTGTAGGGGTAGAGCTGATGCTTAAAAGGAACAGGATTTTGCAAAAAAAACACAACAGTAAAACAAGCATGAAATTTAAAGGCTGTTATTTCAGTGCGTTGCAGGTGGCGGGTATAGGCATTTTTTTTGCAAAGCTGCCTTTTCAGGAGGAAGTTTGAATGAGGCAGCAAACAATCAAAAAAGATGTCAAATGCTCAGGAGTCGGACTGCACAGCGGAGAGAGGGTCAGCCTGCACATGCGTCCGGCCGAGGAAGATACAGGTCTTGTTTTTCTGCATAAAGGTCCGGATGGCTCCAAGAGGCTGGTTCCCAGTCCGCACTCGGTCAAATCAACTGAGCTGGCCACCACCATAGGCAACGGGGATGTCTCCATATCCACGGTGGAGCATCTGCTGGCCGCGGTTTCCGGTCTGGGCATCGACAACCTGTACATCGAGGTGGAAGGCGATGAACTGCCCATAATGGACGGCAGCGCAGCTTCCTTTGTATTTCTCCTTCGTACAGCTGGCATTCGCAGGCAGCGTCTGCCCAGGCGCGTGCTGGGACTTAGCCGCTCCATAGTTTACAAAAACGGCCAGCGCTGGATCAAGGCCATGCCCTACAACGGGCTCAAAATAAAATACACCATTGATTTTTCTCATCCCATGGTGGGCAGTCAGTCCTACCAGTTTGAGCAGAACCCGCAGCATTTTGTAAGATCTCTGGCCAAGGCCCGAACTTTCGGGTTTTTAAAGGACGTGGAAAAGCTCCAGAGCCAGGGACTGGCTTTAGGCGGCACCCTGAACAATGCCGTGGTCCTTGACGAGTACGGCATCGTCAATCCAGACGGCCTTCGCTACAGCGATGAGCTTGTGCGGCACAAGATTCTGGACTTCATGGGAGACATGAGCCTGATGGGTATTTCCCTGTGGGGATCATTCGAGGTCCACTGTTCCGGGCATTCCTTCAACAATTCTTTTCTAAGATTTCTGGATGAAAACAGGGACGACTATCTGCACCAGGTGGATTTCGGCGGCCAGGAAATAGCAGTCCCCGAGTACGAACCTAAGGCAGCGCATCAGCCTCAGCCTGCCTGGGCCTGATGGGGTGAAAGCCCCGCGCCCCTTGGCAGGCTCAGACGGCCCCGCCATAAGATTCCAGCCAGTGCACCAACTGTTTGTAATTCGGATTGCGTGCCGGTCTGAAATTCCTGTTTTTAAGCGCCTTTACCAGGTCTTCCCGGCTGCGGACGGGCTCTGTAAATAATGTCCCTACTCTGCCCAGTTCTTCCAGGCAGTGGGCGTCACTACCCCCGGTAAGGCTGATCCCGTGCTTTTCCTGCCAGTTTTGAGCCAGGGAGTTTTCCAGTTCGGAGTTTCTGCCGTTTAATCCTTCAGCATAGCTGATTATCCCCCTGGAAACGAGTTTTTCATCCACCTTCTGCATTGCCCTGTAGGGGTGCGAGGCTATTATCACCCCGCCGGCCCGGTTTACCCGCCGGGTTATCTCCGGGGCAGGCAGGTAGGGTTCAAATTCTTCGTGAGGGCCGAAAATCAAAAAATGGCCATCTAAGCTGGAGTACTCCTGTCCTACAATCACGCAAAGCCCGTCATCCTGAACCCCCTCCCGGATCTGGTGCCTGGCTTGGGTAGTGTTGTGATCGGTAATGCACACTCCGTCCAGATTGAGTAAACGGGCCTCGGCCAGGATATCCTCCAGGGGAAGCATGCTGCAGGGGGAGATCAGGGAATGGACATGCAGGTCGAATAAAAAGGGCATTTTCATCACCTCATCAGTAAGGTCTTTACCCTTTTTCATCGTTTTTTCCGGAATCAAACATCTGTCCGAGCCCCGTATTCTTGAAGATGATTCTGGTTGCTGTTTCATCGGCAGCCTCGGCCAGGTCCATGAGCCTTTCCAGGTAATCAAGTATCTCCATGCGACGTTCTTCTGAGGACCATTCGAAATCCTCTTCCAGTTCCCCGGATTTGATATATTTTTCCAGGTCGCTTAAAAACTTTTCGTTGAGCATTTAAACTCCGGTTGAGTGGTTTGACTTGCTGCTACACAGGCCAGGGCTCATGAGCCATTGAGCGAAGGACCGTCATGAGCTGATGTAATTATGGAGCCTGTGCATAAAAAATGCAAGATTTTGCTGCTGTTATAAGATATAGTCCAGGTCATGGGGTTTGTCGAGACCTGCAGGCTTTAAAAATCGCTTGACTGAGCAGAACCTCATGGATTAGTTTTTAATATAAGCCGGGGTGGTGAAACTGGTAGACGCACGGGACTCAAAATCCCGCGGGCTTTGCCCATGAGGGTTCGAATCCCTCCCCCGGCACCACAATAAAATCAAAGGGTTAGGGCTTGCTGGTCAGTATAGGCTCTAACCCTTATTTTTTGCAAGTAAGCATATAGTAATAGGTTTCAATAAAATCTTAACATAAAATTTGTTTTTGGCTACCATTTCTGCAAACACAATTACCATGTCAATATCCATGCCTTAAGGGGAACCACTCTGGGGGCAAGTACCGGCCCGGGGACAGTCTCCAGTCACGCCAGAGGCGTGAGTGCCGGCAATCAACATCGAGGATTACCTGAATGGTTACCAGAAATCACTGGCCAGCACATGAGGCCGCTAATTTTTTTGAAATGGTTATCGTAACTTATCAGTGTGGCTTCGGTCTCTATGGCATGTGCCGCGATCCAGACGTCATTGATGGGTAATGGGTGCCTGCATGTTTTAGCTCGGACTTAATCCGGCCGAAAATCATGGCTGTTGGAAAAGTTGCGTTGAGTACCCGAACCGAAGGCTTGGCCAGAAAACGCCGAAGTAAATCCCTGTTGATTTCCTCTTTGCTGCCCCCTTTGAATCCCGCTTCGAGCTCTCCCAGGACAATAATTGATACAAAAACTATTTCAGCCTGTCCCAGGGCATCGAGTACCTGATAACTGCCCCTTAAAAAGGCGGTGTAAGCGTTGGTATCCAGCAAAATCTTGTTCACTGCCAGTCTTCCTGGTGAACTTGATCCAGCTCCCGGGTTCGCAGGCGGAATTCATTCTCATCGTTTTCAGACCAGACGCCGAAAAGCTCAAGAAAATCCTTTCTGCGCTCTTGCTCCCCCTGAGAGGGCACTTGCAGGGCCTGGGCCAAGAGATTCTTAACTGTCTTGTTCAGACTGGTCCCATCGCTTTTGGCCTTTTGCCGGATCAAAGTATCCAGAGGGTCTTCAAGATTGTGAATGGTAATGGATTTCATTACTAGCCTCCTTGGTGAACCAGGATGGTAATTTATGGTGTATGATATATCTTGCCCGGTGTTGAGTCAATGGCCATGTTAGGCATCATTTCCCGTTCAGTGTGTCGCTTCATACGACCTTGAAAGACAATATGTTGCAGGAAGCACACCATGTTGCTCGGGTCTTTTCATTGAGGCTCCAAGTCGTAAACGTTCAGATCTTCCTGTATGCAATCAAAGAGCATGTACTCAAAGTCAGGTAGATTGGCCTTGAAAGGCTCACCAGGAACTATACTCAACTCAAACTTTTTATATTGCATATTTATACCTGGGGGACTTAACATTTTCTTTAGAAAAATGGAGGACATGACTATGACTACAGTAGAGAAAATTCAGGATGAAATACTCTCTTTACCTGACTCTGAAAAAAGCCGTCTTTTCAGGTGGTTTGCTGATTATGAAGCAAAAGTCTGGGATCATGAGATTGAAAGAAATTTTACGCAGGGTGGCAGAGGCCAGGAATTTTTGGACAGGGTGAAATCTGACTATAAAGCTGGAAAGTGGTCAAGATGGGATTAAGGTCTTTTACATATCCTAAAAACTCAACTCATGCGCGGTCCATCAGACGGTTCCGCCTCTGGTGGTCAATTTTTGGTTGTCACAACCACGCAACCATCCTTGACATCTGGGCATGCAATAGGGCATAAAAAGGCATAACCTTATTAAGGGCAGAAAATTTATTGCCGGGGAGGATGACGTGAGCAATATTACTTTCAAGGCAGATGACGAAGTTATCAAAAAAGCCCGCAAGGTGGCCATTGATAAAAATACCACCTTGACCCGGATGTTGAGAGAGTATCTGGTTTCATTGGCCAGACTGGAAGATGAAAAGAAAGCAGTGGCGCTGTCCAGGCTGGAAAAGACCTTTGAGCGCCACAGCCGGGACATGGGCAGGAGAGAATGGAGCAGGGAGGATCTGTATGAGCACTCCTGACCAATGCTTCATCGACACCAATGTGGTAGTTTATGCCTATGACCGGCATGAGCCCCATAAAAGGGAGACTGCCCGGCAGATCCTGAGGCGAGGTATAAAGGATGAAAATATCGTTTTATCCCCCCCAGGTGCTGAGTGAGTTTTTTGTTGTGGTCACGAAAAAGATAAAGGAGCCCCTTGCTCCTGCGCAAGCCCTGGAAATCATCCAGACTTTGAGTGTAGTTCCAGCCGTGGACATGGATTGCCTGCTGGTGGAGAGGGGAATAGCTATCCATATGCAGCACAGTATCTCTTATTGGGACGCACTGATTTTGGCTGCTGCGGAAAGAGCACGGTGCAACATTTTGCTCACCGAGGATCTGAAAGCGGGAGAGGTTTACAATAAAGTGACCGTGCATAATCCGTTTCGGTGACCAGGAGTATCTGTCTTTTGTAACCATTCAGGGTGTGCCGGAATCACGCCTCTGGCGGGACTGTCCCCAGATTTTGTGCCAGGAACTACAACTGAGTGCCCCCTGAGAGTGTACAATTACTTATGCTTCAAGCAAAGCGCTGAATTGATACAGTCAGTCAAGCACTGGCAGCCGAGTATTATTTATCCAGTTACTTAAGGTCTCTTTTCAAAATTTGCTGCTTCGCCACAATGGACAGGCAATGCGGGGCATTTTATAGAGAACCACCCGCCTGAAACTTGTTCAGGCAGGTGGCTGGGTATCGCGTGGGAAAGAAGCTTATATCCTGCTCATGCCTTCTAAGGCGGCGCGCATGAAGGCAGGCAGATCATCTGGTGTGCGGCTGGTGATGAGATTTTTGTCCACCACTACTTCTTCATCCACCCAGTTGGCTCCGGCATGGATGAGGTCGTCCTTGATGGCGAAAAACGAGGTCACCTTTTTATCTTGTAAAATCCTGGCCGAGGCCAGCATCCAGCCGCCGTGGCAGATGGCGGCCACTACCTTGCCCTGATTGAACATCTCCCGGACCAGGTTTACCATTGCCTCGTGCCGGCGCATGAAGTCCGGGGCGAATCCTCCGGGGATGACTATCCCGGCGTAATCGCCGGGGACGGCGTCTTTGGCGGCCAGGGAGGAAGTTGCCGTGGTTCCGCCCTTGCCCGGGTAGGTCTTTTTGGCCTCGGGAGCTACCACATCCACATGGGCCCCGGCTTCCAGAAGGCGGTAATAGGGATATACAAATTCATAGTCGTTGTACATCTGTTCCACCATGACCATGGTTTTTCTGCCTTTGAGTTCCATTGCGATCTCCTTTTTCTGCATCTGGTTTGGACAATTTGAAAAAGCAAAAGGCACCCTGTTGTTCAGGGTGCCTTTTTTGTAGTTAATTAAGGAGAGGATGACCAGGAGCTTATCACTCCTCACGCATTATCTGTTGGCCAGTACCTGAGTTATGACCGGGTCGAAAAGATCCAGGATAAATGAAGGATAAAGTCCAAGGAATGCTGCCAGCAAGACAACTCCTATGAGAGGTATTGTCATAAGCCAGGGCGGATCCTTAATATGGTCATCATTTTTCAAGTTTTCCGGCAGTTTGCCGAAGAAGATTCTCATTGTAAAGTAGAATGCATATCCTACAGTTAAAAGAATTGCCATTAATCCAAGAATACCTGTAGTAATTCCGACAGCATCCGCTCGTTCGAAAATACCAGTAAACATTATGACTTCTGCCGGCAGACTGCTAAAGGGAGGTATTCCAGCCAGCATCATGCCGCCGCACATAAATAGTACTGCAGTAATGGGCATTTTATATGCCAATCCGCTTAAGTGATTTATGTTGCGGATGTGAGTCATGTAAACCACCAGCCCGCAGGTGGAAAAGAAGACAGTCTTGCCCATAATGTGACTCAAAAAGAAGAAGAGTCCCCCTTCAATTCCTGCAGCAGTCAACGCACCTATGCCCAGCATTGAGTATGCGCTCTGGCTGATGGTGGAGCAGGCTGGAATCCGCTTCATATCCGTCTGGGCCAGAGTCAGAAGCGAGCCATAGATCATGGTTGCAACAGCCAGGATCATAATAGGCGGCCCGAACACCTGCATATCATCATATAGAGGCAGAACAAGGGTTCTGACTATAACGTAGGCTGCGATATTGGCATATACTGCCAGCAGTCCGGCTATGCATGTAGGATGTTCAGCATGCACCCAGGGCATCCATACATGCAGCGGGATTATTGCCAGCTTGGCAAACATGCCGATGAGAATGATCAGTATGGCCCAGAATGCCAGAGGATTGCCCGACATCTGATGAAGCTGGTCAATCTGAAAGGTGCCTATCTGGGAGTAGATAATAAGGACGCCGGCCAAAAACAGAACAGCCGAGAAGATTCCCCAGATCAGACACATGGTGGCCACCCTGACCCGCTCATAGTATCCAAAATAGGCCATGAGAAAATACAGAATAATAGTGAGTACTTCAAGGAAGAAATACAGGACAACGAGGTCGGCTGCGAAGCTTACACCCATAAAGCCCAGCGGAAAGAAAAGAAAGAGGTAGAAAAAGCAGGAGTAATAGCTGACCTCTTCTTTATAGGTTGCGCCTTCGTAGATCAGCTCAATGCGGTGATCTACATATTTAATTGAATATATGCATAGCACTAGACATAAAATGTTACATATCAAAGCAACGGCTATGCTCAAGCCATCTGCCAAGAGGGAAAATCTTATGTCAGGGTTTATCAATATCTGATAATCGACCTTAATGGGATCTCCCTGGGACACACTTGTCAATGCCACCAGCAATAGACCAGTGGTATAAGCCAGGCCGATTACAGCCAGCCATCCAGCATTTTTGCCTAATTGGTACCTGAACAGAAATATGAGCAGGGCTACCAGAGCAGGTATAAAGATGATCTGGACAAGAATAGAAGGGATCATGACAACATCCTTATTAAGGCTAAACTAATTAAGATTATGGTTAATGCGATTATATACACCAGATTGCTGGATAAATCCTTGGAATCAGCACGGATCAGGTTCAGCAGACTGTTGCCGGTGCGGACAATAAATCTGGGCATAATACTGTGACAAGCAGAATCAGCTCCACGTTCCATTCTATCTGCAACGACAATGAATGAGAAATGCTTGATTCCATCAGGTATTTTTCTATTAATGGCTATATCGTATTTATCCTCACCTGGAGCGATTATTGCTCTGGAAAATCTGACCATCCGGCGTGAAGTTCTGGCATATAATTCACTCAGCCAGTTATCCACTGTTGCTACAGGTACATAAGCAATCTTCAGGCATGCCTTACCGGCAAGTCTGTAAAAGTACTCAAAATCCACCGCAACGTATGGTTCTCCAGCCAGTTTTTTGCGAAATACCCAGAAGGCAATGTAAGTAAAAATCAGCAGCTGGGTCATCTCAATGAAATGATAAACCTGGAAAGGATTGTATACTACTTCGGGAAAAGGCAGGTTGGCATAAAGCAACCAGGGATAAATGCCAAAGAAGGTGCACAGAAAGGCTGTAATTCCCATGGCCCAGATCATGTTCCTGGGGGTCCTGGAGGGTGTTAAGCCGCTGTCTTGGCCGAACCAGGTCCAGTAGGGAAGTTTAAGGCCCGTGTGCAGAAATGTACCGATGGATGCCAGAATGAGCAGCAGTGCAGCTACATCCATGCTTTCATAGCCTGCTGAGGCAACTATAATAGACTTGCTTATGAATCCGTTGAATAAAGGAAAACCGGATATGGAAAAGGCACCGATCATGTAGAGCCAGAAGACCAGCTTCTGCTTATTATAGAGACCGCCGAGTTCAGTAAGTTTGCTTTTGCCTGTGGTATAAAGTACTACCCCGGCGCCCATAAACAGCAGGGCCTTGTACAGGATATGGCTGAAGGCATGAGCAGTGGTACCATTGATGGCCATTTCCGTGCCGATGCCTACACCGGCGACCATGTAACCCACCTGGCTGATGATATGATAGGCAAGTATGCCCCGGATATCATTAGCCAGCACAGCATATACGACACCATAAAGGGCCATGAGTACGCCCATGAAGATCAGGATCTGCCAGCCTGCAAAGAGTGACGCCAAAACATAAACAGCAGACTTGGTGGTCAGGGCGCTCATGAAAATCGCACCGGTAACTGTAGCCATGGGATAACTTTCAGAAAGCCAGGCATGCAGGGGAGGAATGGCTACGTTGACGGCCACTCCAATCAGTATAAGCCAGGCTGCCAGAGACTGGCCGTCTGCAAAAGAAGTCAATTCCAGTGAACCTGTATCAGCTACATGCAGGAGAATGCCACCCAGCAGCACTACTCCGCCCAAAATATGAAATAGAAAGTAGCGGATACCTGTTGCTATGGACTCAGGTGTTCCCCGTGCCCAGATGAGAAAAGTCGAGGCTACAGCCATCAACTCCCAGCCAAGATACAGGGTCAAAAAGTCGCCAGCGAAAGTCACGCACAAGGCGCCGGTGGCATAGAAGGCCGCTGCTGCCTGTTGTCTTAGATCATCCATATGCAGGGCATACACCCCTGCAATAATTGAAATGAGGGAAAATATTATACCGAATATCCAGTTGAGCTGTGTGACCTCCAAAAAGATCAGCTCAAACTGGAGAAAATCTATGGCGACCTTGGTCCCTACCTCAAGATTGAAAATTGTCCACAATGCCAGCAGCGGCGGGACCAGGAAAAACCACGTCCTGATTCGGCCCGGGAGTAATGGGAGCAGCAGGCCGCCTAACAGCAGTATTAAAAAAGGAGGTATGTTAAAAGTCATCATAAAACTTCTCGTCTTTTTGTATCATCAGCTTGCCCAGCCACTTGGAAAAAAAGATGATCAGTGTGCATCCAACAAACCCATAGATGACGTAAAATACTGGTATTCTGTCCCACCAGCTTGGCTGGTCGTATGGAACAAATAACTGAATGATGACTGAGATCAGGGTTAGAATAATTAGTGTTGCCCAGTGCCAGGTCTTCATGAGTTTGCTCCTGTTAAAGCCTTTAACGACTTAATATCTGACTGAACTGGTAAAAAGTTTCAGGGAAAATGCCCAGAAGCACTGAAATAACGGCTGCAGCTACTATGGGCACGACCATGAACAGCGGTGCTTCACTATATTTATTCAGATCAACGCCTGGAGCGGGTGCGCCAAAAAAGGCCCTGTAGATAATTTCCCCGAAATAGTAGGCGTTTAGCAGAGTACTGGCCAGCAGAGCTCCCAGAAGCACCAGGTGTCCAGTTTCCAGGCTTCCCAGGAGCAGATACCATTTGGATATAAATCCGGAAACCGGTGGTACTCCGATCATGCTTAAAGCGGCCAGAGAAAAAGCCCCAAATGTCCATGGCATTCTTCGACCGATTCCACCCAGGTTGCTGATTTTTTTCTGTTTGGTGGCAACATATATTGCACCTGCTGCAAAAAAGAGGGTGATTTTACTGAAGGCATGATGAGCAATATGCATGGTACCGCCAGCTATGCTCAGTGTATTGATCATGGCAATACCGATTATTACATAGGACAGCTGGCTTACTGTTGAGTAGGCCAGCCTGGCCTTGAGATCGTCCTTGGTCATGGCAATGACAGAAGCAGTTACTATAGTAAAAGCAGCCAGGTAAGCTGTGGGAATTCCCAGGTACAAGGCATCCATGGTATCCAGTCCGAAAATGGAAAGTATTACTCTGCTGATGCAGAAAACTCCTGCCTTTACCACTGCCACAGCATGCAGCAGCCCGCTTACAGGGGTAGGAGCAACCATGGCTGAAGGCAGCCAGTTATGAAAAGGGATAAGAGCTGCCTTGGCTATTCCGGCGATAAACAGAATATAAATAATGGTCACAACGGTGGTATTTGCATCTTCTGGAAAAATGCCCGTTGAGATATCTGTCATGTTGAAATCAAGATGGCCGACCATGAAATATGTCAGGATCAAAGCCGGGAACAGGAAAAGTTTGGAAGCTCCCAGGAGATAGATGACATATTTGCGCATGCCCAGATATGCCTCGTCATCCTCATGATGAGCAACCAGGGGGCAGGTGCAGAATGTAATTACTTCATAAAAAAGATACAGAGTAAAAAGATTTCCGCTGAAGGCAACGCCTACTGCTCCAAAAATTGCTACGGCAAAGCATATATAGTAGCGTGTCTGCGCATGCTCCTTCAAAGAGCGCATATAGCCGATATTATAGCTTGTGGCAAATATCCAGAGAAAAGAAGCTACCAGTGCGAAAATCAAGGACAGTCCGTCCACTGAAATCCTGATCTTTATGCCTTCCATGAGGACCAGGAGAGTATAATCATATACCTCGCCCTCTAAAACTCCCGGCACCAGAGCAAGTACACTGGCAAAAGTGAGAATGCCCCCCAGGAAGGATACGCCCTCACGTACATTGATGTTATGTCGGGCCAGGTAAATTCCGATAGGGGTGAGGAAGGTGATAATCAGCGGAATAAGCACACCCCAGTGCTGTAGGGTATCCACCATGCCTACCCTCTCCTTGCGCAGTGTTTAAAGCAGTAAGTGAAGCCGCATGAATTGGAGATTGCGACACTTTGAGCCAATATGATTCTGTTATCCATATCGTAGCTTCCGATTGATATATTATTGCAGTCTAACATAAGTAAAAAACCTGTTTGTTTATACTGTTGTGTGTTCAAATCTAAATGTCTGTAAATTATGAGCAATTTTTCTGGTTTTTATAATTGTGCTACATTAAACTGTTTATGTTCTGCGTAAATTCAAAGGACAGCTACGGATTTAATTTTAAAATATCCGGAATGGCATTAGTGATCATATTGTCAATGATCCAGCCGTTATATATGCCAACCAGGATGATTATCACACTGCCTATCAGTACAGGCAGCAGCATCAGCAGGCCCATCTCCTTTCTGGGCATTGATTCAAATTCTTTTTTGCTTTCGTCCTTAGTCTCCACGGGAGTTTCAAGGACCAGCTCTTCGGACTGGATGACTTTCTTGTCATCCGATTTTTCGTAGGGCCTGAAAAAAGCAATGTTTATCATGCGAAAGAGGTATACAAAAGCAAGAAGGGTACTCAAGATAATAATAGCAACAAATATCCAGGCTTCAGCCTCAATAGCTCCCATTATCAGGTACACCTTGCTGAAAAAACCTCCAGTGGGAGGGATGCCCACCATTGACAGTGCGGCAATAAAAAAAGCAAGAGCTGTCCAGGGCATAACCGTCGGAAAGCCGCGCATCCTGGAAATACTGACGCTGCCCACGCTGTGCAGCATTCCTCCTGCGGACATGAAGAGCACCAGCTTCATGAGTGCGTGATTAAGTATATGCAGCATGGCTCCGATAAATGCCAGGGGATTGGCCAGGGTAACCCCGAGAACAATATAGCCTATGTTTGCCACCGAGGAGTATGCCAGCATACGCTTGATATTGGTTTGAGCGATGGCCAGGATGGATCCGGCAACAATGCTAAGACCCGCCATCCAGGTCATGACATCCAGCAGGGGAGGAAATTCATAGATGGTCATCACCCTGATCAATATATACGCGGCTACTTTGGTTCCGATGGGAGCAATCAGGGCGGTTGCCGTGGAAGATGCGTCGGAGTAAGCATCCGGCAGCCAGTGGTGGATGGGGAAGACCCCCATTTTAATTATAATACCTACAAGAATCAGTACCAGGCCGACTATTACCGGGCGCTGGTATTCCGCATAAGGCAGTATCTTTGCTACGTCGGCCATATTAAGGGAGCCGGTGGCTATGATGATAAACGCAACTCCCATGAGATAGAAAATTGCACCGGCAGTTCCCAGAACAAGATAGCGGAATGCGGAGACAGGACCACGTCTGGTACCTATGGCCAGGAGACCGTAGCTGGCCAGGGCGGATATTTCCAGAAAAACGAAGAGGTTGAAAAAGTCCCCTGTTATGGCCATGCCTGCCAGTCCGCCCATAAACAGCATGCTCAGGGAATAAAACCCCATGCTGCTGCCGGGTATCTCCTGGCGCACATTGCTGTGGGCGTAAATCATGACCATCAGGGCGGATGCTGTAATAATTACACTGATGAATGCAGACAGGGGGTCAAGGACCAGTTCTATTCCCAAAGGCGGCATCCAGCCCCCCAGGTGGTAGCTGATAGAGCCGTTGGCCATAACTTCCTGTAGCCCCATTATACTTACACCGAATACCGCTACAGATGTAAGCAGGGCGATGTAAAATGAGGCCCCGGATCTGAAGTACCCTATCATGGGTATCAGCATAGAGGAGATGAGATATAGAACCGGAATAAGAGCCGGTGCGTTTTGAGTAATCATTGTTCTTCTTCCGTCCGTGCCAGAAGTTCGTCTTCGTCCAGGGTGTTATAGTTGCGATATATGGCAACGGCCAGCCCGATGGCCACGCCCTTGGTGACCACTGCCACAACGATGGCGGTAAGCATCAGGGTATGGGGTAACGGGTTCAGATACAGGTCCGGATTGTCCAGGCTGATGGCCGGGTCCAGAACCGGGACCGTGGCTCCTTCTTTATAGGCGGCCAGGATCCATACCAGTATGGCTGAGCTTTGAATCATAGTCATGCCCAGTATCTTCTTGATGAAATTTTTTTTCATCATCATGGCATACAGCCCGATGACAAAAAGGAGCATCAAGAAAAAGTATGCGTAGTAGCCTTCAATTATTTCCAGCATGCTTAATTCCCAATAGGTCGTCATAGATGGCTACAAGGCCGGTCATAACGGCCATGGTAATGCCCAGTTCAACAAAAAGGATGCCGTAATACCGCAGATCCACTGCCTCGACTCCGGGCACGGGCAGATAACTGTAATCCATGAATTCGCCTCCGCCCAGTATGGCAACAAGGCCGGTGCCAGCAAAAATCAAAGCACCCAGGGCGCAGATTGCAACAGTGGTTTTGCTGGACACATGGGCCTGGCTGTGAACAGCACCCATGCCCAGTCGCATGAGCAGAACACCGGCAGCAAGGAGCACTCCTCCCTGGAATCCTCCTCCCGGTCCGTAGTGACCGTGGAAGAATACATATATGCCCAGAAGTTGAATCACAGGGGCCAGGCCACGGGCAACAACTTCTATGATGGGACTCTGGCTCTGGGTTATCATGGTCTTCTCCTTAAAAAGAAATAACAGGCCATGACCCCGGCAAAAACCACCACAACCTCGCCCAGGGTATCTACGGACCGGTAGTCCGCCAGGACCACGCAGACCATGTTGGGAGTCCGGGTGTCTTCATAGGCGTTCTGGATGTAATAGGCACCCGCCACTGGTGTGTCCGCCGGGCTGACAATCTGGCTGGCCGGTGCATCCAGGTCACCGCGGGGAGGCATGTCCATCACGGTGTAGATCAAAAAGACGGCCAGCACAGCAAGCAGTAAGTATTGAAACGTTTTCAATCGCAACTCTTCCTTGTGGTTTTAAATATGGCCACTACCAGGAATATCCCTACAACGCCGGCCCCGACCACAGCTTCTGTAAAGCCGACATCTACAGCACCGAGGGAGACCATGATCAGGGCCACAGTAAAGCTGTATATGGTCAAAGTAACCGTGGCCGCCAGGAGATTTTTTAAGTTTAGAGCTATCAGGGCAGCCACCAGCAGTATGATGAACAGTGGAAATTCAATTTCCCAAGGCATATCTTAGCCCTCTTTTTTTTGTTTCCTGGTCCAGGGTTTGACCCCGTGCAGCATGGCCCTTCTGGACAGGGCATGAGCGGCTACAGGGCTGGTGAGGGCCACAAAGGCGGCCACCAGAAGCATTTTTACGCTTACCAGGTTGAAGCCTTCAAACAGGGCCAGGCCAAGTATGAAGAGCATAATGCCCAGGGTGTCCACCTTGGTTGCGGCGTGGGCCCGGCAGTAAACATCAGGAAAGCGAAGGATGCCGATACTGCCTGCAAGCATGAACACCGCCCCTGCCAGCATAAATATAATCGCCAGAGCATCTATTATAACTACCATTTTTTATGGCCTCTTTACGGATGCGGTCCTGAAATAACGGGCTACCGCAATGACCCCGATAAAATTGAGCACGGCATAACCCAGAGCAATGTCTACAAACATACCCGGTCGACCATATACCAGGCCGAACAGCAGGACCAGGGTTATGATTTTGGCCCCTACCGCAGCAGCCCCCAGAAGGCGGTCGAATACAGTAGGTCCTTTCAGCACGCGGTAGAAGGGAAGAAGCAATACCAGAACCAGGGCTGCGGATATGAGAATAAAGAAGGTCTGCATCAGGCCTTATCCTCCTCTTGGTGCTCCATGGCCTTTTTGATCTCTTTGCCTCTTTTGAGTATGCACACGCCATTGCACATTTCTTCGGGAGTGCATCGGCGCAGGTACAGCCTGCCCACCCTGGATTCCATGTCGCCGCTTACAAGATCCTCTTCAACCTCGTCCACTATGGCGTGCACTGTAAATTGATTTTCGTATATATCCAGAGTAAGTGTGCCTGGCGTAAGGCTGATGGAGTTGCCCAGTATGACTTTGGCTATGGGATTGGGCAGTCTGGATTCAAAGGTGACCACCATGGGATTGATGGGCATCCGGGGATGCAGGGTGAGATAGGCGACAAAAGCTGCAGACTTGGCGATCTGCCACAACAGCCAGGGAATGTAGAGTAAAAGTCTGGAGAAATAGATCTGATGGCCGGAGAGGTATTCGCCGCTGCTTAGAGGAATGTGGCGAACACCCATATTGAGCCAGACAACAAAGGCAACTGAAATGATGCCGTAAAAAATGGGTTCCGGGTAGAAGCGTCCGCTTAGTACCAGCCACAGGGCCATAAGCAGTACGGCTTGAATTATGATTCCCCTGTGCTGTACAAGGAATCCTGGATGGGATCTGTCGCCGGAGCTGATTTGAGCCATATCGGGAACCTGTACGGTTGAAGGTTTTATCGGTTCAGGAGGTTCTCATCAGTTCGAATTAAAAGCTCATTTAGAGGGTTTTGTGTCGACTGTCAACAGAAAAAACTTACAAAAGCTTGACAGAATTCAGGGTTTCATCAATCCTGCCAGGGTAAAAGCCGCGTTGCCACTGGCTTTTATTGTTTTCAGGGCAAAATGATTGACCTCTTAAATTAAAGTGATTGGTTTGCTGAATTAGTTCAGTAAATGGTGGTGCAGTACAATTTTTTAAGCAAATCAAGCAGGTAAGTTTACCCATGAATATGCGAGAGATTTTTCTTGGAGCTGTTTTTCTTCTTGTTTTTACATTGCCGGCTGCAACCCCGTCACCGGCCTCGGATGAGCCCGGTGAGAAGAAGAGCAAGATAGATACTTGTACTGCCATTGACCAGAGGCTCAGCAGCGTAAGCCTTGGTGACTGCGTGGAAGGGGGGCTGCTTGAATCCGGTGCATATTCCGTGCGGGGACATCCTCTGCTGGTCAAGGAGTATCCACCACTTGAAAGGCGTGCTCCCCAGAGCCGGGTCTTAGTTGTGGGCGGAACTCACGGAGACGAATATTCTTCCATAAGCGTAACCTTCAAATGGATGCAGATACTGGATGAGCATCATTCCGGGCTTTTTCACTGGATTTTTGTGCCCCTTCTAAATCCTGACGGTCTTTTTGAGCGCCCGGCCACCAGGACCAATGCCCGGGGAGTGGATATAAACCGCAACAAGCCCTCGCCTCTCTGGAGGGAAGTGGGTTATACCCGCTGGCAGGAAATGACGGATGAGAATCCGCGCTATTACCCGGGTCCTTATCCTGTGAGTGAGCCGGAGACGGAATTTCTGGTGCATTTGATCCGTAGTTTCAGGCCGGATGCCGTTATTTCGCTGCACTCCCCCCTGAACCTGGTGGACTATGACGGACCGGGTAACCCTCCGCGCAGTCTTGGCAGCCTGTGGCTTAGAAGGCTGGGCAACTTTCCCGGCACCCTGGGCAATTTTGCAGGCAAGAAAATGGGTATTCCGGTAATAACTGTGGAACTGGCCTCATCAGCGCGCATGCCCTCCGGGGGCGAGATTTCCTCCATGTGGCGCGACCTGGTGCGCTGGCTCATAAACGAAACCCCTGTAGAGCCAGGTCCGGGGCAGCTGCAGGCCCTGGATCAGGATATGCAGCTTAGAAAGGAATTTTTCGGGAAATGATTCTGTAAATTTGGGTTTCAGGGATTGGGGAATTCAGGTATTCGGGAATTTAGGAATTCAGGAATTTTGGGATTGGGGGATTCTAAATCAGAGGTCAGAATCAGAGATCACGGGTCAGAGATCAGAAATCAGTAGACGTTGGGGATTGGGGAATTAAGGGATTCAGGATTGGGGGGTTGGGGGGAGGATGAATTCATAAAGAGAGCAAGATAGCCCCTATCTTTCAAAGAAGTAATGATTATTATCTTTACAACTGAAATTTAAAGTCATAAAAAGAAATTGGAATAATTGTTTCATCAACCAGAAAAATAAGGAGCTTTTTTCATGAGCAGGGAAAATTTTAAGAACTGGGTCTGCAAGGCTGTGGAAATGGAAGAAAAGGGCAAGGCCTTTTATGAGCAGGCAGCCAAAGAATGTACAACACAGATGGGGCAGAAGATTTTCTCCATGCTTCGCGATGACGAGATCCAGCACATACAAAGAATCCGGGAGATCGAAAAGGCCCTTGACCAGGATTCCGGACTGGAGCAGGCCTGTTGCATGGATGATATGGGAAGCGATGCTGGACAGGCCTTTAAAGAGCTTGCGGAAAAGGTCAAATCCGAAAAGCCGTGCGATTCTACTGCCAAGGCCCTCAATGCCGGCATTGATTTTGAATTGGCCCTGGTCAAGTTTTACGAAGAGGCCCTGGAAAAAGCCTCCGAGGACCTGGAGCGCGATTTCTTAAAGCGCATGATTCAGGAGGAAAAGGGGCATTACGTGCTTTTAAGCGATATGCAGTACTATTACGAGGACCCGGAAGGCTGGGCCCTGGGTAAAGCCAGGTCCGGACTGGACGGGGCATAGGTTTATTATGCGCCGGGAGTTGAACATACTAATCGGCGGAGAGGCGGGGCAGGGCCTGGTCACTGTTGGAGAACTGCTGACCAGGGCCCTTATCCGTTCAGGCTACCAGGTACATGTCACCCAGAGCTACATGTCGAGAATCAGGGGCGGGCACAATACCTATGCTGTACGGGCCGGGATTGAAAATGTGCATGGCCCGGCTCAAGGAATAGATATCCTGGTGGCCCTGAACTCTGAAACCCTTGAGCTGCACCGGGAGGAGCTGACTCCAGGCGCGGTGGCCCTGAAGGACAAAAACGCCCAGGCTTCAGATTTAGAGGCAGTAGACATCCCTTTTGCAGACCTGGCCGGGTCCGCATTGTACGAAAATGTGGTGGGCCTGGGCGTTCTAAGTTATATCCTGGGCCTGGACCGGGAGATGCCGGCCGGATGCATCCGTTCTGCTTTCGAGCAAAAAAAGCCGGAAGCAGTGGACAAAAATCTGGAGGTTCTGGACAAGGCCTATGCATTTGCATCCAAGAGCGGTGTTGCCGGTTTCAACTTAGATGAGCCCAAAGGCAGTGCCGGTCTGATGCTTGCAGGCAACCAGGCTCTTGCCCTGGGGGCCCTGTGCGCCGGAGCAAATTTCTGCTCGTATTATCCCATGACCCCTTCCACCGGTATTCCCATGACCTTGAATTCTTACGCCCGGGATTTCGGTATGGTTGTGGAACAGGCAGAGGATGAGATTGCAGCCATAAACATGGCCCTGGGGGCCTCCTATGCCGGGGCCAGGTCCATGGTGGCCACCTCCGGAGGAGGCTTTGCTCTTATGTGCGAGGGTGTGAGCCTGTCCGGCATGACCGAGACTCCTGTTGTCATAGTGGTAGGGCAGCGCCCTGGCCCGGCTACGGGGCTTCCCACCCGTACCGAGCAGGGAGATCTCAACTTAGTGCTCTACTCCGGGCACGGGGAATTTCCAAGGGCCGTGCTGGCTCCTGCAGACCCCGGGCAATGCTTTGTCCTGGCCCGCAGGGCCTTTGACCTGGCCGAGAAAAGCCAGGGGCCGGTTTTTATCCTCACGGATCAGTATCTGGCCGACTCCTACCGTAACGTTCACCTGCCTGATCCGGAAATCCTGGAACCGGTTGCCTCCCCGGAAGTCTGCGGGGAAGTACAGGAAGAATATGAAAGGTACGCCTTTACCCCAAGTGGAGTATCGCCGCGCATTATACCTGCCATGTCCCGCTGCTTAGTGGTCCTGGACAGCGACGAGCATACCCCGGACGGACACATTACCGAGGATCTGCAGGTACGTAAAAAAATGGTGGACAAAAGGCTGAAAAAGGGAGATATCCTCAAGCAGGAAGTAATCCTTCCGGCATATACAGGCCCGCAAAACCCAAAAGACCTGCTGGTCTGCTGGGGCTCCACCCGGGGACCGGCCCTGGAGGCCAGGGAAATCATGGGGTCTGAAAATACTGCTGTGCTGCACTTTTCCCAGGTGTGGCCTCTGGATGCGGAGCATTTCAGGGATTACCTGCAGCGGGCGCAACGGGTTGTATTTGTTGAATCCAATGCCACGGCACAGTTCGCCCAGCTGGTGAGCAGCATGGTCCAGCCGGCTAATATGGCCTATGTGTTGCGTTACGACGGTCTGCCCCTGGATGGACAGTATATTGCAGATAATATCCTGTAAGCCCTCACCGGGGCTCGCCCGGGACATGACCTGAGAGTCACTGAAGGGAAATGGTCATTTAGATTCGAACCACCCCCGGCCCCTCCTTAGCCAAGGCGGGGAGTAGACCGTGCTATGTATACAATGCTAAACCCTGATGACTGCAACATGCTTAAATAATTAAGTTGAAATTGTATTTAATCAGAAGGATGATTTATGGTTTCCATGGAGGATTTTGGAAGTTTTGAAACGGCCTGGTGCCCTGGATGCGGCAATCACAGCATACTTAAGTGCGTCAAAGAGGCCCTGGTGCAGATGGAACTTGAACCGCACCAGTGTATTTTTGTCTCCGGCATCGGCCAGGCGGCCAAATCTCCGCACTACCTGCGGACCAATGTTTATAATGGCCTGCACGGCAGGGCTCTGCCTGCGGCCACCGGAATCAAGCTGGCCAACCCGCAGGCCGTGGTCATCGCCCAGAGCGGGGACGGCTGCAACTACGGCGAGGGAGGCAACCATTTCCTGGCGGCCCTGCGCCGCAATATCAATGTTACCCTGCTGGCCCACGACAACCAGATTTACGGGCTGACCAAGGGCCAGGCCAGCCCTACCACCGCCAGGGGGCAAAAGACCAAGGCCCAGCCCGCGGGCAATCCTTCCGAGGCCTTTAACCCTGTGGGAGTGGCTGTGGCCATGCAGGCGGGGATGGTGGCCCGGGGGTTTGCAGGCATGCAGGATCACCTGACCGAGATGATAGTCAAGGCTGTCCAGCATCCGGGGTTCAGCCTGGTGGATATACTGCAGCCCTGCGTAAGTTTCAATAAAGTCAATACCTTTGCCTGGTATAAAGAGCGCTGCTATATCCCGGAAGATCATGATCCACAAAACTGGGAGCAGGCCATGGCCCTTTCCAGGCAGTGGGATGAGGGGATACCACTGGGAGTTATCTATCAGAGTCATAAGCCGACTTTTGAAGAAAGCCTCCCCCATCCAACGGGTGAACCCCTCTTTAATAACCGGCCCTCAATACAAAAGCTAAATGAGGTAATGTCCTCTTTTGCCTGATTGGTGGGCGTGTGCAGGAAACACAGTGGCAGGGTTTTAAATCAGGTTTTTAAATCAAGCAGGAGGTTAAAATGAAAAGGGGAGTATGGTCGACTTTAGTTGCTTTATTTATTTGCATGGCCATGCTTGGGGCATCCCATGCCTGGGCAGAGGAAATGGACAATTTTCCGGAGGAAAACATCCAGGTACCCGAAGAGGCGGTACACCAGGATTACCTGGGAATTTCCGACAATGAAAATTTTGTAATCGGGGATGTACAGGCTGACCTGGTCCTGGTGCAGGTGTTCAGCATGTACTGTCCCATCTGTCAGAGGGAGGCCCCGGACGTAAACGACCTCTATGATATGATACATGAACAGGGGCTGGAAGAGTCCATCAAGATTTTTGGAATCGCACCCGGCAATTCCAGCTTTGAGGTCAGCGTATACCGGGATCGCTATGAAGTGGAGTTTCCTTTGATTCCGGACCCGGATTTTGTATGGCATAAATATCTGGGTGAGGTGGGAACACCTACGTATTATGCTGTAGATCCCGAAAACGGCCGCATCCTGCATTCCCATACCGGACCTTTCCGGGATGGAGTTGAGGCGTACCTGGAAGAAGTAAAGGCTCATCTGTGAGGAGGTGACATGATATGAAAGGTATCAAGACAATTATTTTGTTCCTGGCTTTGTTTCTGGCTTCTCCGGGCCTTTCCCCGGCTGACGAAGGCGCAATCTATGATCCCGGGGAATTAAAACCCATTGACAGTGAGATAAAAGTAGAAGAAGGAGATGAGGCCATTGATTTTACCCTGCCTGCTGTGGGGGGAGAAGAAATCAGCCTGTCCCAGTACAGGGGGGAAAAGAATGTAATGCTCTCCTTTGTTCCGGCCGCCTGGACCCCTGTGTGCTCGGATCAATGGCCGGGATACAATATTGCCAGGCATTTTTTTGATGACAACGACACCATCATTCTGGGTATTACCACAGATAATGTGCCTTCTCAGTACTCCTGGATAAAATCCATGGGTGGGCTGTGGTTTCCGGTACTTTCAGACTTCTGGCCCCACGGGGAAGTGGCTGAAAAGTACGGCATCCTGCGGGGAGACGGTACTGCAGAGCGGGCCACAATCATTGTGGACAAGGAAGGAATCATAAGATTTGCGCACGTTGAGGACATAAACAGGCGGCCTCCACTGGAGATGCTTGTTGAAGCCATGGAAAAGCTGCCCTGAACGCCTTGAAAGATATAACCGCCGAATAATGTTTACACCCTGTGGAAACTACTGAACTGACATTTCCGGGGGGGCCGGGGGGGCTTGCCTTCAAGCCCCCCCAACAATTTTAAAAGGCCTTCCAGATTCTCCATGTACAGCCTGAAGCGTTTTTTTCGCTTCTGGTATCTTAAACTGCTCCGCATCAGGGAAAGCCCGCATAACGTGGCCATGGGCCTGTCCCTGGGAGTATTAGTGGGCTGTCTGCCCATCATCCCCCTGCAGACTGTTGCCGCCGTAATTCTGGCCTTTTTCTTCAAGTGCAGTAAGATCGCCGCTGCAATCGGCACCTGGATAACCAATCCCCTGTATGCCCCTTTTGTTTTTTACGGAATGTATCTGCTGGGCAGGGCGGTCATTCCTGTGGGAAAAAAAGAATTCGAGCCCGAGGATCTGACCCTGCTAAACATCGTCAACCTGGGATGGGATTTCTTTTTGCTCATGCTTGCCGGGGGAGTAATAGTCGGGCTTACTCTGGCCTTTTTGACCTATCTGGTCAGTGTGCGCATGGTTTATCTGTACCGGCAAAAAAGGTCCCTGCGCATGCAGCTTAAAAGGTTGAGGGAAAGATGATTCATGCCCCGGCCAAAAAAAGCCTGGGCCAGAATTTCCTCCAGGATATGAACATAGCCCGCAAGATCGTGGATGCCCTGGAGCCGGGACACAAAGACCGCGTCTTAGAAATAGGTCCTGGAAAAGGGGTGCTGACTGCTCTTCTGGCCGACCGGGCAGGACTGGTCCTGGGTGTGGAAAAGGATTATTTCCTGACATTTGCTCTTGACCGGTGTCCAGGACTTCAGGCAGTAAACATGGACGCACTTCAGCTTGACTGGTCCAGGCTTGACCGCTGGCCCGGACTGAAAATTATAGGCAATCTGCCCTACAACATCGCCCAGACGCTTCTCTGGGATATGGCCGCCGGATGCAGAAGCTTTGACAGGGCCGTGGTCATGGTCCAGAAGGAAGTGGCCCAGAGGATTACGGCAGGGCCGGGAGGCAAGGAATACGGGGCGCTTTCCATCTGGCTGCAGTCATTTACAACCCCCAGGGTGCTCTTTAATGTGTCTCCAGGGGTTTTCCGCCCCCGCCCCAGTGTGGATTCATCTGTTCTGGAGCTTCGCCCCCTGCCTGCAGACAAAATTTTTTTTGTCCCCCGGGATCTGGCCAGGGTGGTCAAGACCATGTTTCAAAACCGGCGCAAACAACTGGGCAGGATTCTCAAAACATACTGGAATGACAGGAGAAAAATTGCACTTGAGCAGTGCGGTCTGGACCCCCGGGCCAGGCCTGAGCAGCTGAGCCCAGAGGATTTTCAGGGGTTGTCCAAGTGCCTTTTTTCTGAATAAACTTCTTTCATGGCAAATTTTGTCTTGACTTGAGGCCGTTTTTTTTGTTTCACGTACTTGGCTTGCTTGCATTTACCGCCAATGAAGTGTAGAGGACTTGTCAGAATCACTGTCTGCAGGTTTTAAACAGGCAAGGTATAGTGTCGCGGGAACAACACCTGATTTTTTCTGTATAGTTTGTTTTTTATGGTTAAACCTTTGAAGGAGGAAGAAACTGATGACAAAAGCCGACCTGGTATCCAAAATGGCGGAAAAGGCCAGCCTGACCAAGGCAGATTCGGAAAAAGCCCTTAATGCTTTTCTGGATTCTGTTCAGGACACATTAGTCAAGGAAGGCAAGCTGACCCTGACCGGGTTCGGGACCTTTGCCGTGGAAGAACGCAAATCCCGCAATGGCCGCAACCCCCGTACCGGAGAAGAGATCAAAATTCCCGCCTGCAAGGTGGTCAAGTTCAGACCCGGCAAGATTCTCAAGGATGCAGTCAAATAAAAAATTTCGACACATTGTAGATAACAGGCTGCCAGCAAGGATTTACTAAAACAACTGCCTGCCATGCAGGATGGTTTTCAGGCTCCACAGAGGATGGCGGGTTCCCACCCTGGCCTGATAAGAGCACAAATCATGCTCAGTTTCGCCTGACTGCTGGGCCTGGGGCAGGCTGTTTAGAATCCTTTAAGAGTCTACAGTGTTTACTTGTAAAGAGAGGGCAAGAAATTGTCCTCTCTTTTTTCTTGCCAAGCAATCCAAACAGATTTATATTGTCTGTTGGTCCTAACAGGTCCGGAGGGTGTCACGCAGATGATCCGGAAGACCAGGGCCTTTTCAAGCTTTTTTTGAAGGAGGTGTTTTTTAAGTGCCTGGAGTTATCTTGGGAGAGAGCGATAATTTTGATTATGCCTTGCGCAAGTTCAAAAAGCAGGTGGAAAAGTCCGGCATTCTTTCGGAATTGAAGAAGCGGCAGCATTACGAAAAGCCCAGTATTCAGAAAAAGAAGAAAGAAGCTGCTGCCAGAAAGCGCCTGATGAAGAAAATGCGCAAGATGCAGATGATGTAGGACTTTAATCCTGGAATCTGCAGATAGTTGAATATGCAGGTCTGACAACATTTTTTTCCGGTATTTGGGATACAAAATTCTCGAAGTATTATTATAGATCCGCCGGGAAAGCTAATGTATTATCCGAGTCAGGCGTCAAGAATCCGCTTTTAGCTGGGTCTTAAAAATATTCAAGACTATCCGGATAGTTAACACTTTATTATTTCAGCCAAATTTCACGCCGGGGCGTGAGCAACCAGCCTCCCTGCATGGCAAATGTGGGGAGGCCTTATCAAATCCTTTCTTATGGAATCCAGGACCAACACCCTGCTGGAGTTTCCCAGAGTCCTTCAGTATTTAAGCCAGGAAGCTGTATCCAGCCCTGGACGTGACTTTTGTACCAGGATCCGTCCATTTACCGACCCCCACGAACTGGAAAAAGAGCAGGCCCTTCTGCACGAGGCCATTTCAGCCCTGCAGGAGTACGCCGTAGTTCTGGGTTCTTTTCCGGAGCTTGACCGGGTCCTCCCCCTTTTAAAAGACCAGGATGCGGTTCTGGATCTGGAAGGGCTGTGGGGGCTGCAGAGCTTTCTGGAGGCAGCAAATGCGCTTCAATCCTCCATGCAGGAAATTGATCCCCAGGGTTTTCCATCTCTTAGAGCCACCTGGGAGAATATCTCCTGGCCGGGCACTCTCTGGTCGGCCATGCACAGGTGCATCAGCCAGTCCGGGGAGATAAAGGATGACAGTTCACCAGAGCTGCAGGATGTTCGAGGCGAGATTCGCAACCTTCGGTCTCAATGCTCCAGAAAGGTGAACGAATCCTTGAGCCGGGAGAATTATTCCCACTACCTGCAGGACGAATACCTGACCATATCCTCGGATCGTTACGTCCTGGCCCTGAAGAGCAATTTCAAGGGCAAGGTGCAGGGCATCATCCATGATTATTCCCAGACCGGGGAAACCTGCTATTTTGAACCCATGTTCCTGGTGGATCTGAACAACCGCTTCCAGGAACTTCTGCAGCTGCAGGCCGAGGAAGAAAGAAAGGTCCGGGCCTACCTCACGGACCTGGCCAGAAGAAGCCTGGATGCTCTGCAGCAGGTCTATTCCTGGCTTATCCGCATGGATGTGCTGTGGGCCAGGGCCAGGATGGCCGGCCGCCTGCAGGGCAGGGTGCTCTCCCGGGAGGGCGAAGATAGCCTGGAGCTTAAAAACCTGCGCCATCCTCTGCTGGTGCTGGGTGGACACCATGTTGTGCCTGTAGATGTGAGCCTCAGACCAGGTCAGAAGGCTCTGGTCATTTCCGGGGGCAACGCCGGGGGCAAGACCGTATGCCTCAAAAGCCTCGGTCTGGCGGCTATTATGGCCCAGAGCGCCCTGCCCGTGCCTGTGGATGAGGGCAGCAGCGTACCTTTCTGGGACAAGATATTTGTTTCCATGGTTTCTCAGCAGGGAGTGGAGGAAAGTCTTAGCACCTTTACGGACCAGATAGAGCATTTCAGCAGGTTCTGGCCCGAGGTTGATTCCAGAACCCTGGTGATTCTGGACGAGTTCGGGGTGGGCACCGACCCGGCCCAGGGCGCGGCTCTGGCCCAGGCTGTTCTGGACGCCCTGCTGGATAAAGGGGCCTGGACAGCCACGGCCACCCATTTTCCGGCGCTTAAGGCCTATGCTCTGTCCCGGGAGGAGGTGCGTGCCTGCTCGGTACTTTTTGACCCGGAGACCAAAAGGCCGCTGTACAGGCTGGCCTATGACCAGGTGGGAGCCAGCCGGGCCCTGAAGGTGGCCCGGGAGCAGGGGCTTCCTGGGGAAATAATCGACCGGGCTCAGGAGTACCTGCTGCTGGAGGGCGAAGAACAAAACCGTCTTTTTGAACGGTTAAACCAGCTTGCAGCCCAAAGGGAGCAGGAGCTGGCCGGTCTGAAAGAAGAAAAGACCAGGCTTGCCCGCAAGCTGGAAAAAAAGCGTCAGGATCTGGCCCGGGACCAGGAAAGGCTCATGCAGGAACTCAAAGGTCAGGGCCAGGAAATCGTCAGAAAGTGGCAGGAGCAAAAGGTCGGGCGCAAAAAGGCCCTGAAGGAGCTGTCCGAGGTAAGGCGGGCAGCAGAAGAACTGGGCACCGGGGAAAAAGATGCCAGCGAGCCGGCCGGGCTTGCCCTCGAGGATATTACTATTCATGATGCTTATTTCTACCCGGCCTGGAACCGTACCGGAACAGTCCGGGAAAAGGATGAGCGTAAAAAACAGGTCAAGATAGATTTCGGGGGCATATCCCTGTGGGTGAACCCGGGGGATCTGAAGCTGCCCCGAAAAAGCACCGGTGCAAAACCATCTGCCGGCTATTCTTCGTCCACCGGTGGTGCACAGTCCATCAGGCTGGATATCCGGGGCAAGTACCGTGATGAAGCCCTGGAAGAACTGGAAAAGTACCTGGATCAGGCCATGCTGTCCGGCAGAAAGCAGGTGGAAGTCATTCACGGCAAGGGCACCGGGGCTTTGAAAAAAGCTGTGCGGCAGTACCTGCAAAGAAGCCCGGTTATCAAGGATTTCTCCCCCGGGGCATCGGAATCCGCTGATGACGGAGTGACCACTGTGGAACTGCCTTGATAGAAGCCAGAGGACAGGCGTCAGGGGTCCCCGGTGAAACACCCAAGAGGCTTGCCCGGTTAACCTTCTTCCAGTTAACTGGGGGACCCCGGTTTCACGGCGCAAGCAGAAGTCAGGGGGCAGGGGTCAGGGGTCGGAGACTAAAATCAAAAAAGCCTGAAAAGGCTGGTGCCGGCAGGGAGTAAACCAGATGTCCTTTATAGACCCCCGGGAAGTGGCTGAGATCAAGTCCAGGCTGTCCCTGGAGGATATCGTGGGCCGGTATGTGCAGCTAAAGACCGTGGGCGGACGACTCATGGGTCCGTGCCCTTTCCACCAGGAGACCAGGGCCTCTTTTTCCGTGACTCCGGACCAGGGCTTTTACTACTGCTTTGGGTGCCAGGCATCCGGCGACATTATCGAGTTTTTCAAAAACATAAACGGTCTGGATTTTAATGAAGCTGTCACCCAGCTGGCAGCCGAGGCCGGAGTAAAGCTTGCCAGGCAGGGAGGTTCCCCTGGACCTGCTTCTATGGGCCGTGCTTCAGTGTGCAGGGAGGTAAATTCCTGGAGCAATTCTTTTTTCGGGCAGCACCTGCAGGGAAGTAACGGTCAAAAGGCAAGGCTTTACTTAGAAAAAAGACAAATAAGTCAGGAAACAGCCAAAGCTTTCGGCCTGGGCTGGAGTCCTGATGGGTGGAATAACCTCAAATCATTTCTGGAGTCCAGGGGCTTTACCCCTGAAGACGGTGTAGAGGCCGGAGTCCTTAGCCGAAACGAGAGAGGCAGGATATATGATCGCTTCCGGGCCAGGTTGATTTTCCCCATTATTGCCCTGTCCGGTGCTGTGGTGGCCTTCGGGGGCCGGGTCATGGGCGATGATGAGCCCAAGTACTTAAACAGCAGTGAAAGCCCGATTTATACCAAGGGAGAGCATCTTTACGGGCTTTACCAGGCCCGTACGCATATCACCCGTTCCAGCCGGGTACTGCTCACCGAGGGATACCTGGATGTAATGGCCCTGCACCAGTATGGCTTTGAAAACAGCTGCGGGATTCTGGGCACAGCCCTGACTAAGGCCCAGGTGAAAAGGATGGCCGGGCTGGCCAGGGAAGTGGTGCTTATCTTCGATGGCGACGCTCCCGGGCAAAGTGCCGCGTTGAAAAGCGCGGAGATGATCCTGCAGGCCGGGCTTACCTGCCGGGTGCTTATCCTGCCCGAGGGAGAGGATGCTCACAGCCTGCTGGTTGCCAGGGGCAGGCAGGGGCTGGAGGATCTTTTGCAAAAGACCACAGACGGTCTTGATTTTTGTCTGAAGATGCTTAGCACAAATAAATCCCCCGGGGAAACAATGAAGTGGGTTGAAAATTTTATAACGCACTTCAAGGATCTGTCCTGGAGATCCTACTACATTCCCAGGGTGGCTCATGTCCTGGGGCTGACCGAGAAGGAGCTGCGGGAGAAGTTTACCCCTGCGGCGCAGAAAACCCCGGGTGATACCAGGGTCTGGAGCCAGCAGGGCAAGGGTGCGGAGCAAAGAGACCGCGAACTTCTTACCTTTGCGGTGTGTTTTCCCGAAGACCGGACCCGTCTTCAGAATAAAAACCTGGGCCTGGTTCTCACATCGCAGTGGGCCAGGCAGTTCTGGGACAAACTGCGGGTCATGCACCAGGATGACTTAAGCGCTCTGAATGAAGACGAAAGCGCTTTTTTTGTGCAGAGCAAAATGCAAAGAGCACAGCTGGAAAAAGAAAAGACGCGGATTCTGGCCCAGATAGAAGAGTTTATAGACCGGTGCATGACCAGGATGAGCACCCGGAATCTAAAAACAGCCCTTTCCAGGGCGCAGCAGAGCCAGGACCAGGACGAGGTCAGGCGTATCCTGCAGCTTTTGCAGAAAAGTTTCTAAGCTTCTTCCGTGACCCTGTGCGGAGAAAAAGGCCTTTTGGGGCAACCTTGCCGGTTGCTTTTTGTTACAAATTTTTCAGGTCAATATCTATCAGGCCATGCCTGAACTTTGATAAATTGGACCGCTTATTAACCCTGCAGCGAAACTTATGACTGACCTACGGGGACTGTCCCGCACCTACTTGGGAATGATTTCATGAAATCGCTGGAACTTGCTGAGAAATCAAGTAGGTGCGGGACTGTCCCCAATTGAGATAATATTATATTTTATAAGTTTCGCTGCAGGGTTAAGGGCGGTACAAAAACAGTCTGTAGAGGGAGCACTATGCGCAGCATAAAGGATGTTCAACAAATCAAGGCGTTGATTGCAGAAGGCAAGAAAAAGGGTTTTTTGACTTTTGACGAGATAAACAAGGCCCTGCCTTCAGATGTTACCACACCTGAGCAGGTGGAGGAAATAATTTCCATTTTTGATCAACTGGATATAGCCATTGTAGACGGCAAGGCAGGCAAGACCATATCTGTCTCCTCCGAGGACACCAACTCCCTGGCTGAAACCCTGGCCCTGAACCTGGACCGCCTGGAAGATACTGCCGAGGCGGTTTCCAGGAGCAATGACCCGGTGCGCACCTATCTGCGCGAAATGGGTGCAGTGGGCCTTCTGGACCGGGACGGTGAGGTGGTTATCGCCAAAAAGATCGAATCCGGGGAAATGGAAGTACTTTACTCCCTGGTGGAAGTCCCTGTGGCCATAGAAGAGCTTATCCAGGTGGGAGAGGATCTGAAAAAAGAAAAGATCAAGCTCAAGGACGTGGTCAAGACCATCGAAGAGGACGACCCCACAGAAGAAGAAATGAATCAGCGCGAAAGGGTCATTGCTCTTCTGGAGGAGATAAAGCAGTGTTACAAGAAGCGCAGAAGTGTCTATGAAAAACTCAATGAATGCGCCCGCCTGGACCGCCGTGTTTACGGGCAGCAGAAAAAGATCCTGGACTACAAGTACGAGATCGTAGAGCATCTCAAGCATATCAAGCTGGAAAAGACGCTTATTGACTCCATAATCGAAAGGGTAAACGATTACGTGCGCCAGATGCACAACTGTCAGCGGGACCTGAGCGCCTATATTCTTTCCTTAGGCATGTCCCAGGATGAACTGCACAGCCTTTTGAACAAGCTGCACAACAGGGAAATCAATCCTGTGGCAGCCGCTGATCAACTGGGTATGACCGTGGACGAGCTTTTTTCCTTCAAGGAGCTTATTTATGGAAAAATGGAGATCCAGGAAAGGCTGCAGCAAAGATGCATGCATAATGTGCATGAACTTGAGGAAATCCTGTGGAGGATAAACAAGGGCAACGAGGAAGCTCTGCGGGCCAAGCAGGAGCTTATCCGGGCCAATCTGAGGCTGGTTGTAAGCATTGCCAAGAAATATACCAACCGCGGACTGCAGTTTCTGGACCTGATTCAGGAGGGTAATATCGGCCTGATGAAGGCGGTGGACAAGTTTGAGTACCAGCGCGGCTACAAGTTTTCCACCTATGCCACCTGGTGGATCAGGCAGGCCATTACCAGGGCCATCGCCGACCAGGCCCGGACCATCCGCATCCCTGTACACATGATCGAAACCATCAATAAACTGGTGCGTACCTCCAGGTACCTGGTCCAGGAACTGGGCCGGGATCCAAGCCCCGAGGAAATAGCCGAGCGCATGGATTATCCCCTGGAGAAGGTCAAAAAGGTACTCAAGATCGCCAAAGAGCCCATCTCCTTAGAGACCCCCATAGGAGACGAGGAAGATTCCAGCCTGGGAGATTTTATCGAGGACAAGAAGGCGGTGGCTCCGGCGGACGAGGTAGTGAACTCCAAGCTTTCGGAGCAGATTTCCAAGGTCCTGGCCGAACTTACCCCCAGGGAGGAGCAGGTGCTGCGTAAACGCTTCGGCATCGGGGAAAAGTCTGACCATACCCTGGAAGAAGTGGGCAAACTGTTCAATGTAACCAGAGAACGTATCCGTCAGATCGAGGCCAAGGCCCTGCGTAAACTCAGGCATCCGGTGCGCAGTTCTTCCCTTAAGACCTATTATGAGAGTTGATTTAAAGATTATGGGATTATGGGATTGAGGGATTCAGGGATTGGGGGATTATGGGATTCAGGAGCAGGGTGCAAGTGATGGGGCAGTAGTGGATTTAAGGACAGCGGATGGGAGGGGTTATGCGAGCACGGTGGAGGGCATGTGTTTACTGGCTGTTTATTGCAATTCTGCTTCCGGGTCTGGCTCAGGCCGGGGCGCAGAACAGGGAAGTCCGGGTTGCCTGGGTGCCGGACGGAGATACATTGATCCTGGAAGACCGGGAGGTTGTCCGGATAAAAGGTATGGATGCCCCGGAAACGGCCGGCAACGGGCGTCCTGACCAGTATTTTGCCCAGGAGGCCACTGAGAGGCTGGAAGAGCTGATCAAGGACAGGGTCATAACCCTGAAGACAGGACAGGTGCCGGAAGATCGATATGGCAGAACTCTGGCCCATGCATATTTGCCCTCTGGAGAAAACATAGGCCTCTTGCTGGTGCGCGAAGGCCTGGCCTTTTACTACCCGCACGAGGACCAGGACGAAAAGATTTCCAGGGATCTGCTCAGGGCTCAGCAAAGAGCCATTGACGAAAGTGCCGGGTTCTGGCCCGAAGTGCTTAATCAGCACCCTGAAGTGGAAACATGGGCGGGGAACAAGCGCAGCAAGCGTTTTCATCATCCAGGCTGCGGTTACGGGCAAAGAATATCCGAGCACAACCGCGAAGAGTTCGACACCCTGCGGGAGGCCTTTTACGCCGGGTATGCCCCATGCCGCAGATGCACTCCCTGGCCGGATGCAGACAGGTGACCCAGCAGCTGTTCAGGACCCGGAGCTGCAGGAAAGACATTTCGAGGCCGGATGAAAAATTGAAAACACTGTAAACGGATTTGACAGGAGTAAATCATGGATGACTGGGTAGAAGTAGCCAGGTTCGATTCGATGAGTGACGCAGTACACAAGGAAAAGGCCCGCATAGAAAATATGGCCTTAGACGTGGGGCTTATGCCGGAAAAGGTGGTCCAGGTGGAGGACAAGGGCAAGATTATTATTTCAGTCCACCCGGAATTCTATGACTATTACGGCCATGGGCAATAACCGGCAATTCAAGTTCTGTTTTGCATAACGTTTCCAAGTATTTGCATGTTTTGGAGCATTTGCGCCGTATAAGAAAATGCGGGGCTGCCCCCCTGCATTTTCTTTTCACCGCTCAAGCAGGTATAAAAGATGGTCCAGGGGCTGGATGAGCCGACCGTAAAGGCCTCCATATCCGGGAAAGGACCCGAAGAGTTCCAGTTTTTCCTGCTGCAGATCCAGGTCCGAGCTTGCTTCAGGGGACGAAGGAGCCAGAGACATGGCCAGGCGTTCTCTTGTGAGATAGGTTTTGAGCCTGGAAAGAAAAGAATCCAGGTGTCGGGCAAAGGACTCTTTTTCCCCCTTCCAGAATTCCTGTGCCTTGCGGCCGGGTCTTTGCCCCTGGGCGTGCCCGGCCATGGCGTACAGAAAATTCACCGGCGATCCCGGCACTCCCCTGCGCCACCCCAGAAGCCAGGGGGTGCGCCAGTAGAAAAGGAAATGGGCCCGGCCGAGCTCGATTATTTCCTCCAGACCCTGCCTGCATCGCATTAAGACATCATCTTCCCATACCGGCTCGATATTTTTGAGGTCCCAGCTGCTGACCCGGGTTTTGACTTCCCGGGGGATATTCCAGCCAAGCCAGGTAAAAAGAAGTTCACGCAGAAGCCTGTTGGCCTGCCTGGATTGAGGGGTCTCCAGGTGGGAATAGCTCAGGACGAACTCGCCTGAACCCATGGTGCCGTGCAGTATGCATGGTTCGCTGCGGAGCAGGCCAGGGTCCAGATTGATGCCGTAGACCTTTTCCCACTTGCATATGTCTGCCTGCTTCAGGTCGCTGTAGGGCAAATCGGCCGTCCAGAAGTCCTGGTCCGGTTCCAGGTATTCTGCCAGGGCCCTGACCCCGTCTGATGCATTGTCCCCGGGCTCAAACTGGGAGGGCCACCATACCGGCAGGCAGATGTCCCGGCGGCTTTCTTTCCAGTGGGGCAGGCGTACCCTGCAGCGGACATGCCCGCTGAAATTGGGCAGCCTGTCCTGCATGGGTTTTCTGGACCAGTGGCACAGGTCCAGGCAGGGAGAACCCGAAGCAGAGCTTAGTCCCATGCCGGCCCCTCCGCAGATGCCCAGGTATTTTCCACCGGCGGAAATATAATCCCTGATGCTGGACATGCCTGCCAGGCCCAGACTGTCCGCTTTGAGTCTGGCCCATCCCCCGGGCACCAGCAGACCGGCCGGGGGGCGGGTGCTTAAAATTTCACCGCGGATGTCCTGTGAGCTGACAATTCGGGCCGGGATTTCCAGATCCTTAAGGGCCCTCCAGAGCATCAGCCCCCAGAGGTGGGACTCGTCCCAGAGCATGTAAAAAATGTTTTCATGCCTGAACATGGATCATCTATAACATTAAACCTGCTGAAAAGACAAATACAACCGGGCTGCAAACATTTTTCATCCGCCCTGGCGCAGGCAGAAAAGGGCAACAGTGGAGCGCAGGTTGGGCCAGATATTTACCTTCCTGTTCTGTACCAGATAGTTCAGCTGCAAAAAACGCCGGCTTACAATCTCCACCTGCATCTCCCGGCATAATTCCTGGAAATCCTTGATGGTGGCCAGCCTGATTTCCGGGGATTCGTACCATTTGTAGGGCAGAGTCTGGTTTACGGGTAAGCGGCCGGTAAGCAGAAGGTGCAGCCTGATACGCCAGTGGGCGAAGTTGGGAAATGTAACCACTGCCCTGTGCCCGATGCGCAGGGCCTGCTGAAGCAGGGCCAAGGGGTTTTTCACCGTGAGCAGGACCTGGTTTAAAATTACCAGGTCGAAGCAGTCCCCCAGAAAATCATTGAGCCCCTCCTCCAGGTCGGCCTGAATTACGGACAGGCCCTGGGCCAGGCAATCGGCCACATGTTCGGAGTTGAGCTCTATGCCCTGTTCCCGGACCTGTTTTTCCTCTTTTAGTTTCTTTAAAAGCTCTCCCCGGCCGCAGCCCAGATCCAGGACACGTTCACCGGTACCGGCAAGCTCCATAATGTATGGGTCCAGCTCCCTGTCCCGGTGCAGGCTCCTTTTCCAGTCAAAACGAACTTTGTCATCACTTGCCTGCACGTCTGTCCTCCCTTTCCAGTCTGGTGAGATAACCCGATACCACGTCCCCCATGCGGTTGCCGGGGAGCAGGAAGGCGTCGTGTCCCTGGTCGCTGCCGATATTGCAGTAGGATACGTTTTTGTCAGCCTGGCGCAGGCCCTTGACCAGTTCCTGAGACTGGGACGGGGGAAAGAGCCAGTCACTGGTGAATGAAATCACCAGAAATGAGCTTTTGCAGGGTTCAAAGGCGTTTTTCAGGCTGCCGTAGTCCAGGTGCAGATCGAAATAGTCCATGGCCCGGGTGATATAGAGGTAGGTGTTGGCGTCAAAGCGCTTGACAAAGGTGCTGCCCTGGTGATGCAGGTAGCTTTCCACCTGAAAATCCGCACCCAGCTTGAACCCGCGCTCTGTACCATCGATCATGCGCCGGGAAAACTTGCGCAGCATGGCGTTTTCCGAAAGATAAGTGATGTGCGCGATCATCCTGGCCAGGGCCAGGCCGCTTTCCGGCTGCTGATCCGGCTTGTACAGCCCGTAATTCCAGGAAGGGTCGCTCATGATGGCCTGTCTGGCCACTTCGTTGAAGGCTATGGCCTGCGGGGACATACGGGCGGTGGCGGCTATGGGTATGGCTCCCAGGACCATTTCGGGATAGCTTATGGGCCATTGCAAAGCCTGCATTCCGCCAAGGGAACCGCCGATAACCGCCAGCAGTCTGTGTATTCCCAGGTAGTCCACAAGCCATTTCTGGACCTGGACCATGTCCCGGACAGTGTAAAAGGGAAAGTTCAGGCCATACGGCCTGCCTGTGGCCGGGTCTATGTCAGCCGGGCCGGTGGTGCCCTTGCAGCCCCCCAGAAAGTTGCTGCAGATAATAAAGTAACGGTCTGTATCCAAAGGTTTTCCCGGTCCAATGAGCATCTCCCACCAGCCGGGCTTCTCACCTGGTTTACCGGTGTGATAGCCTGCAGCATGGGCATCTCCGGACAGGGCGTGGCAGACCAGGATGGCGTTGTCCTTTTGCGGGGAAAGCCGGCCGTAGGTTTCATAGGCCACTGTAACCGGGTGCAGAGTTTTGCCGGACTCCAGCTGCAGAACCCACTCCGCCCCCCTGAAGGTGACGCTTTGGGTCTCAACCAGGCCTACGCTGGAATGAGGTATTTCGCTTCCCCGGCTCATGAACGCTCCTGTAAACTGTCTGCAGATTTAAGCCTGTGTTTTCAGTTGAAAGTATCTGCCGCCGATTATTGAAAAAATTCGACAGCTGTCAGCCAAAGTAAACATGATTACGGATGAAGGCAACATTATGCACTCAGGGGGTATAGTCAACTGTGTATGGACTGCAAATAGTTTTTGCAGGTACGAGGACAATTTATTAGAATACAAAGGCCTGGCCGAAAAATCAAATCTATCCTGGCCCTGGTCCGGCAGGCCTGTCATGCCCGGGATTTAATCCAACATGCAGGTTGTGGACCGGGAAGATTTTGCAATTTTAGCTAAAAAAGGTTATCTATTTGGCAGATGAGCAAAAGAACGACATATTCTGCAAAGAACAAGCAACTGTCAAGAATTATGCTATGCGGGCAAAAGGTCCTTGCGGCGCAAAAACCAGAGGTTCAAAGCATATAAGGAGGCAATTGTCATGTCCCGAAAAGACTGGAAAACGGAGACCATCTCTTTGCATGGCGGGCATACCCCTGATGTGGCCACACGCAGCCGGGCGGTGCCCATATACCAGAGCACCAGTTTTGTTTTTTCCGACAGCCAGGATGCGGCTTCCCTGTTCAGCCTGAAGCCCGAAGTGTGGGCACCCAGGCTCAACCTGGACACCGAAGGCCTGAGGCCGGATGATTTCGCACCGGAAGCCACTGGAAATATCTATACCAGGATAATGAACCCCACCACTGATGTCCTGGAGAAAAGAATGGCCCTCCTGGAAGGCGGAGTGGGGGCGGTGGCCACCAGCTCGGGCTCCTCGGCCATTACCTACGCCGTGATGAACATCTGCGAAAGCGGAGATCACATTGTTTCCTCCTCCAGTCTTTACGGTGGCACTTACAACCTGTTTCGCCATACCCTGCCCCGCTACGGAATAAGCACCACCTTTGTGGATGCAACCTCGCCGCAGTCCTTTGCAGATGCCGTAACTGACAAGACTAAGTGTATGTTTGTAGAGACTGTGGGCAATCCCGGCCTGGACACCCCGGATCTGGCAGAACTGGCTGCAACCGCCCACCGGGCCGGGGTGCCGCTTATAGTGGACAATACCGTACCTACTCCTGTACTATGTAGGCCTTTTGAGTCCGGAGCGGATATAGTGGTGCATTCCTTGACCAAGTTCTGCGGCGGACACGGCAATTCCATAGGCGGGGTCATAGTGGACAGCGGCAACTTCGACTGGAAAGCCCCGGACAGGTTTTACATGCTCACACAGCCTGATCCCTCCTACGGCGGTGTGGTCTGGTCCGAGGCAGTGGGCAGGGCCGCTTATATCATCCGGGCCAGAACCGTTCTGCTTCGCGATACAGGTGCCTGCATTTCGCCTTTCAACAGTTTTTTGATCCTGCAGGGCATAGAAACCCTGGCCATGCGCATGGAAAGGCACAGCCAGAATGCCAGGGCCACAGCACGGTATTTAAAAGATCACCCTGCTGTATCCTGGGTCCTGTACCCGGGACTGGATAACCACCCCACCCATGAGCAGGCACGCCGTTACCTGCAGGGAGGTTTCGGAGCTCTGGTGGGATTCGGGATCAAGGGCGGCCTGGAGGCAGGCCGCAGGTTCATAGACAGGCTCAAGCTTTTCAGCCACCTGGCCAATATCGGTGATGCCCGCAGCCTGGCCATTCACCCGGCATCCACCACTCATGCCCAGCTCACAGAAGAAGAGCAGAAAAGCGCCGGAGTAAGCCCGGATTTTATCCGGTTGTCCATAGGCCTGGAGCATATAGATGACATCCTGGCCGACCTGGAGCAGGCTCTGGGATAGCCTGGGGCATAGGGCATGGGGCATGGGGCTTGGGGAAGAAGAGGGGGAAGGCATTGGAGACTGGCTGATAAACGGCAAACATTTTATAAAGGTTTAAAATGTAATGGTTACAGTGGAATGCATTACGGATCTGCTTACTCCTGAAGGAGACAGCCGGATCCGGGAACTGGTCCTGGAAGAAAAGCCGGTGGGCGTGGTCTTGAACGATGAACCTGTGGGCACGGCCATGGTCATGGCCAGGGATCTGGAAGAACTGGCTGTGGGCTACCTCTTCGGGCAGGGACTCATTGAGCCCGGGGACAAAATATTCGACATAGAGGTCTGCGAGCAGGGCCGCATCAATGTGTACGCAGAGGTAACCCCCAGGCCGGATGACGAGATGATCACCACTTCTGGATGCGGGGGCACGGGCAAAATAGCCAGGAGGCTTCTGCACGAGGATTATCCGGAACCTGCAGACTTCTGTATCTCTTTTCATGAGGTGGCAGAGCTTATCAAAAGAACTCTTGCCTGGTCATCTCTGTCCCAGGACACCCATTGCGTGCACGGTTGCGGCTACTACAGTGAGGGTGCTTTTCAGGTATGCTACGAAGATGTGGGCAGGCACAATGCGGTGGACAAGCTCATGGGGGCTATTCTGCTGGGGCGGTTTTCCCCTAGGGGAGCGGCTTATACCACGGGCAGGCTGACCTCGGACATGGTGCTCAAATGCGCCCGCATGGGCATACCTGTGGTGCTGTCCCGGACCGCGCCTTCCTCGCTGGGACTGGATATCGCCCGCAGGTCGGGCCTTACCCTGGGGTGCTACGTACGCCCGGGCCGGGTGAATGTCTTCAATGCTCCGCACAGGATTGTGCGGGAAGGCCTGTCCGACAAGTCTGACGTGTCGGACAGGTCTGACAAGTCTGACGTGTCGGACAGGTCGAACAGGTCAGACAGATCGGACAGGTAGGACAAGTCTGACAGGTCAGACGAGTCCGACAGCTATGGCTGACTTTACAGCCGGTTGATTACTGCTGCTCCACCCAGAAAATGCGCCATGACCCTGCCCTGCAGGGTCTGTCCCAGGCAGGGGGTATTCCTGCCTTTGGAGAGCATGGTCTCCGGACCGGGGACCCACTGTTTTTCGGGGTCCACCAGGATGAAGTCCGCCGGGTCGCCGGGGGCGAAGCTGCATACTGGCAGGCGGAAGATTTCCCCCGGGTTGGAGGCCATGAGCCTGACCAGGTCCTGAGTCTCCAGGACACCCTGGCGCACAAGATCCAGCATAAGGGACAAGGAGGTGTCCAGTCCGGAGATGCCATTGGGTGCATCGGCAAAGGGGACCTCTTTTTCAAAGTCCGCATGCGGGGCGTGATCCGAGGCGACTGCGTCAATGATATTTTCCCGAACCGCCTGGCGCAGGGCCAGGACATCGTCCCGGGTGCGCAGAGGCGGGTTGACCCTGGCCAGGGTATTGTAGCCGCTCACCAGTTCCTCGCTCCAGTGCAGGTAGTGGGGACAGGTCTCGGCGCTTACGGGAATGGATTTCTGCCTGGCCTGATAAATGAGCTCCACAGAGGAGGCACAGCTTATGTGGGCCAGGTGTATGGGGGTGTTCAGGTAGGCCGCCAGCAGTATGTCCCGGCTGACCTGCAGGCTTTCGGCCACGTCGGGGATGCCTTTCAGGCCTAAGTAATCGGACATTCTGCCCTCGTTCATGACCCCTCCGGAGCTCAGGAAGCTGTCCTCGCAGTGGTCGATGACCTTGAGATCCAGATCCGAGGCGTATTCCACTGCCCTGCGAAAGAGTTCGTTGTCCTGTACCGGGAGGCCGTCGTTGGAGAAGGCCCTGCATCCGGCCTGCGCGAGCTCGGCCAGGGGAGCCAGATCCCTGCCCTTGAGCCCTCTGGTCAGGGCGCCTACAGGATGTAGAAAGGGGCCGACGGGATGATGCTCGCGGGCTTTTTGCAGCATATGTCCGGTAATGCCGGCGTTGTCGTTTACCGGGTCTGTATTGGCCATGGCCAGGACACGTCCGAAGCCTCCTGATGCTGCTGCAGACAGTCCAGAGGAGATGTCTTCCTTGTATTCCAGGCCGGGATCGCGCAGGTGGACGTGGACATCAATAAGCGAGGGCAGTATATGGCAGCCCCGGGCATCAAGTTCCCGGTCTTTGTCGGCGCTGCCCGGGTCCTTGAGCCCGCCTGGAACAAATTCCTGCACCAGGCCCTCATGCAGAAACAGGGTGCCTGCGGTGCCGTTTAGTACTGCATTGCTGATGCGGGTGTAAGCCATGGGTTTTATTCCTCCGTTATTTCCTGATCAGGCTTGCTCCTGGCCAGGTACAGGTAGAGAAGGGCCATGCGTACGGCCACGCCGGAGCCGACCTGCTCCAGGATAAGGCTGTCTGCGCAGTCGGCCAGGCCCGAGGAAATTTCCACCCCGCGGTTTATGGGGCCGGGATGCATGATTTTTACACCTGGAGCTGCCTTTTGCACATGTCCCGGCTGCAGGCAGAAGCGCGATGAGTATTCGCGAAGGTCCGGCAAAAGCCCGGCCTCCTGGCGCTCCAGCTGCAGGCGCAGGCTGATGATGGCGTCCATGCCCCGGCAGGCCTTGTCCAGGCTTGAGTACACCTCCACCGGCCAGTTGTGGATTCCCCTGGGAAGCAGGGTACGGGGGGCACAGACCCTTATGCGGCAGCCGAGCATGCTCAAGAGCTGCACATCGGACCTGGCCACCCGGCTGTGGGCTATATCTCCCAGAATGAGAATCTTTTTGTCCTGGAAGTCCTGCCAGTGCTGAAAAAGGGTGAATCCGTCCAGGAGGGCCTGGGTGGGATGGGCGTGCCAGCCGTCACCTGCGTTTAGAACGCTGCAGTCCAGGTGGGAGGCGATAAAACCTGCTGCTCCGCTTAGGGAATGCCTGAGGACTATGGCGTCGGGGTTCATGGCCTGCAGGGTAAGCACCGTATCTTTGAGGCCTTCGCCTTTGCTCAGGCTGCTGCCTGTGGCTGCCAGGGAAAAGCTGTCCGCGGACAGGCGCTTGGCGGCCATATCAAAGGATGTCTTGGTCCGGGTGGAAGGCTCGGCAAAAAAGAGGACCACGCTTTTGCCCTTGAGTATGGGCACCTTTTTTATGCTGCGGGAATTTATCTCCATGAACCTGGCGGAGGTATCGAAAATATGCCTGACCTCGTCAGGAGAGAGGGATTCAATATCCAGCAGGTCCTTGTGTATCCAGTTCATGGGGCACCTGAGAATTTTGGCGGTTTGATGGATAATGACCGTAAAAACGGCGTGGGATAGGGTCCTGTGTCAGAACCGGAAGTATATTAGCCCATTTGTCAGGATTGTGCAAGGAAACATCCCAGGCACGGGTAAAAGAAGATATGGCCCGGCAGAAGGCAGAACAGGTGCTAGAGAAAAGATTGCCGTTGACAAGTAATCACCAGCATGCAGCCCTGCCCCGGCTCTTTATTTACGGTTTCAAAAAGACTGAGGAGATTATGATCAAGGTGTATACTCACAGCCTGGGGTGTCCCAAGAATATGGTGGATACGGAAAATATTCTTAGCGGGCTCAAGGAACACTACTTTGCAGTGGACAGACCTTTTGAATCTGACGTGGTTCTGATAAATACCTGCGCCTTTATCCGCCCGGCAGTGGAAGAGTCCCTGGAAACAATTTTTTCGGCGGCCCAGGATGTAAAGGGCTTAAGTCAAAGGCCGCTTCTGGTGGTAACCGGTTGTCTTGTGTCCAGGTATGGAACGGGTCTTGGCCGGGAAATCCCGGAGGCGGACATGTTTGTGCCCATAGCCAGGCAGGCTGAGCTGCCAGGCAAAATACTTTACAGGCTGGGCCGCAAGGTTGAGGCAGAAGCGCCGGGTGTAAGGCATGGACCTTTTAAAAGCTTTGCTTATGTCAAGATCAGCGAAGGATGCAACAACCGCTGTGCATTCTGCACCATTCCTTCCATCAGGGGCAAACTCCGGTCAAGGCCTGAGCATGAGGTAATCCAGGAGGCCGGACACCTCATTGACCAGGGGGCCGGTGAACTGGTGCTGGTATCCCAGGACAGCACGGCCTACGGGCGCGATCTTGGATGCAGGCGGGGACTTTCCAGCCTGGCTGAAAAGCTTGCAGGGCTTGAAGGGCTTTTAAGGCTAAGGATTATGTATCTTTACCCTTCGGGCCTGAACGATGGGCTCCTGGCCAGGCTGGCTGAGCTGGGTCCTCCTTTTGTGCCCTATTTTGACGTACCCCTGCAGCACGCCAATCCGGAACTACTTAAAAAAATGGGACGTCCCTTCCAGCAGGACCCCATGGAGGTGATCCGGCGTATCAGAAATTATTTTCCCGGGGCCGCCATCAGGACAACTTTGATCACCGGCTATCCCGGCGAAGAAGAAAGGCATTTCCGGGAACTGCTGGAATTTGTCCGCCAGGCCCGGGTGCAGCACCTGGGTGTATTTCCCTTTTACCCGGAGGAAGGAACCAGGGCAGCTGGTTTTCCAGGGCAGATCCCGGATGAGGTGAAAAATGAGCGGCAAAGGCTCATCATGCAGGAGCAAAAAAGGGTCAGCCGGGAATATTTGAAGGGTTTTCCAGGAGAAAGTCTGGACATACTTGTGGACGATCCTCATCCGGAATGGCCGGGACTCTATACCGGCCGGGCCTGGTTTCAGGCCCCTGAGGTGGACGGCCTGACCTACATAAGCGGACCCGGCGTTGGGCCGGGTAAAATGGTGCGCGCAGAGATCACGGCAAGCCATGACTATGACCTGGAAGCCCTGGCTTGAGAAGCAGGGCATGGAAGCAAATTGTACCAAATTTTATAAAAGCGCATTATTTTTATTGTCAATATTTCTTGGATCTGCTAATCAGCAGCAAATTTATCAAGTGTGTTAGGGGGATTTATATGCAAAACACAAACGAAACCACTGAGCCGCAGGAAAACTTTGAAACCGAAGTAAGCTTCGAATCAGCGCTGGAGGACTATCTCAACGCTGATTTCGGCGAGGTTCAGGAAGGAAGTATCGTTACCGGTGAAGTGGTTAAAGTGGAAAAGGACTATGTCCTGGTGGATGTCAACTTCAAGTCCGAGGGGCAGATTCCTGTTTCCGAATTTCAGGACGCGGAAGGCAATCTTACCGTGCAAGAGGGCGACAAGGTGGACGTCTTTGTCACCCAGAAGGATGAAAACGAAGGCGCTATTTCCCTGTCCCGGGAAAAGGCCAGGCGGGTGAAGCTTCTGGATGATCTGCAGGACATTATGGACAACCAGACCACCATCCAGGGCAAAATCGTCAAGAGGATCAAGGGCGGCTACAATGTGGACCTGGAAGGTCTGGAGGCCTTTCTGCCGGGTTCTCATGTGGATCTTCGGCCCGTACCGGACATGGACGCCCTGGTGGGCCAGGAAATGGATTTCCGTATCCTCAAGATCAACCGCAGGCGCAGCAATGTCATCATTTCCCGCCGGGTACTCCTGGAAGAAGAACGTGAAAACATGCGCCAGGAGCTTCTGGATACCATCAAGGAAGGCCAGGTGGTCCAGGGCAAGGTCAAGAATATCACCGAGTACGGGGTGTTCATCGACCTGGGCGGGCTGGACGGCCTGCTGCACATAACCGACATGTCCTGGAAAAGGATACGTCATCCCAAGGAGATGGTTCAACTGGGAGACGACCTGGAACTCAAGGTTCTGGGTTTCGACTCCGAGGAAAAAAAGGTCTCTCTGGGCCTTAAGCAGCTGGTGAGCGATCCCTGGGAGAATATAGGTGAAAAATATCCCGAAGGCACCAGGATGACTGGAAAGGTCACCAACCTGGCTGACTACGGGGCCTTTGTGGAACTGGACGACGGTGTGGAAGGCCTGGTGCACATCTCCGAGATGTCCTGGACCAGGAAGCTCAGGCACCCTTCTCAACTGGTCAAATCCGGCGACGAAGTGGAAGTGGTGGTCCTGGGGATAGATTCCGACCGCAAGCGTATCTCCCTGGGGATGAAACAGGTCAGCCCCAACCCCTGGGACGTGGTTGCGGAAAAGTATCCCGAGGGGACCATCCTGGAGGCACCGGTGAAGAATATCACCGAGTTCGGCCTGTTTATCGGCATCGAGGACGGCATAGACGGCCTTATCCATGTCTCGGACATGTCCTGGACCAAAAAGGTGCGTCACCCCTCAGAGCTCTTCAAGAACGGGGACATGGTCCGGGCCAAGGTGCTTACAGTGGACAAGGAAAACGAGAAGTTCACCCTGGGCATCAAGCAGCTTACCGAGGATCCCTGGGCAGAGGTGCCCAGGCATTACCCCGTAGGGACCACCGTTACCGGCAAAATAACCAACATTACTGATTTCGGACTCTTTGTAGAGGTGGAGGAAGGTATCGAGGGCCTGGTGCATGTTTCCGAGATGAGCCGCAAGAAAATCAAGAACCCCAAGGAATTCTTTTCCGAAGGCCAGGAAATTCAGGCCAAGGTCATCCATGTCAGTGCTGACGAGCGCAGGCTGGGCCTGTCCATCAAGCAGCACCTGGAAGAGGAGGAGAAAAAGAGCGCCCCCGCTGATCAGCGCGGTAAAAACGGCAGCGCAGCCCCGGGCAGCAACCTTGGCGATTTAATCCGACAGAAACTGGAAGAAGGGGATGGAGACAAGCAAGACTAAATTCAGCCAGAGACATCCGCTGATTTTTGGTTTCATGCTCATAATAACGGCCGTGGTCACATTCATGCTGGCCATGGCCGTTTTTAATTTTCTTTTTTTTGATGGACCAAAATTACGAACCCAGCCCAAAATCGGGGTGGTCAATGTCAGTGGGCTTATTACCGATTCCAGGGATATTGTGGACTGGATTCAGGAACTGGAAGAAAAAGATTCCGTAAAAGGGGTGCTTTTGAGGGTCAACTCCCCCGGAGGGGTGGTGGCCCCGTCCCAGGAGGTCTTCAGGGCTGTAAAGGACCTGGCCCGGGAGAAGCCAGTGGTGGCCTCTCTGGGGTCTGTTGCGGCCTCGGGGGGATACTACGCCGCCAGTCCGGCCGGGGTGATAGTGGCCAATCCGGGAACGCTGACGGCCAGCATCGGGGTCAAGGTCACCCTGACCAATATCCAGGAGCTTCTGCAGAAACTGGGCATCGAGGACCAGGGGGTCTACAGCGGTGAGTTCAAGGATGCCGGGACAGTATCGCGGCCCATGACCGAGGAGGAGAGAGAATACTTTCAGGGCCTGGTGGATGATATGCACGAGCAGTTTGTACAGGACGTGGCCCTGGCCCGGGACATGGACGAGCAAAGGGTTTATGATCTGGCTGACGGCCGGGCCATGACCGGCAGGCAGGCCCTGGAGGCCGGTCTGGTGGATGAGCTGGGGGGCAGGAGCGAGGCCCTGGATATACTCTGCGAAAAGGTTCAGCTGCCCAGGGACGCAAAGCAGCTGGAAGGACCCGAGGAGAGAATGTCCATCCTGCGCAGGATCTTAAGCGAGTTCTCCCTGGGGGACAATATCCCGGGACCAAGGTGGATTTTTACCTATGAGTGATACGGACAACATTTTAAGCAAGGTGCATGACGGCGGGCGTATCAGCCCGGAAGAGGCCCTGCACCTGGCCCGGTCCGCAGATGTGCATAAGCTTGGACGAGCGGCCCTGGCGGTTCGTACCAGGCTGTTCGGGGATCAGGCCTTTTTCGTATACAACCAGCACTTAAATTATACCAATATCTGCAGCAACGCCTGCCGGTTCTGCGCCTACAGCAAGAGGGCAGGGGAAGAAGGCGCTTACGTCATGAGCGTGGACCAGATCCGGGTCGCCGTAAAGAGCCGGATGCATGAGCCCATTGACGAGATTCATGTGGTGGGGGGCCTGAATCCGGATCTGCCTTATGACTATTACCTGGAAATGCTGAAGTCCATCAAGGAGATCCGCCCGGAAGTACATATCAAGGCCTTTACCGCGGTGGAAATAGCCTACCTGGCCGGGCAGTATGAAAAGACGAGAGAGCAGGTATTGACCGAGTTCGTGCAGGCCGGACTGGATGCCCTGCCCGGAGGCGGAGCCGAGGTCTTTTCCCCGCAGCTGCGCAGACACCTCTGCCCGGAAAAGCTTTCCGGAGAAGAGTGGCTCAAGGTGCATGAACTGGCCCACAGCCTGAATATACCCACCAACTGCACCCTTCTTTTCGGTCACGTGGAGTCCTGGGTGGATCGCCTGGATCATCTGCAGGCCCTGCGCGATCTGCAGGACAGAAGCAGCGGATTTCTGTGCTTTATACCCCTGCCTTATCAGCCGGGCAGAAATGAATTGCAGGCCGCAGGACCCGACGGTGTGGACCTGGTCAAGATGTGGGCTATATCGCGTATTTTCCTGGATAATATCAAGCACATCAAGGCTTACTGGGCCTTTTGCGGTATCAAGGCCGCTCAGCTTGGCCTCTGGTACGGGGCTGATGATTTCGACGGGACCATAGTCGAGGAAAAGGTGGGCCACGCCGCAGGTGCGGATACACCCACAGGCCTTGGGGTTGATCAGCTAAAGCACCATATCCGGGCCGCGGGGATGAAACCGGTGCGCAGGGATTCCTTTTTTCAGCCCAGGTCTTGATGGCGGAAACCGGCTCTTACCAGGAAGTAATTGTAGTCGGCGGAGGTCCTGCCGGCCTGATGGCCGCAGGTCAGGCGGCGTCCAGGGGGCTGCGGGTGGTCCTTCTGGAAAAAAAGCATCTGCCGGCCAGGAAGCTGGGCATTACCGGCCAGGGGCGCTGCAATCTCACCAATACTGCTGCCATGAATGATTTCCTGCGCTCTTTCGGCCACGGGGCAAAATTTATGCGCTTTGCCCTGGGCCGCTTCTTTAACCAAGATCTTGTTTCATTTTTTGATGCACTGGGACTTGAGACCGTCGAGGAACGAGGAGGAAGGATCTTTCCGCGCACCCAGCAGGCCTCTGACGTGGTGCGCACCCTGGTCGGCTGGGTTAAAGAGTCTGGAGTGAAAATACAGTCCGGCAGGGCGGTAAGGCAGGTGGTTGCAGAGCAGGGCCGGGTCCAAGGTGTAGTTGCCGACAGGCAGGGTGCAAAAGAAGAGTTTGTCGGGACCGACAATATCATTATCGCCACAGGCGGGGCCTCGTTTCCGGCTACCGGGTCCACCGGAGACGGCTACGCTCTGGCCAGAGCTCTGGGGCATGAAATTGTCCCGGTCTACCCAGGCCTGGTCCCCTTAGAGACGGCGGGCGACACCGCCCCTATGATGCAGGGCTTAAGCCTTAGAAACGTGCAGGCCGGGATATATGTCCAGGGCAAAAAGCAGGCGCAAGACTTCGGGGAGATGCTTTTCACCCATTTCGGGGTTTCCGGACCCATTGTCCTGACCCTCAGCAGGGAGGCGGTCCAGGCCCTGAACCGAAACCAGGAAGTCAAACTGGTCATTGATCTAAAACCTGCGGTGAGCCACACCGCCTTGAAATCCAGGATATCCAGCCGAATGCATGCCCGGGGCAAAAGAAAGATTTCCAATATTCTCAAGGAATTTCTGCCCATAAAAATGATCCCCGTCTTTCTGGAGAAATCCGGCATTGACCCGGACAAGCCCGGCAGTGAACTCACCTCCCCGGAACACAAGGCCCTGCGTATGTGGTGCAAGGAGTTATGCCTGGATATCACCGGGCATCGGTCTTTTAACGAGGCCATAATCACTTCCGGAGGGGTGAAGCTCTCTGAGGTTGATCCCAGGACCATGCAGTCCAGAAAAGTAAGCGGCCTTTACTTTGCAGGCGAGGTTTTAGACATTGATGCAGACACAGGCGGCTACAACCTGCAGGCGGCTTTTTCCACGGGCTGGGTGGCCGGCAACTCTGTTGGCGCAAAAAAAGCTTAAGCAGGGGGTGGTGAACCATTGCAGGCTTTATTCAGGTTATACTTGCCTCTGGTGCAGCCTTCTGTTAACTCTTGAGAATATATGTGGGAGCTCATCATTGCCTTCTCCCTTGCGGTGGTTGTATCCGCATTTTGTTCCATCGCCGAGGCTGCGCTTTACTCCGTTCCCTGGAGCTTTATAGAAAGGCTTAAGAAGGAAAAGAAAAAAAGCGGGGAGTTGCTGTATAAACTGCGCTCCAGGATCGACCAGCCCATTACCGCCATTTTGACCCTGAACACCCTGGCCAACACAGCAGGCGCGGCCATAGCCGGAGCTGCCGCAGCCAGTGTGTTCGGTGCGCAGAATCTTATCTATTTTTCCATTGTCTTTACCCTGACAATACTTATATTCTCAGAAATCATCCCCAAAACCATGGGCGTAGTGTTCAACAGGCGCGTGGCACCAATTCTGGCCAAGCCTCTGGTGGCCCTGGTGTGGGTGTTAAAGCCGGTAATAGTGGTGTGCAGGTACCTGGTGGTCTTTATTGAAAGAAAAAAGGCTGGGCCAACCACTTCTGAGGAGGACCTGCTGGCCATGCTCAGCCTGACGCGCCGTTCCGGGGTCATAAAGCCTTATGAGGAACTGACCATCCAGAATATTTTATCCCTGGACAAGAAGATGGTCAGGGATATCATGACCCCCAGGATGGTGATTTTTTCCCTTCCGGCGAAAATGACCGTTTCAGAGGCCAGGGAGTACAAGACCTTCTGGCCGCACAGCCGCATACCGGTATATGAAGGGGATGATCCCGAGGATGTGGTGGGGATTGTCAGCCGCAGCCAGATCCTGGATGCACTGGCCAGAGATCAGGACCACATCAGACTGGAAGACCTTATGCGTCGGGTGGACTTCGTGGTGGAGACCATGAGTCTGGACCGTCTGCTCATCAAATGCCTCAATTCCAGAGTGCATCTTTTTATGGTCCTGGATGAATACGGCGGTATTGCCGGACTGGTTACCCTGGAGGATGTCATGGAAGAGATTCTGGGCAAGGAAATTGTTGACGAGACAGATGAGGTGGTTGATATGCGTGAGATGGCCAGGCAGAGCAGGGCGGAGCTTAAAAGCCGGAGCAGATCAGGAGTGGGTGAAAAGGGTTCCCAATGATACAGACCCCGGTTATCAGAAGCAAGGGCTGACACAAAATGTCTTTAATCCATACATATTAACATAAAATTAACTTTCCCGGTTTGGGGCTGGCGGAAGCAGCATGCTGGCGCGGATATGTATCCGCACTTAGACAGTGTATGGAATTTATTTGTGCTTGAATGCTGAACAAAGAAGGTGTAGTATTTTTTTGAACTACTGACCGCGTCGCCTGCAGTAAATCTGCAGGATTATGTTCAAGGGCTTGTCACCCGGTATAGAACACGATTTACAGGAGGACTTCTGTATGTCCACACAAAAAAAATCAAAATTCATGTATCTTGCGGCTTTTTTGCTGATTTTTTCCGGAGTGGGATACCTGGTGGTTACCAGTGTGACCCAGAGCAGCACTTACTTTCTTGAGGTCTCCGAGGCCCTGGCCATGGACCAGGACAAGCTGGACCGGGCCAGACTTTTCGGTAAGGTGGCAGAGGAAGAACTTGAAAGAGACAGTGATGCCCTGGGGGTGACCTTCATGCTTCAGGACAAGGATGACAAGGACAAGGTCATCCGGGTAAGATATGCTGGAGCGGTTCCCGATGCTTTCAGGCCCGGAGCCGGGGTTATTGTCGAAGGTCAGGCCAGGCCCGAGGAAGGGATTTTCATGGCCCACGATCTCATGACCCAGTGTCCGTCCCGATACGAGAGCAAACAATAAAGGCTTCCCCCGTCTCAACAGCTGAACCCACAAAGGCTCTGCCTGCATCCCGGGGCGGGCCTTTATTTTTGAATTAATCAACCCTGAAACAGTAGGATTTTCTCATGCACTATCTGGGTTTTTTTGCACTGCTGACCTCGCTTATCATCATGATTCTCCTGGCTGCAGCTGCTTTTGCAGGATTATGGCGTATCAGAAGTACCGGAGAGGATATAAAGATCGTGCCCTGGCTGGAGAAGGGACAGGCAGCGGTTACGGGGTTGGTTACCCTTAGCTCTCTGGTGCTTCTCTGGGCTTTTATAACCCGGGATTTTACATATTCGTACGTTTACAGGAATTCTGATGAGTTTCTACCCATGCATTATCAGGTTTCAGCCTTCTGGGCCGGTCAGGAAGGATCTCTTCTTTTCTGGCTGTGGGTGGTGGTCATCATGGCCGGCATCTGGCTTTTATCTCCTGTGTACAAGTCCCTGGCCAGGGACACCAAGGCCTGGTTCTGGGGGATGATGTTTATTGTCCAGGCTTTTTTACTGCTCATGCTTACCGGACCGAGCAATCCCTTTATCGTTTATGATATCCAGCCCATGGGCGGAAGCGGGCTGAATCCTCTTCTGCAGAACGTGGGCATGATATTTCATCCGCCCATGACTTTTCTGGGTTACGCCGGCTTTACCATCCCGGCCTGCCTGGCTCTGGCCGGGTGGCTGAGCGGTGATCAGCGCAGCTGGATTTTCCAGTGCCGCAACTGGGTGCTTTTTGCCTGGGTCATGCTCACCGGCGGCGCTATACTTCTGGGCGGATGGTGGGCCTATATGGAACTGGGATGGGGCGGATACTGGGCCTGGGACCCGGTGGAAAACGCCTCGCTGATCCCCTGGCTTATAAGCACGGCTTTTCTGCATACAGCCATAGTGGGCAAGCAGAGAAACGTACTGCACCGATCCAACCTCATACTTATCAGTCTTTCCCTGCTTACCTGCTTTTTCGCCACCTACCTGGTGCGAAGCGACGTCATCGAATCCCTGCATACTTTCGGCGGCCGGGGAGTAGGGGGTCCGCTGGTGATTTTCATGCTGGCAGGCCTTGCCCTTACTCTTTTCGTGGCTATGGCCGGGCAGAAGCAGAAAAGCGCCATGGACAGCCTTTGGAGTAAGCAGGGGCTTCTCATAGTGGTCTCCTGGATTTTTCTGGCCCTGGCCGTGATAGTGGCCATGGGCACCATGTGGCCGGTTATTTCCAATATCTGGACCGAGAGCCCCATGGGACTGGGGCCGGATTTTTACAACCGGGTATGCCTGCCGCTTTTTACTGCCATGGCCTTAGTCATGTGCGTCTGCCCCTGGTTCAACTGGCGACAGGGAATTCTGGACATGCAGGGACTGCTGGCGGTGGTTCTGGTTTTTGCAGTGTCCGTTGCCGGTCTCTGGATCGGAGGCATGCGAGATTTTATGCCCCTGATTGCGGCTTCTGCAGGCACGGCAGGAATGGTGTCCATGATCTTTTATATCCTGTCCAGACGGGAATTGCGCCGCAGCCGTAAAGGCTGGGGGCTTTACCTGGTTCATTTCGGGGTGGCCATGATTGTGCTTGGGGTGGCCTTTTCCGGTCCGTACCAGGAGGAAATCCAGGTGCGGCTGAGCCAGGGTGAAAGCACTGAGATCAGCGGTTTTGAAGTCACCTATTCCGATTTCCGGGAAGAGCACGACCCCGGGGTGTCAATCTACGAGGCCAGGCTGGACGTAACCCGGGACGGCAAAGAGGTGGGCACCATGCTTCCTCAGCGCACCCTGCACCGCAACTTTGATCAGCCCTACTCGGAGGTCTCCACCATCTTTTCCCTGGGCAAGGAGGTTTATTCCACCATAATGGGGTTTGACCAGGAGCTCAATGTCACCTTTAAAATCAGTGTAAGCCCCCTGGTGAACTGGATCTGGATAGGCAGCATCATCCTTTGCCTGTCAATTTTTCTGATAATGGGCAGAGTAAGGATCAGGTCACCGGAGAATTAAAATCCTGGTAACAGTTCATCAGTGGTGTGCGTAGACTGTCTGTTTTTATCAGATGGCAAAAGTTACAAATTCTGTTTTTTAGCTGGTTGCAGTTATATCATGCAGGAAAAGAATAATCAGAATATGCTCCTGGAGCTGGACCGGGTCAGCCATTTTTTTGACCAGCGGTTAGTGTTCAAAGATATCACCCTGAGCCTGGGCAAGGGCCAGGTGCTGCTTCTGGCCGGCCCCAACGGCGCGGGCAAGACCACCCTGGTTAATATCATGACCGGGTTGATCCGGCCCGTGCACGGAACTGTCCAGGCCGGCGTGCCCAGCGGGAAGACAGCCTACCTGGGGCACCATACCTTTATTTATCCCGGGCTCAGTGCCCTGGAAAACCTGCGGTTCTGGGCCGGGATGTACAGCCTGGACAGAAGCGAAAAAGAGTTTTTAGACCTGCTGGCCCTGGTGGGGCTCAAGGGCTTTGCCTATGAAAACGCGCGCACATTTTCCAGGGGCATGTCCCAGAGGCTGAGCCTGGCCAGGGTGCTCATGCTTGAGCCTGAACTTATTTTCCTGGATGAACCGGCCACCGGCATGGACGCCCAGTCCCGGCGCATGTTAAGAGAGGAAATTGGCAAGGCCAGGCAAAGGGGTGCTTCCATGGTCTGGGTCAGTCACAGCCTGGAAGAGGATCTGGATCTGGCAGACTTTGTTTTATACCTGGAAAATAAAAAGCAGGCTTACCTCGGCCCGGCCAAGGATTTCAGAGATCACTGCAGGGAGAACCAGCTGTGACCTCCAGGCCCCTGGCCCTCATGGCCAAGGATCTGCGGCTGGTGTTCGCCGACGGAGCAGGCATTGTTCAGCCGGTGCTTCTGGGTCTTATCCTGGTTTTTGTCTTCAGCCTTTCCACCCCGGTGGGTGAGGATGTATCACCGCAGGCTGCCGCAGCTATTTTCTGGCTGGCCACCAGCTTTGCAGTGATCCTGGTGTTCAACACCCTGTACAGCAGCGAGGGGGCCAATCAGTCCAGGATAGGGCTGCTTCTGGCGCCCATGCCCATACAGTACATATGGATGGGCAAGGCCCTGGCCGGGGGGGTGCTGCTGTTAATGGCCCAGGCGGTTTTTCTTCCGGCAATAGTGGTTTTCCTGGGACAGGACCAGGTAGTGTCCTGGCCGGGTGGAATCGGCTCCATCCTTCTGGTGGACTGGGGCCTGGTGGCGGTGGGCTCCCTTCTGGGGGCCATGTCCCAGGGGCACAGCGCCAGGGATTCCCTTTTAAGCGTGGTTATATTTCCATTGCTTATTCCTGTTCTGCTGGCCGGGATCAGCATGGGGTCCTATTTTCTCGGGGATGGATCAGGCGACGACTTAAGATCATGGATGGGGCTGGTTCTGGCGTTTAATGCAATGTTTACCGGCGCCGCTCTGCTTCTTTTTCCGTTTATCTATGGAGAGTACTGATAAAAGGTGCTTTTAACGCGCAACCATTCAGGGGATGCCTCAATCGGCCTGGGGACAGTCCCCAGGCCTGTGCCAGCAATCACTACCGAGGACCCCTGAATGGTTACTTTAACGCCGTGAGTAAATGTACAAAATGAAATACAGCGATACCGTTTCATCCCTGCTGGTCCCCCTGGCCCTGGCCGGCGGGGCGGCCATGGCCCTGGCGCAGTATTTTATCTGGTTTTACGCGCCTGTGGAAGCCACCATGGGCCTGGTGCAGAAAATATTCTATCTGCATCTGCCGTTGGCCTGGTGGGGACTGATATGTTTTTTCACTGTGTTTTGCGCCAGCATTGCTTTTCTCGTGCGCAAAAGTCCGGTCATGGACCAGCTGGCGGTTGCGGCGGCCGAGGTGGGACTGTTACTCAGCACGCTGGCCCTGGCCACGGGCTCTCTCTGGGCCAGGGTGTCCTGGAACACATGGTGGACATGGGATCCCAGGCTCTCCACAGCTCTTATCATGTGGTTTATTTACGCCGGTTACCTGGTGCTGCGCCAGTCCATAGAGGGACAGCGCAAGATGCGCATGGTGGCTGCTGTCCTGGGTGTGGTGGCCTTTTTGAATGTACCCCTGGTATTTTTGTCGGCCCGCATGTGGCGCAGCATTCATCCCGCTGTGTTCGCCTCTGAGGGCGGCGGCCTGGAACCGGAAATGATGACCACTGTAGTGGTCTGCGTCATAGCCATGGGGTTAGTGACTGCGGCCCTGGTCCTGATGCGCTTCAGGCAGAAAAACCTGCAGGAGCGGCTGTGGAATCTGTATATGTACAGGGATTGAGCATTGAGGAATTCAGGAATTTAGGTATTCAGGGATTCAAGAATTGAGGGGAGCATCATGTGCTTAACACGGACTTTGGAGCAATATGCCGGCAACTGATTCCCTATACCACGCATACAGGGTATCTGTTTAGCGCTTTGCATGTGGCATGGGGACTGGCTCTTCCGGGACCCACTTGTCCCAAAAAATGAGATATTTTAAGCACAAAATGATGCTCAAGTGGGTCCCGGAGTGCCTGTCCCCTGCTTTCCTTAAAAGCGCTAAACAGATACCATACAGGGCTTCTACCGGTCCCGATTCAGCACTCACTTTTGGCAATTAAGAAATACCAGAAAAAATAGTATTCAAAAGTTAGTGATGGAATAAGAAGAGGGCCCAGGGGGTGGTTGTATGAAGTCTTTTTCTTTTTTAAAATTTGCCTCGAAGGGTCCTCTTTTTCCGTGCAGGGTATTGGAAAAAGCCTGGTTACTAAAATAAGCAAAAGGTTGGTTTTTTATGACATATCTGATTGCCAGCAACGTGGTTGTATGGTTGGGCATCGGGGGGTACTTGTTCTTTCTGGCCATGGGTCAGAAGAAGCTTGAGAAAAAGATAAGGCAGCTGGAGGTGATGCACCATGAGTAGCGGCCTTTTATCATCCATAAGTATTCGAAGGGCAGTGGTTGCCTTCGCCATGCTGGGGCTGGCCGTCATTTTTCTGTCCTCCATCTGGTACAGGATCGATTCACCCTCACTTGTTGAAGAGACACAGACCCGCCAGGCTGATCAGCAGATGATGGCGCGTATAGCCGGGCTCATGCAGGAGGTGGAGCAAAACCCGGAAAATGTGGAGGCCATAACCGAGCTGGCCGGCTTTTTTATGCAGAACCAGGACTGGGATAAGGCTCTTTCATTCTGGAGAAGGGCTTTGAGTGTGGATCCAGACAACCAGCTGGCCCTGAACCAGGCAGGGTTTACCCTGTTTCAGATGCAGCGGCATGATGAAGCCAGGGAGAAGTTTGAGAGGCTTCTTGAGCTAAACCCCGAAAACCATCAGGGACACTTCAATCTGGCCATCATTTACAAGTATTATCTTGATGAACCGGAAAAGGCCCGGGAGCATCTGGAAAAAATTATTGAAATAGATCCTGACCACCCGGAGCTACTGGAAAGAGTACGCCAGGAACTGGAAACACCTGCTCCCGGCGAAGGAATATGACAGGTGTTTTTTTGTCCTGGGATTTTCCGGCTAAAAGGCGTTGTTTTGGCGTTTGACATGGACAGGAGATTACCGCTAACAGGAATAAGTTTTTCGAGATACTAGGGCAGTCTTTACAAACTTACTGGAGGGGTCATGGAAAAGATATGGGGCCAGGGATTAACCTTTGACGATGTTTTGCTGGTGCCGGATTATTCCGAGGTCCTGCCTGAAGAAACCAGCCTCAAGACCCGGCTTACCCCCAAGATAGAACTCAATATCCCTTTGCTCAGCGCAGCCATGGATACGGTTACCGAAGCTGAAATGGCTATCTCCATGGCCCGTTCCGGCGGAGTTGGCGTGGTGCATAAGAACATGGGCATCGAGGAGCAGAGTCAGGAGGTGGAGCGGGTAAAAAAATCCGAGAGCGGCATGATTGTCGACCCGGTTACTGTACATCCGGGCGATGATGTGGAAACAGTTCTGCGTCTCATGTCCGAATACCGTATTTCCGGTTTGCCTGTAGAGGAAGACGGCCGGCTGGTGGGCATTGTCACCAACCGTGACGTACGCTTTGTAAGCGATCTCAGGACCAGGGTGGACCAGGTCATGACCAGCGGCGATCTGGTCACTGTCCCGGTGGGTACGACCCTGCTGGAAGCCAAGGACATTCTGCAGAAAAACAAGATTGAAAAGCTCCTGGTGGTGGAAAAAGGAGGCGGACTTAAAGGCCTTATCACCATAAAGGATATTGAGAAAATCAAGAAGTATCCCAATGCCTGCAAGGATGAAATGGGCAGGCTCAGGGTGGGAGCAGCCGTAGGCACAGGCGAGGACAAGATGGCCAGGGTGGAGGCTCTCATCAAGGCCGGTTCGGATTTTATAGTTCTTGATTCGGCGCATGGTCATTCCAGAAATATCATTCAGGGCATCAGGGATATCAAGGCTTCTTATCCGGACTGTCAGCTCATCGCAGGAAATGTGGCCACCTACGAAGGAGCAAAATCTTTGGTGGATGCCGGAGTGGATGCGGTAAAGGTGGGCATCGGTCCGGGATCCATCTGCACTACCAGGGTGGTTGCAGGAGTCGGTGTGCCCCAGGTGACTGCCATCATGGAGTGTACCAGGGCCTGCCGGGAAAAGGGCTGCTGCGTAATTGCCGACGGCGGGGTCAAGTTCTCCGGGGACGTGATCAAGGCTCTGGTGGCGGGAGCCGATACAGTGATGATGGGCAGTATGCTGGCCGGGACTCAGGAAAGCCCGGGAGAAACAATTCTCTACCAGGGACGTACGTACAAGATTTACCGTGGCATGGGTTCCATAGACGCCATGCGCGAGGGCAGCAGCGACCGCTATTTTCAGGAAAAAAGCAGCAAACTGGTACCCGAAGGCATTGTGGGACGGGTACCTTTCAAGGGTCCTGCCGGAGATACCGTGTACCAGCTCATAGGCGGTGTGCAGTCCGGCATGGGCTATCTGGGATGCGCCACGGTTCAGGAACTGCATGAAAAGGGGCGTTTTCTGACCATGACCCCGGCCGGCTACCGCGAAAGCCACGTCCACGACGTAATCATCACCAAGGAAGCCCCCAACTACCGTATAGAGAACTATTAAGCCGGAGGCGGCGGTCCCCCGGGACTGCTTTCCCGGCGTGACAGTCACAAAATTTCTTCACGAGGCATAAAGGGCATGCAAGTTCAAAACAAAGTCATTATTCTGGATTTCGGTTCCCAGTATACCCAGCTTATTGCCAGAAGAATCCGGGAATCCGGGATATATTCAGAGATTCATCCCTGTACCGTCAGCCTGGAAGATCTAAAAGCCATGCAGCCCTCGGCCCTGGTGTTGTCCGGCGGGCCTTCGAGCGTGGCTGGAGAGGAATCGCCTCAGGTGGATCAGGGAGTTTTTCAGCTGGGTCTTCCCATCCTGGGCATCTGTTACGGGATGCAGCTCATGGCCCATCTTTTCGGGGGCCAGGTAGAGCCGGCCCGCAACCGGGAGTACGGCAGGGCGAGCTTTGAGTTTGTCAGTGATTGTCCCCTGTGGGAGGGACTGGGAGACAAGGATGGACTGACGGTCTGGATGTCTCACGGGGACACGGTTCTCACACCTCCGCCGGGATTTGAAGTGCTGGGGCGCACCTCCAGCGTGGAAATAGCCGCTGTGGGCGATTCTCAACAAAAGATATACGGTCTGCAGTTTCATCCCGAGGTGGCCCACACCGAAGAGGGCTACCGAATTCTGCACAATTTTCTTTTTAAAGTGGCCGGTCTGGTTCCGGACTGGTCCATGACCTCCTTTATCCAGGACTGCATCCAGGAGATACGGGAGATGATTCCTGATGACGAGCAGGTGGTCTGCGGCCTGAGCGGAGGTATTGACTCCACTGTGGTGGCTGTTCTGCTGCACAAGGCCATCGGCAAGAGGCTGCACTGTATCCTGGTGGACAATGGAGTGCTTCGGCACAATGAAGCTCTGGAAGTGGTGGAGAGCCTGACCAAGCATTTTGACTTGAACCTGAAGCACGTAGAGGCCCAGGATCTTTTTCTTTCCCGGCTGCACGGGGTCAAGGACCCGGAGGAAAAAAGAAAGATTATCGGGCACACATTTATCGAGGTTTTTGAAAAAGAGGCCAAATCCATTCCGGATGTCAAATGGCTGGCCCAGGGTACCCTGTATCCGGATGTTATCGAGAGCGTCTCCTTTAAGGGTCCTTCAGCGGTGATAAAAAGCCATCACAATGTGGGCGGGCTGCCGGAAAAGATGGACCTGAAGCTGGTGGAGCCTCTGCGGGAGCTGTTCAAGGACGAGGTGCGCAAGGTGGCTGTGGAGCTGGGCATACCCGACACCATTGTCTGGCGGCATCCCTTTCCCGGACCCGGCCTGGCCATAAGGGTCATCGGGACCATCACCCCGGAAAGGCTGGAAATACTGCGCAAGTCCGACCGCATTGTGCAAAACGAGCTTTTCGCATCCAACTGGTATACCCGGGTGTGGCAGGGGTTTGCCGTGCTTTTGCCCCTGAAGACGGTGGGGGTCATGGGAGACGAGAGGACTTACGAACACGTGGTGGCCCTGCGCATTGTGGACAGCATTGATGCCATGACCGCCGACTGGAGCAGGATTCCCCCGGAAATTCTGGCCAGGATCTCCAACCGGATTATAAATGAGGTGCAGGGAGTAAACAGGGTGGTCTTTGATATTTCCTCCAAGCCTCCAAGCACCATAGAGTGGGAATAGACCCAAGGGGTAATGCGTCATGTTTGGAATAGGAACGACAGAAATCCTGGTGATTCTGGTGGTGGCCCTTCTGGTCCTGGGGCCCAAGAAGCTTCCGGAAATAGCCAGATCCCTGGGAAAAACCCTGGCCGAGTTCAAAAGAGTGACTACTGACGTTAAAAGGACCATAGATCTGGAGGCCCAGGAGGAAGAGGACAAGGATCGGCAGACCAGGCTGAAAAAGAAAATGGAAAAAAAGGCGGCGAAGAAAAAGGAGGCCGAACCAGAGGAAGAAATTAAGGATCAAAGCGAGGAAAAGCCTTCACCGGAGCCGAATCCGGAAGAATCCGGACAAAAAGAACAGGCTGAGGAAAAAGCCGGCAGTGAAGAGCAGGAAGAACCGGAAAAAACCGCCAAGGAAAATGATAAAGAGGCTGAAACCAGGTCATGACAACCGAGCACGATCAAGAGACCACTGAAGAGGAAATGCCCGAAGAAGAGGGCATGACCTTTACCGAACACCTGGAAGAGCTGCGGTACCGACTGTTTCGTATCATTATCGCGGCCTTTGTGGGATTTCTTATCTGTTACGCCTTCAAGGAAAGGCTTTTTGATATTTTAATGCAGCCTCTGGTCAAGGTGCTGCCTGAAGCCAGCTCCATGATTTTTACCGGCCTGCCAGAGGCTTTTTTTACCTACCTCAAGGTGTCCCTGGTGGCCGGGGTGTTTCTGGCCAGTCCGTACATTTTTTACCAGATCTGGCGCTTTGTGGGCCCGGGAATGTATGAAACGGAGCGCAAGTTCATCATACCCATTGCCTTTATTTCCGCTTTATTTTTTGTGGTGGGGGCGCTTTTCGGGTATTTCGTGGTCTTTCCCATAGGTTTTCAGTTTTTCGTCGGGTTTGCCAACGAAATGATCCAGCCCATGCCTTCTCTGCGGGAGTATTTCAGCTTTGCAGTGAAGCTTTTGTTTGCCTTCGGCATCGCCTTTGAACTGCCCCTGTTCATCTTTTTTCTGGCCAGGCTGGGCATAGTCAGTTCCAAGGGGCTTCGCAAACAGCGCAAGTACGCGGTACTGGTCATTTTTCTGGCGGCGGCTTTTCTGACCCCTCCGGATATCATCAGCCAGGTGCTCATGTCCGGCCCGTTGATTCTTTTGTACGAGGTGAGCATCTGGGTGGCCTATATCTGGGGCCGGGAGCGAAAATTCCGGGGTAAAAAAGAAGATGATGACCAAGACGATGATGAGCCCTGATAAAAAATAGAGAGATAATATGCGGCAGGCAAGTATTCACAGGAAAACGCTGGAGACTGATGTAGAGCTGGATCTGGTTCTTGATGCCGGGGAAAAGCAGGGCGTCAAGGTCCAGACCGGGGTGGGCTTTTTCGACCATATGTTGACTCTAATGGCGCATTGGGCAGGGTTCGGCCTGAGCGTGCAGTGCCGGGGCGATCTGCATGTGGATGCCCATCACAGCCTGGAAGACGTGGGAATCTGCCTGGGGCAGGCCCTGGCAAAGGCTCTGGGGGACAAAAAGGGCATAAACCGGGTGGGCCAGGCCAGTGTGCCCCTGGACGAAGCCCTTTGCCGGTGCGTGCTGGACATTTCCGGGCGGCCATACCTGGTGTATCACGGGGAGCAGATACTCCCGGCGATAGTGGCTGGAGAGGAAAAAGATGTATACAGAGAGTTTTTCAAGTCCCTGGCCTGCAACAGTGCAATGAATCTGCACCTGTGTTTTAATTACGGACAAAACGGACACCACCTCATGGAAGCAGCTTTCAAGTCCCTGGGGCTGGCACTGCGTCAGGCGGTTGCCCTGGACAGGACCGAGCTTCTAAGTACCAAGGGGGTCCTGGATTGATTCAGAGATGCATAATCCTCATTACAGGAGTGATTATCCTGGCCCTTACGGCCTGTGCTCCCAGGGAGCCGGTGCATTACCCTCCTGAGGATGCAGTAGTGGCTGTGGCCGGTTTCAGCCAGCCCAAGCATCGCTGGGAGATGATCACCAACCATATTACTGTTGACCAGAAAAAAATCGACAAGGACGTCATAGAAAAGCTGGACAGTGATCTGGCCGCTTTGCTCAGGCAAAGCCGGCAGAAGATCGTTTACCCGGAAATGGTCAAGCAGTGCAAAGAGCTTGTGGCTGCAGACACCCGCCCTGAAAGCTCGGCCTTTCATTTCTGGGTCCAGGTGGGCAAGTGCATTCCTGCTGATTATATTCTGGTGCCCTTTGTTTTTGAGTGGAGGGAGCGCATCGGTGGACCTCTGGGGGTCCAGGAACCGGCCGCGGTGGTGATGGAACTGAATCTTATAGACCTGCAGGACCTGCAGTTGCAGAGGTTCTTTTTCGATGAAAGACAGTTTGCACTTCTCGAGGATCTTTCCAGCGCGGGCAAGTTTTTCAGGCGTGGAGGCAAGTGGATATCAGCCAGGCAGCTGGCCAACGAGGGACTGGAGCAAGGAGTAAGGGAGCTTGGACTATGATTATTTTTCCGGCGATAGATATCAAGAATGGCCAGTGTGTGCGGCTGAGGCAGGGTCTGGAAAACGAGGTGACCGTCTTTTCCGCAGACCCGGGGGCCATGGCCGAGCACTGGGAGAGGCTGGGGGCAAAGTGGCTGCATCTGGTGGACCTGGACGGGGCTTTTTCCGGGAAGCCAGTCAACAGAAATCTCATAGCGGACATCTGCTCCAGGATCAAAATCCCGGTTCAACTGGGCGGAGGCATAAGGGATCTGGATACGGCCCAGGCTTACATTGATGCAGGAGTGAAAAGGCTCATCATCGGGACCATGGCCCTGGAGGAAAAGGATGGGTTCAGGGAGCTTAGCAGCAGTTTTCCGGGCCGGATTGGCGTTTCCCTGGATGCCAGGGACGGCAGACTCAAATCCAGGGGCTGGGTTGAGGATACCGGCCTGGATGTGGACCAGGTCATCCCGGAGCTGGAGTCCATGGGAGCCTCGTTTTTCATCTATACGGACATCGCCCGGGATGGCATGCAGTCCGGGGTGAATGTTGCAGCCCTGGAACATGTACTCAAGCTTACAGACAGGCCGGTCATAGCTGCCGGAGGGATCTCCACCCTGGAAGATATCCAGGAGATCCATCACCTGGGGCCCAAGGGCCTGGAAGGAGTCATCACCGGCCGGGCCATCTACAGCGGCAGCCTTGATTTCAAGACTGCGGTGGACTGGATTGCAAAGCAGGAGACATAAATCAGAGGTCAGTGATCAGAGTTGCCCCTTTTTGGCCAGCCTGTCCTGCAGGCCCTTGATGAGAATGGGCCAGGCAATGGTGGCGTCTGAATAGATTTCCGCGTATTTGCCCCCCTGTTCCCTGGGGGTGAATTTGCCCCAGGATACCCCTTCCTGGTAGGTACAGCCGGAGAGTCCCCCCCAGTGCACCGGTTCCGGACAGATGCGAACTCCGTATTGAAACCTGCGCAGCGGCAGTTCCAAGTTTTCCAGGCGCTGGCTGGCAATCTCCAGGAAAGGACTGACCTGCTGGGCCCAGTTCCTGGGTACGCCGCCGCCTATGGTGAACAGACCTATCTTTTTGCTTTCAGTAATCTTTTTGGTGTAGCTGAACAGGTCCAGAAAGGGATTGAAGGGAAAGGGCGGATAAGTATCCGGCTCCAGGGTGGGGCCTTTTTCCTGCTGGCGCAGGATATGGGTGGCAATGTCTAAGGCCAGCTCCGAGTCGGTAAAGGCTGGTATGTATACCGGAGTGTTTTGCTGGTAAGCGCTTTTGAGTATGCCGGGTCCGGGAATGTTTTCATCCAGGTAGCGCCCGATCTTGCGGCAGAGGATTTCAGAACTTAGCTGCTCTTCTTTGTCAATGCCCTGCATCACCTGATGAACGATGTCTTCGGCCCGCATAAAATTTATTTCCGGCTCCAGGGTATCGTAAACCCTGTTGAAGCCCATTTTGAAAAGCTCCTGGTCATTCATTCTGTGCTTTTCATACTTGTAGTGCTTTAGCCCAATGGATTCGATAAAGCCGTGGGCCATAAGCGCCCCGGTGGAAATGACCACATTGATCCAGCCCTCATCTATCATCTTGCACAGGAGCTTGCCCATTTTGGCCACGGTCATGGCCCCGGAGAAGGTTCCCACCACCAGGCAGTCCGGATCCGTAACCATCTCCTGGAGTACATTTAAAGCCTCTCCCAGGCTGCGGCCGCTGAAGGCAGTTTTTTCCATGGCCTGCAGGAGCTGGTCAAAATCCTGGATGTTGTCCGGGTCAAGGGGCTCAAGGGCTTTAAACCCCAGCTCATCGGGGTTCTGCAGTTTGTCAATGGGGCGGATGTCGTGTTTGGTCATGGTCAACTCCGCAAGGTTAGATATTGGGGGTATTAAATTGTCCTGAAGTAGCTAAGCAGGACCCTCAAAATGCACTTGACCCCCACGGACTCGGACAAAACGCTGCCCGGCCGCGGAGCCAGCTCGCAAAAATCCATTCCCACCAGTCTGGGACCGGGCCAGAAATGTTTCCAGAAATCGTTTATCCAGGTGTACTCGAGCCCCCCAGGCTCAGGAGTGCCCGTACCGGGCATGATGGACGGGTCAAGGCCGTCTGCGTCAAAGGTGAGATATACAGGGCCGGAGCCGATAAAGTCCTTGACTGCTTCAGCCGCCTGTGCCGGCGAGGGCAGGTTCCAGGGATGCATGGCCATGATCCGGCATGGACTGTTTTTTATGATTTGAGCCTGGTCCCGGTCCATACTGCGAATGCCCAGGGAGGCGGTCTTGAGGCCCAGGTCCCTGACCCGGGACATGACGCAGGCATGGGAATAAGGGCTGCCCTGAAAGTCTGATCTCAGGTCGGCATGGGCATCCACCTGAAGAACCGTCAGGTCCGGATAAGCCCTGGAATAAAACCGGATCAGGGGGAAGGCTATGGAATGCTCTCCCCCCAGGGTCAAAATAAAATCTCTACAGGGATCAAATTTTTCCAGGAAAAAATCCATTTCCTGCTGCAGCTGACCGGGTCCGGAGACCACAGGCCTTTGAAAGGGAAGCGTTTTGAAACTGCAGTAATCGCTTATGTCGGCATCCAGTTCCGGGTCATAGGGCTCTATCTGGTAGCTGGCCTTAAACAGGGCCTCGGGCCCGTCCTTGGTGCCGGTGTCGAAACTGACCGTGCCCTGGTAGGGTACCGGCCAGACGTGGACGATATTGTCCCCGCCGCTGCCTTCAAGGTCCAGAAAATCATCAAACATGGTGTCCGCCTCAGGGCAGAAATACAGCCACAGAAATGGTGGTGGTCCACAGGCCGGCCACACCGGTGGTTACACAGGGGGCCGAGGCAGAGTCAACTATCTGCCCGCTCATCATGTATATCTGCCTTCTTTCATCATAGTCCTTTTCCGGGTCGAAATCGATGCCCAGGGTGGTAGCCAGCATTGTGGAGGCCAGATCTTCGGCGAAGTCGCCGATCTCTGTTTCATCGGCCCCGAATGCGTGATGCTCGGAAATATATCCGTACTGACTTTCATCCGCCGGAAAGGCCATGCCCACTGCAGACCCTACCAGGCGTCCTTTTTCATTGGTTGCGTTTCTGGCCATGACGCAAAAAGTCAGTTCCCCGGGCAGAAGTTCGCTTATGCCCTCCTGTACAGAGATCATTTTACAGTAAGGCGGATATATACTGGAGACATAAACCAGGTTCTGTTTTTCGATACCCGCATCGCGCAGGGCCAGCTCAAAGGATTGCAGCTTGTTCTTGTGTCTTCCTATGCCGCGGGTAAAAAAAGCGCGGGAAGGAACAAAAGGTCTTTGGAGCATAGGCAAATTCCTCCTGATTGATTGGCTGAAATGTCAGGTTTCAACCATGCGTCAAACCTATAAAAATATTCAAAGCATGCCGGCAAGTCAATGCGAATGTTGGCTGTGAACTGTACTGGACAATAAAAAAGGCAGGGCGTTGACCCTGCCTTTTTGAGTGCGAAGCTTCTGCTGGCCGGTGCTGTGGTTAGCGCTTGGAGTACTGGAATTTGGCCCTGGCGCCTCTCTGGCCGTATTTCTTTCTTTCCTTGACCCTGGCATCCCTGGTAAGCAGGCCGGCTTTCTTGAGTACAGGCCGGTTGTCCTGGTCCACCTGCAGAAGGGCCCTGCTGATGCCGTGGCGCACTGCCTCGGCCTGCCCGGCCAGGCCGCCGCCATCGACGTTGATCTTGATATCGAACTTGCCTGTGGCCTGGGTGAGCTTCAGGGGCTGATTGATGACCATCTGCAGTGTGGCCCTGGGGAAATACTCCTGGTAGGGCCTTCCATTGACCAGTATCTGCCCGGACCCGCTGTAGAGCCTGGTCCTGGCTGTAGAAGTCTTGCGCTTGCCTTTGCCGTAAAAGTATTCTTCCTTCATCTTTTTTGCTCCAAAAAGTATTAATCCTGGATGACTTTGGGTTGCTGGGCGGCATGGGGGTGTTCGGGGCCGGAGTAGACTTTAAGCTTTTTAAGGAGCTTGCGGCCCAGTTTGTTCTTGGGCAGCATGCGGCCTACTGCTTTTCTAATGACTTCTTCCGGCTTTTTCTGCAGCATCCTGTCCAGTGAGTTTTCCTTGATGCCGCCGGGATAACCGGTGTGGTAGTAGTATTTCTTCTGTTCCAGCTTGTCTCCGGTTACCTTGATCTGCTGGGCGTTGACCACCACCACAAAATCGCCCATATCCATATGCGGGGCGAATTCGGGCTTGTCCTTGCCTCTGAGTTTGGTGGCTATCCGGGTGGCCAGTCTGCCCAGAATCTTGTCCTGGGCATCTACCACGTACCAGTCTCTTTTGATATCTTCAGGTTTGGGGCTGTAAGTCTTCATTGTTTGCTGCTCCATAATCGTTTTGGCAAAATAGTATTCTTAGACGATTTTTTCCCCTGCTGTCAACAGTAAAAATTGAGATTTCCCATCCCGGTTTTTTTCTGGTTCTGCAAGTTTATCTTGACACGCATGCAGGGGGTTACATAAAAAAACATGTCCGGGTTGAACCCGGATCTTCTGCCGTAAAGACAATTTTCCTGAGCGTCTGTAAAACCTGTCCAATCATTTTCGGACCAGATCAACGTGGAAAACGAGCCTTCTTCAGAAATAGCCCGGGCAGCCCTGGGCGTGAGAAACCTGCACAAAAGCTTTGGTTCCCTGCACGTACTCAAGGGTGTTTCCTTAACAGCCCGTGAAGGGGACGTAATCTCCATGATCGGCTCCAGCGGATCCGGCAAGAGTACCCTTCTGCGCTGTATCAACCTGCTGGAAATACCCACATCCGGCGATATATTCGTGGGCGGAGAACAGATCCGTATGCAGGTCAACCGGCACGGAGTACCAGTGCCGGCAGACCGCAGACAGGTGGACCGCATCCGGACCAGGCTGGGAATGGTCTTTCAGCATTTCAATCTCTGGACCCACATGAGCGTTCTGGACAATGTCATGGAAGCCCCGGTGCATGTTCTGAGAGTTCCCAGAAAGGAGGCCAGGGAGAGGGGGATGGCTTATCTGGAAAAAGTGGGCATAGCCGACCGCTCGCATTATTATCCGGCCCAGCTTTCTGGAGGGCAGCAGCAAAGAGCGGCCATAGCCAGGGCCCTGGCCATGGAGCCCAGGGCCCTGCTGTTTGATGAGCCCACTTCCGCCCTGGATCCGGAACTGGTGGGCGAGGTGCTTTCGGTGCTGCAGGAACTGGCCCGGGAGGGCCGGACCATGATTCTGGCCACACATGAAATGAGCTTTGCCCGGGACGTATCTTCCCAGGTTATATTTCTGGATGCCGGGGTCATTGAAGAACAGGGACCGCCGGGAGAGGTTTTTACCTGTCCCCGTTCTGAGCGGTGCAAGCAATTTCTGTCCAGATTTTTTTAAGTGCTTATCATGATCAATATCAAACACAAAACAGGAGGAGACATGAGAAGGTTTTTTTACATCACGGCTCTGGTTTTGCTTGGATGCATGCTGCTGGCAGGTACGTCCCTGGCCCGGGACAAGGTGCGCATCGGTACCGAGGGTGCTTATCCCCCCTTCAACTACATGGATTCGCAGGGCAACCTCAAGGGTTTTGACATTGATATCGCCAAGGCCCTGTGTGAAGCAGCCAACCTGGAATGCGAGTTCGTGACCCAGAGCTGGGACGGCATTATCCCGGCCCTTCTGGCCAGGGACTACGATGCCATCATAGCCTCCATGAGCATTACCGAGGAGCGCAAAAGAAGGGTGGACTTCACCGAAAAATACTACCAGACCCCGGCCAGGTTCGTTAAGCACAAGGACCGGGATATAGAGATCAGCAAGGATGATCTGGAAGGGTTGTCAGTGGGCGTTCAAAGAGCCACAGTCAGCGCCAACTTCATCAATGACAATTTTGATGATGTCCTGGACATCCGTTCCTATGCCACCCAGGAAGAAGCCAACATGGACATCGTATCCGGGCGGGTGGATCTGCTCTTTGCCGATGCTGTGGTACTCCAGACCGGTTTTCTGGATTCCGAGGAAGGTCAGAATTACGAGTTTGTCGGACCCAGCTACACAGATGAGGAATGGTTCGGAGAAGGCATTGGTATAGCGCTGCGCCAGGGAGATGATGATCTGCGCGAGACCTTCAACCAGGCCATTCAGGATATCCGGGAAGATGGAACCTACCAGGAAATAAACGACAGCTACTTTGACTTCGATGTTTACGGTGACGAATAACTCCTCAACATGAGCAGACCGGGCCGGTACCAGGAGATAGTTGTCCTGGGGCCGGCCTGTTTTTTCCAGGGATCATAGCTTGTATGTCCTTTTTTGACCTGCATGGTTACGGCTGGCTTTTGCTCCAGGGGGCAAAGCTGACCCTTTACGTGGGACTCTGTTCCATGGTCCTGGCCATGGGTCTTGGGCTTATCGGGGTGCTGTGCAAGTTTTCAAGGTCCTCTCTGGTGCGCTTTGCAGCCGACACCTACACCACGGTTATCCGCGGTATCCCGGAACTTATCCTTATCCTGCTGGTCTATTACGGGGTGCCCACCCTGATTCAGGATGTATCCGCCAAGTTCGGCCAGCCGGTTTACATCTCCTTTGATCCCTTTGTGGCCGGGGTGGCCACTATAGGGTTTATTTACGGGGCTTTTTCCACCGAGGTTTTTCGCGGGGCCTACCTGGCCGTGCCCAGGGGGCAGGTGGAGGCGGCCCGGGCCTGCGGTATGAGCCCGGCCCTGACCTTCAGACGGGTTGTCCTTCCCCAGATGATGCGCTTTGCCCTGCCGGGCCTGGGCAATGTGTGGATGGTGCTGATAAAGGCCACGGCCCTAATTTCCGTTATCCAGCTGCCGGAACTCATGCGCAACGCAGACATTGCAGCCAGGGCCACGCGGGAGCCATTCACCTTCTTTTTTGCGGCTTCCCTGATCTATCTCTTTATCACCATAGGCTCCAACCTGGTCCAGCAATGGGCTGAAAAACGCGCCAGCCGCGGCATAATTACCGACTGAGGCGGACATGGAAATCATCATTGAAAGTCTGCCCAGGCTCCTTGGCGGTGCAGTAATCACCCTGGAAATCACTTTCTTAAGTGTTCTGCTGGGATTCGTCCTGGCCGTCCCCCTGGCGGTGATGCGGGTCTCCAGGCTGCGCTGCCTGTGGATGCCGGTTTATGCCTTCACTTTTTACTTCAGGGGAACTCCACTGCTGGTGCAGATTTTTCTCATCTATTACGGAAGCGGGCAGTTCCAGGTCTTTCTGGACTCGGTGGGACTGTGGCATTTTTTCAAAAGTCCCTGGTTCTGCTCTGTGCTGGCCCTTACCCTGAACACTGCAGCCTATTCAGCGGAGATTTTCCGAGGCGGAATCCAGGGAGTCCCCCGCGGTGAGGTGGAGGCTGCCCGGGCCTGCGGCATGTCCGGGCTTCTTCTTTACCGCCGCATTGTCATTCCCAAGGCCCTGCGCATCGCCTGGCCGGCCTACACCAACGAGGTCATTTTTCTGCTTCAGGCCTCCTCCCTGGTATCCATCATCACGGTCATGGATATCACCGGAGTGGCCAGGGAGATATCCGCACGCAGCTTTGCCTTTTACGAACTCTTTCTGGCTGCTGCGGCAATATACCTGGTCCTGGTCTATGGCATCCTGTGGATATTCAAGAGAATTGAAAACCGCATAAACGCCTACCTGCAAGTGGGTCAGCATTAGTCCATGTCCTGGAAAAATCATCTCCGGGGCGATCTGCTGCTCCTTTTGACAGCCCTTATCTGGGGCTCGGCCTTTGTGGCCCAGAAGGTGGGCATGGACCACATGGGCCCTTTCATGTACACGGGCATCCGCTTTGCCTTGGGGGCACTGGTCCTCACCCCGCTGATTCTTTATTTCGGAAGTCTCAGGCCGCCGTCCGCCGCCGGGCAAAAGAGCCCTTCCATTCTCCTTGCCGGTCTTTTGTCCGGAACTATTTTGTTCGTGGCCAGCATTCTGCAGCAGGTGGGCATAATCTATACCACCGCTGGAAAGGCCGGATTCATCACCGGGCTTTACGTGGTCATAGTCCCCCTGATAGGCTGTCTGTGGGGGTTCAGGCCGGGTGCCGGAGCCGGGGTGGGGGCGGTCCTGGCTGTGACCGGGCTTTATCTGCTGACCATTACCGATGGTCTGACCATCAGCCTGGGAGACAGCCTGGTGCTGGCCTGTGCTTTCATGTACGCCCTGCATGTCCTGGCCATAGGCTGGATGGCTCCCAGGATGGATGTCCTGCGTCTGGCGGCCCTGCAGTTCTGGGTCTGTGCGGGGCTGAGTCTTCTGGTGGGCCTGGCCCTGGAAGAGCTTACCTGGAACATGGTAAGAAGTGCTGCAGTGCCCATTCTTTACGGAGGAGTGCTTTCGGTTGGCGTGGCCTTTACCCTGCAGGTGGTGGCCCAGAAAAGGTCTCCGCCAACGCATGCAGCAGTGATTTTGAGCTTAGAGACGGTTTTTGCAGTTTTCGCCGGGATGATCATCCTGGGAGAGGCCTTAAGCCCCAGGGGATGGGCCGGGTGTGCCCTGATGCTGGCCGGGATGCTTGCTGCCCAGCTGGATTCTGTATATCCTGTAAAAAAAGTACTGGTGGACAGAATACGCAGGCTTTTTAAACAGACCCATTAAGAGGTACGAATATGCATGAACAATATCCCAGCGTGCGCAAGGGGCTTTTGCAGCTCATTTTTTCCGGGTCCTTCATGAAACGCTGGAACGACAAGCTGCGTCCTGTGGAACTGGTGGAGGTGGACAAGCAGGCGCACAAGATGTTTGTGGCCTACATTCTTTATCTTCTAAATTCCAGGGACATGCCTGCTGATGACAGGCTTCGCCTGGGCGAAGAGGTTATCCAGGGAGGGATTTATGAATATCTTTACCGGCTGGTGATCACCGACATAAAGCCCCCCATTTTCTACCGTATAAAATCCAATCCTGAGCACTATCAGCAGCTTACAGAATGGGTCCTGGAGCAGTTGCAGCCCCGCGTACAGCCTTTGGGGGCCCATTTCTGGCAGGGACTTTGTGCATACCTGCAAAAACCTGACGACACCGGTCTGGCGGGCAAGATCCTCAGCGCCGCGCATATCTTTGCCAGCAGCTGGGAGTTTGGCCTTATCAAGGGGGTAAATCCCGGTGATGATGAGCTAAAGGATATTGAGGCCAATTTTGAAGAGCTGTTAAAAGAGCACTTTGATTTAACAGGCATGCGCGAAATCGCAGGGGGTTCGCGAAACGGCCTGGGAGGGCTGGTGAATCTTTGCGGAAGGCTCAGATTCCAGAAGAGGTGGTCCCAGACCCCGCGCATTCCGGAGACATCGGTTCTGGGGCATATGTTCATCGTAGCCTGCCTGGCCTATTTTTTCAGCTTGTCCGTAGGTGCCTGTTCCAGCCGCAGGCAGAATAATTTTTATGCAGGTCTCATCCATGACCTGCCGGAACTTTTGACCCGGGACATTATTTCCCCTGTCAAGCAGTCGGTGCAGAGGATCAAGGACCTTATCCGGGAATACGAACAAAGGGAACTGGAGCAGAGGGTCTTCAGCCTCCTGGATGAACCGGGCTACAGCGAGCTCACCGCCAGGCTGCGTTACTACCTCGGGGACCAGGATTATTCCGAGTTCGACAACACTGTGGTGGATAAAGGCAGGGTGCTCAGTCTGGATGCTGATGAACTGCACCAGAACTACAACCGGGACGAATTTGATCCCAGGGACGGGCATCTGCTCAAGGTGTGCGATAATTTAGCGGCGTTTATCGAGGCCTATACCGCCACCAGAAACGGCATTACCAATGAACAGCTGCAGCAGGCGCAATGGAAGATACGCAACCGCTATCAGCGCGAAAACCTGCTGGGACGGCTGCACATAGGTGCCCTGCTGGCGGATTTTGATTGAACCCGCCAGAGTGACTTACAAAGTTAATACGTTCTGGTGGCAAGAACAATAGAAGTTATTCACTGAAAGGTGCGCCAGTAGTCCGGGGGTTCGGCAAACAGGACGTAAAAACTCGCTCCAAGGCAGCGTAAATCAAAACCTCTACAAGTTTTTTTTATCCAGAATATTTTCTTTATTATGCTTTGAATCAAGTTCGGTGTTTTACGGTTTTGATTAACGCTGCCTACGTCGCTCAGACAGTTTACGCCCAGTTTGCCGAACCCCCGGCCCCTGGCTATTAGCCGAAGTGAGGTTTGCCCAATTGTATCAGGTGGTGAATTGTTCAAGCGACAACACGTATCCTTTCTTCCTAATCCCTGGCTATATCCAGGATGGGCCAGATCTGGTCCATATTTTCCACTGTTTTGACCTGGATAGTTTTCCTGAGCTCCGGAGGAATTTCATTGAAATCGCGTTTGTTGGAGTCCGGAATAATCACTGTCTTGACCCCGGAAGCCACTGCAGCCAGGATTTTTTCCTTGATGCCCCCCACAGGCAGCACTCTGCCGCGAAGGGTGATCTCCCCGGTCATACCTATATCCCCGGGCAAAGGCCTGTCCAGCAGGGCCGAAACAAGCGCGGAAACCATGGTCAGCCCGGCTGAAGGACCGTCCTTGGGGGTGGCCCCGGCCGGTACGTGAATGTGTATATCGCGTTTGTCCAGGAGGTCTTCGTCCAGACCAAGTGTTTTGGCCCGACTGCGGGCGTAGCTTAGAGCCGCCTGGGCGCTTTCCTTCATGACCTCGCCCATCTGGCCGGTGAGTATGAGCTTGCCCTTGCCCGGCATGAGGCTTACCTCCACATGCAGGATCTCCCCGCCGTAAGCGGTCCAGGCCAGGCCTATGGCCACGCCTGCAGGCAGTTCCTTTTCCCGGTCCTCGGGCATATACTTGGGTACGCCCAGGAGCTTGTCCACCTTTTTCCTGGTGATGCGAAAGGGGCCTTTTTTGCCTTCAGCCACCTGTCTGGCGATTTTGCGGCATACTGCGCCTATTTCGCGCTCCAGGTTCCTGAGGCCCGCCTCCCGGGTATAGTTGCGGATAATCTCTTTTAAGACGCCGTCGCTAAGGGAGATGTCCTTTTCCTTGAGCCCGCTTTCCTTTATCTGCCTGGGCAGGAGGTATTTACGGGCGATATGCACCTTTTCCTGTTCGGTATAGCCGGGGATGCGGATAACCTCCATGCGGTCCAAAAGGGCCGAGGGTATGGTGTCCAGGATATTGGAGGTGCAGATGAACATGACCTTGGACAGGTCGTAGGGGACATTGAGGTAATGGTCGGTGAAGGAGTGGTTCTGCTCCGGATCCAGAACCTCCAGCAGGGCCGAGGAGGGGTCGCCTCTGAAGTCCGCGCCCACCTTGTCTATTTCGTCCAGCATAAAGACCGGGTTGACAGAGCCGGCTTCCTTCATGCTCTGGATGATACGTCCGGGCATGGACCCTATGTAGGTCCTGCGGTGGCCGCGAATCTCAGCCTCATCGCGCATTCCACCCAGAGACATGCGCACGAACTTTCTGTTCAGGGACCTGGCGATGGACTGGCCCAGGGATGTCTTGCCCACGCCGGGGGGGCCCACAAAGCAGAGGATGGGACCCTTCATCCTGGGGTTCAGCTTGCGCACGCTCAAGTATTCCAGGATCCTTTCCTTGACCTTTTCCAGGTCGTAGTGGTCATCGTTTAATATTTTCTGGGCCTCTTTTATATCCAGGCGGTCCTTGGTCTTCTTCTTCCAGGGGATTTCCACCAGCCATTCCAGGTATGTCCTGGCCACAGTGGACTCGGCTGAATCGGGGTGCATGTTTTCCAGCCTCTGGAGCTGTTTTTCTGCCTCTTTCATCACCTTGGCCGGGAGCCTGGCCTTTTTGAGGGACTCGCGCAGCTGCTCCAGGTCATCACCGCTCTCGGTGACATCGCCCAGTTCCTTGCGGATGGCTTTTAGCTGCTCCCGGAGGAAATATTCGCGCTGGGCCTTGTCCATGCCCTCCTTGGCCATGTTCTGGATCTTGGCCTGCATTGAGGCCACCTCCACCTCGCGCACCAGCTGCTCGTTGACCATCTTCAGGCGCTGCAGAGGATCGTCGCACTCCAGGATCTGCTGGGCATCGGCGGGCTTCATCCTCAGGTTGGAGGCCACAAGGTCGGCCAGGCGGCCCGGATCGTCCACACTGTTTAAAACGGCCATGATCTCTGAAGCATCCACACCGCGAAGACCCAGGAGCTTTTCACTCTGCTCCCGGGCGGCCCGCAGAAGGGCTTCGGACTCGGAAGTGGGATCGGTAAATTCCTTGTCCTTGATCACGTCTATTTCCACGATATCCATGGGATCCGTCTGGACGAATCTGCGGATCCTGGCCTTGTTGATGCCCTGGACCAGGACCTTGAGGCGGCCGTCGGGCATTTTCAGCATGCGCATGATCATGACCACGGTACCGGTCTGGTACAGGTCGTCCGGACCAGGATTTTCCACCTGTTCATCTTTCTGGGTGCTGATAAGCAGGTAGCGGTTGTTGTTCAGGGCGTGGTCAATGGCCTGGATGCTTTTGTCCCGCCCCACGAAAAGGGGAAGGATCATGTAGTTGAAAACCACAATATCGCGCACCGGCAGAAGCGGCAGGCTGGAGGGTATCTCCAGCTCTGACTCCTGGCCCGAGCTCTCAGACTTTGGGTTGTCTTCCGCGGGATTAACTATCTCCCCGGGTTCGGCGAAAAATATCTTATCATCGCTCATGGCAAGTTTTCTCCTGAAAAAATGTATACCGGGTGTCCGGTTTCTGGACGCAAAAAACTGTGATCAGGCCCTGCAGGCGCTCAGCCGGGCCTGATTTTCAATTGTAAGCTGTATCGGGCATTAGTCAAGCTCGTCAGCGCAAATATCGCACTGGACGTGCTTCAATGCAAAGAAGCTTTTTTTCTCGAGGATGATGCAGGCTTACCTGATCTCGAATTTGGAATAGGTCTTGTCGTATTCCATGTCCTCGCACTTGATGTCTTTTACTTCGCTCATGGAAGAGCCCTGGATAAGTCTTTTCTTGAATTCGGCCAGGGCATTCTCATCCCCCTGGGCCAGGACTTCCACCCGGCCATCGTGCAGGTTTCTTACCCAGCCTTTTACTCCCAGGCTTTGAGCCTGTTCTTGGGTCCAGGATCTGAAAAAAACGCCTTGAACCTTGCCGCTGAGTATACAATGCATGGAATTCATAGATTTTCTCCTGTTGGTTTTTGGCGTTGGACAAATTGAGGGGCCTGCAGCAGTCTGCTGACCGGCCCGGGCTATTGAGAGTTATTAAAGAAAACCGTGTTCCTGAAAACTGAAAAAACTGTCCTCGGAAATAATCACATGGTCCAGAAGCCTTACTCCCAGGGCTGTTGATACCTCCCTGATTTTTCTGGTCAGTTCCCGGTCCTGAAAAGAGGGGTGCGGGTCGCCACCGGGATGGTTGTGCAGCAGAATAACCCCGCTGGCCCTTTTTTCCAGGGCAACCGTGAGGATTTCCCTGGGGAAGACCGGAGCCTGATCCACTGTGCCCCGGCTCATTTTTTCAAAGTCAATCAGCCGGTTTTTATTGTCCACCATGATGGCCCAGAATTCTTCTATGGACTTGAATTGAAGCCTGGACCGGGCCAGGCGGGCCACCTTTTCCGGGGAGTCCAGGGTGCTTCTGGTACTAAGTCCGGACCTGTCCGTCCTGGCCCAGAATTCTCCCCAGAGTCTAAAAAATGTAATAATACCCGGACCGATGCCGTCAATAGCCTGCAGGTCGCCGGGCCTTGCAGCCAGCAGGTCCTTGAAGGTGGGGTACCGGTTGAGAAGGGCCTTGGCCAGGGGTTTGGTGTCTTTCCTGGGCAGGGCGTACCCCAGGACCAGCTCCAGGATTTCATAGTCCTGCAGGCTGGAGGGATCGTTGTCGAGACGCTTTTTCAGTCTCTGGCGATGACCTGTATAGTGCGGCTTCTGGGAATCCATAATCGCTCGCTTCTCCATGCCCAGGGGGCTGATCACTTCTGCCTGAATAGCTGGTAGAGATCGGCGGTGAGCTTTTCCAGGGCCTGGTCCTGAAGGATGGTTCCTGATTTTACTCCGGCTTCGGCTTCAAGGATCATGTCCCAGAGCCGGGCGATATTTCGGGGGCCAAGCTGCCTGGCCAGCCTTTTTTTTTCGTTTTTGGTCCTGGGATACAAAAACACCCTGTCCTCTTCACCGGCGGCCAGATGCCACAGGACACGGGCCTCGTGCAGAAGAAGCCCCAGAAAAGGGAACAGGGCCTCCTGGCCTGTCTGCTGATCCCTGAAAAACTTTTGCCATACCAGGGTAATGTTTTTCCCCTGCTGGATGCTCTGCATCTGGGCGAATATGTCCAGGTCGGCCCTGGGCTCGACTATGTCCAGGTGCTCTGCCTCGACTTTTCCCTGGTCATTGGCCAGAAGAAGAAGCTTTTCCAGTTCCTGGTCCACACCCAGGCTGTTAAGAGGCAGGATGTTCACCAGTTTCTCCTGCACACCGGGAGCAAATACAAGACCGGTTTCCCGGGCTCTTTTTTCCAGGTACCTGGGCAGGTTCTGCCTGGTAATTCCAGGAAACTGCCAGATCCAGCCCCTTTCCCGGGCGATTTTGAAAAACTTCTTATTTTCCAGGACAGCTGGAATTTTGGGTTTTTGTTTATCCCACTGGCCCTCCAGGCAGAAAAAAGGCCAGATTCCGGATTTGAATCCCTTGAGAGCCGGAGCCAGGGCTTTCCACTGGGCATCTTTGAAGACCTGGCAGTTGCGGACAACAACCACTCTGGAAGGTCCCATCATATTGGCCATGTTCAGGGCCTTCCACAGCTTCTGATCAAGCTCCGGGTCATCGCTCCAGAGGGTGTTTATTTCCCAGGAGTCCGGGTCGTATGGTTCAAGGGTTTTGTGAATCTGTCTTTTGACAAGGCCCGCATCCGGGCAGAAAAAAAAGTAAAAACCGGGTCTGGACATGGTGTGAACAGCCTCAAAATTCACTGCCCAGCCGGTCCGTGGCCAGGCGCAGGGCTTCTTCAACTGCTTCCTGTGCAGCCTGTCTTTCCCCTGGAGTGCTTTCTCCGGGTACAGGGGCCTGATCCTGGGCCAGGTAATAAGAACTGCTGCCGCGGACGCTGCCCGAGGACCACAGCAGTTCGTTGTCCCGGGAATGGTACATGTTCACCTCCAGATCCAGCCTGACGTCGGAGCGAACCGTTAGGTCTCCAGCGCCGGTGAGATCATCGGAAACCCTGTAGTTTTTAATGTCTATCTCAATATAGGCCTGGGACTGCTCCCGGTCCACCCAGGATATATCCGCCCGCCTGGAGAACTCGTCGCGGAAGTTGGAGCGAACGTAAGGCTCAAGCCATGCCTCCTGGGTGGGATTATTCACCTGGTCCAGGTGCAGGCGGCTTACCCCTTCCGGCATGTCCACCGGGGTCATGCCGGCGAAGTTGTAGCCGCATCCGGCGCAAAGGGTCAGACAGATAAAAAGTAATGCTGCAAGACGCATGTTTAACGCACCACTATGTTCACCAGCTTCTTGGGCACAGAAATGACTTTGACCACGTCTTTGCCCTGGATATGCTTTTTGACTTTTTCATCTTCGAGGCAGAGGTTTTTAAGTTCTTCCTGATCCATTTCCGCTGGAACATTAATGCTGGAACGAAGCTTGCCGTTGACCTGGATGACCACGGTGATCTCCTGGCGAACCACGGCCCGGGGGTCATACTCCGGCCACCTGCTCCAGGCCAGGCTGTGCTGATAGCCCATGTGCGACCAGAGTTCCTCGCAGATATGCGGGGTAATGGGTGCAAGCACGGTCAGAACCGTGGACAGGGCCGATGATAGCACCTGCGGCCCGCTGGGGCTTTGTCTGAGGGACTCACGGTGCTGGCCGATGGTGTTTAAAAGTTCCATGCAGGCGGCAATGGCGGTATTGAACTGAAACCTGTCCAGCATGTCCCGAGTGGCCCGGCGCATGGCCTCGTGTTCGGCAGCCCGCAGTTCTTTTTCTTCCGGGGTCAGGCCCTGGCCTTCCATGGCCAGGCATGGTCCAACCGGGGAGATAACTCCCGACAGCTCGTGTACAGTCCTCCAGAGACGGTTTAAAAACCTGTAGGAGCCTTCAATGGCGGAATCGCTCCATTCCAGGTCCTTTTCCGGGGGAGAGGCGAACAGGCAGTAGAGGCGGACGGTATCGGCTCCGAAGCGCCTTATCATTTCATCCGGGTCCACCACGTTGCCCTTGGATTTGGACATCTTGGCCCCGTCTTTGAGGACCATGCCCTGGGTGAGAAGATTGGCAAAGGGCTCATTCAGGTCCCAGTATCCAAGGTCGCGCAGGGCCTTGACAAAAAAACGGGCATAAAGAAGATGCAAAATGGCGTGTTCAATCCCGCCTATGTACTGGTCCACAGGAAGCCAGTATTTTATGGCTTCTGAATCAAAGGCACCGTCTGCCTTTCGAGGCGAGGTGAACCTGGCGAAATACCAGGAGGATTCAACAAAGGTGTCCATGGTGTCTGTTTCCCGCCTGGCCTCTTGGCCGCATTCAGGGCAGTCCACCCGGATAAAGCTTTCCATTTCCGGAAGGGGGGAGCGTCCGTCCCTGGGCAGCTCAGCCTCCTGGGGCAAAACAACGGGCAGCTCGCCGGCAGGTACGGGAACGATGCCGCATTTTTCACAGTAGATTACCGGAATGGGAGCACCCCAGAAGCGCTGCCTGGAGATGTTCCAGTCCCGCAGGCGATAGTTGACGGCCCTGCGTCCGGCCTGAAGTCCTTCCAGGTAGTCGGCTATCTCCTCCTGCACCTGCGAAGTAGGCTTGTTGTTGAACCGCCCGGAATTGACAGCCAGCCCAGGATCGGCAAAGGCCTCGTCCAGCTCTTCAGGCAGAGGTTCGTCCATCTCCCGGGGTCTGACCACCACCCGCACCGGGAGACTGTACTTGCGCGCAAACTCCAGGTCCCTCTGGTCATGTGCAGGCACGGCCATGACTGCACCGGTACCGTATTCGGCCAGGACGAAGTTGGCTAAGTAAATGGGCATTTTTTTCCCGGTGGCCGGGTTGATGCAGTAGCTTCCGGTGAATATGCCTTCCTTTTCCGTATCGTCTGCGGTGCGCTCTTCGTGTTCCTGGGAGGTGGTCCTGGAGATAAATTCCTGGATTTTTTCCTGGTCGGGGTTGTCCCGGATAAGCCGGGGCACCATTTCATGCTCCGGGGCCAGGCTCATGAAGGTGGCCCCGAACAGGGTGTCATGCCTGGTGGTAAAGACCGTGATCTTTTCATCCAGCCCCTGAACCGGAAAGTCTATCTCCATGCCGGTGCTTTTCCCGATCCAGTTCTTCTGCATGCTGATGACCCGTTCCGGCCAGCCGCCTGAAAGCTGGTCCAGGTCTTTTAGCAGCTCTTCTGCATAATCTGTTATGCGCAGAAACCACTGTGAGAGTTCGCGTTTTTCCACCATGGAGTCGCAGCGCCAGCACTGTCCGGCCTCCACCTGCTCGTTGGCCAGAACGGTAACGCAGGTGGGACACCAGTTGACCGGGGCCTTTTTGCGGTAAACCAGGCCCTTTTCATAGAACTTGAGGAAAAAAAGCTGCTCCCACTGGTAATATCCAGGATGGCAGGTGGCCAGCTCCCTGCTCCAGTCGTAGGAGTATCCGAGCCTTTTGAGCTCGCTGCGCATGTAGTCGATGTTCTGGTAGGTCCAGTGGGCTGGATGGGTGTTGTTCTTGATGGCCGCGTTTTCCGCTGGCATGCCGAAAGCATCCCAGCCCATGGGGTGCAGGACGTTGTATCCCTGCATCATCTTCATCCTGGCCACCACGTCGCCGATGGAATAGTTGCGCACGTGGCCCATGTGAATACGTCCGGAGGGATAGGGAAACATTTCCAGGACGTAGTACCTGGGCCTGTCAGTCTCCCTGTGAGTGACTTCAAAGGTTTTGTGCTCCTCCCATATCTGCTGCCACTTTTTTTCTATCTCCTCGGGACTGTACCTGCGTTCCTGCATTTGATGTCATCCTTTAATAACTACTTTTAAGTCCGAGCCTGTTCCACAGACCCCTGCGGAACAGGCTCCACTTTATTTTCTGTGGTGTGTCCAGTGCCGGGTCGTTTATTTCCTGGAGTGTAAAATCATAATGTCTGCGCAGGCAGATGTTTGTTTCCCTGCGGTGCCACGATTCCAGGACCTCCCGCACCATGTGGTCGTCATTGCCGGTGGCGAAGACGAACACCGAGTCCATCCGGAAATGCGGCCAGAAAAGTTCTCCCCACCTGGACAGGGACTTCTCCAGGGGGAGGTTGAAAATCTGCACCAGGCCATGTGTGTCCACGCACCACCTGCTCTGTCCCAGGCCCTTGAGGCATGCGGCAAGATCCCGGGCCCATGCGGCATGGTCCTGATCCTGCTGTAAGGGGAAAAACAGTTCCCAGATCCGGTCCTGCTGGACGGGCCAGGACCTTAAAAGAGGTCCCCGGGTGTCTTCGCCGGCCGGCAGAGCAAAGCCAAGCCTGGCGAAAAGGATGGGGCAGGAATCAGGCTCCCGCGTCAGTCCCAGGTTCACCATGTCTCATATCCCTGGCAACGGCGTCCAGGATGCCATTGACAAAGTTGCGCGAATTGTTGTCCCCAAAGGTCTTGGCCAGTTCAATGGCTTCGTTGATGCCCACTTTAACCGGGATGTCCTCCCTGTAAATCATTTCGTAAACAGCCAGGCGCATTATGGTCAGCTCAACCATGGCGATGCGCTTGACCTTCCAGTTCTGGGAATGCCTGCCGATTGCGGCATCAAGCTCTTCCAGGTTTTCCCGGACACCGTTGATCAACTGCAGAGCATATGACATATCCTGCTGCACAGCGGTGTCCTGGTCATTTTTGAAATGATGGAAGGTGTCAAGTATATGGGTGCCCGTCTGGTCAAAGTGCAGGGAGTAAAGGACCTGAAAGGCGAACTCCCTCTGGGCGTGCCTTGAATGGGTCGTTTTTGTTCTGGGTTTATGTCTGGTCATTTGCTGTGATAAGATGTTAATCCACCTGCTCCATGACCCGGATAAGTTCCAGAACGGCTGCTGCTGCCTCAACTCCCTTGTTGCCGGCCTTGCTCCCGGCCCTTTCAATGGCCTGTTCCAAGCTGTCGGTGGTCAGCAGGCCGAAACCCACAGGCATGCCGCTCTCAATGGAACTCTGGGCGATACCCTTGGTGGCCTCGGAGGCGACATAGTCGAAATGCGGGGTTGCCCCGCGGATGACCGCACCCAGGCAGACTATCCCGTCTATGTCTTTTTTGCCGGCCAGGCGCTTGACCAGGACAGGCATCTCAAAAGCCCCGGGCACCCGGTACAGGGTCAGGTTTTCTTTTTCCATTCCGTGACGCACTAAGTAGTCCACGGCCCCGCCTATGAGCTTGTCCACGATGAAGTCGTTGAACCTGCAGGCCACCAGGGCGATTTTAAGCCCCCTGGCATCCAGCCTGCCTTCTATGGTTTTTATGTGCAGCATTTTTTCTCTCCAATGGTCCTTGTTTACTGCTTGCTGGAAATACTGAGGATATGCCCCATTTTTTCCTTCTTGGTCAGCAGGTAGCACTGGTTCTGCTCGCAGGCAGGGACTTCTATGGATACCCTGTCCACAACCTCCAGAGCGAAACCTTCCAGGCCGATTATTTTCTTGGGATTGTTGGTCATAAGGCGCATTTTGGTAATGCCCAGGTCCACCAGAATCTGGGCCCCTATGCCGTAGTTGCGCAGGTCGGGGCCGAATCCCAGTTCCTCGTTGGCCTCCACAGTGTCCCGGCCCTGATCCTGAAGAGCATAGGCCTTTATCTTGTTGGCCAGGCCGATGCCCCGGCCTTCCTGGCTCATATAGAGAATTACGCCTTTTCCGGCCTGATCCACCATGCGCATGGCCGCCTTGAGCTGGTTGCCGCAGTCGCAGCGAAGGGAGCCGAAAACGTCACCCGTGAGGCACTGGCTGTGCACCCGCACCAGTACAGGCTCGTGTTTTTTGAGCTTGCCCTTGACCAGGGCCACGTGGGTATGATCATCCACCTCGTTTTCATAGGCTATAGCCCGGAAATTGCCGCAGTCAGTGGGCAGATCAGCTTCAGCCACCCGCTTGACCATGGAGTCGAACCTGGAGCGGTAGCGGATAAGGTCCTCAATGGTGCAGATCTTGATACCGTGTTTTCCGGCGAATTCAATCAGGTCGGGCATGCGGGCCATTTCGCCGTCGTCACGCATTATTTCGCAGATAACAGCGGCGGGCTTGAGCCCTGCCAGACGGGCAAGGTCCATGCTGCCCTCGGTCTGCCCGGCCCGGACCAGCACCCCGCCTTTTTTGGCCCGCAGGGGGAAGATGTGGCCGGGAGTGGCGATGTCTTCCGGGACCACGTTGTCCTTGATGGCGGTGAGGATGGTGGTGGAGCGGTCATAGGCGGATATACCGGTGGTTACCCCCTGGGCTGCTTCTATGGAGACGGTGAAGGCGGTTTCAAACCTGGAGGTGTTTTTGGGGGCCATCATGGGCAGGCCGAGTTTGTCCACCCATTCCGGGGCCAGGGCCAGACATATGAGCCCGCGCCCGTACTTGGCCATGAAATTTATGACCTCGGGAGTTATGTGCTCGGCGGCTATGGTCAGGTCGCCCTCGTTTTCCCGGTCCTCGTCATCCACCAGGATGACCATTTTGCCCCGCCGGATGTCTTCGATTGCTTCTTCAATGCTGCTGACTGACATTTTTTGCCTCGTGTTTATTAATTTTCCCATAAAGGTGGATCAAGACTTAAAAACCGTGCTGTCTCAAGAAATCCATGTCCAGCCTGCCGCCCTGGTCACGGGAGCGCCCCTCAAGCCAGGGGCCGAGCATGTTCTGGACGTATTTGCCGATGAGGTCGGTCTCCATGTTGACCTGGGTACCTTTTTTCCACCCGGCCAGGGTGGTTTCCTTCCAGGTGGCCGGGATAATGTTCACCTGCAGCCAGCCTGGACCGCACCCGGTTATGGTCAGGCTTACTCCATCCAGGGCCACGGAACCCTTATCTATAACCTGGGGGCTTAATTCTTCAGGGAAAACAAGGGTGATCCGCCTGGACTCGCCGTCCGCCCGGATATCCTCCACCCGGGCCAGGCAGTCCACATGCCCGGACACTATGTGTCCTCCGAGTCTGTCTCCCAGGGCCAGGGCCCTTTCCAGGTTGACATGGCTGCCCGTGCCCAGGTCTTTTAGACTGGTAACCGAAATGGTCTGGGCAGAGGCATATACATGAAAAGCGTCCCGGCTGAAATTTTCCGCAGTGAGGCAGACCCCGTTGACAGCAATGCTTTCCCCGGGTCTGGGATCGCTCAGGACAAAGCCCGGTCTTATCGTGAACCTGGTTTCCAGGCCCTTTTTCTCTGTGGCGGCGACTCTTCCTGTGCCTTGTATGAGGCCGGTAAACATAACCTGAAATTATCACCCATTATGTAAAAATGGTCAATGGATTATTCCCGCTGCAGGGGGAAAAGCCTTAAGAGGATTTCCGGGCCGAGGTTCAGGATTTCTCCCGGGCGAAAGTCCAGGGTCTGGTCCATAAGCTCCACTTCCCTGCCGCTGGTGACCGGCACCGCCAGTGAGTCTCCAAGGATCTTCAGGGCTACAAAGGCCCAGACTTCATCAGCCAGGCCCTGCTGCAAAAGACTGCTGGCCAGTTGTCCGCCCCCTTCGCACAAAAGGTAATATATTCCCGTCTCCCGCCTGAGCATTTCAAGGCCCAGCTTAAGGTCCAGACCGGGGCCTTCTGCGTCCAGCCCCATAACCCTGCAGCCCCGGGCCTCAAGGCCGGCGGCCCTGGGGGAAGCAGCAGAGTTCTTGTCGGTCCAGAAAATGGTCCGGGAGGCTCTTTTCTGCAACAGGTAAAAATCCTGGTCAGGATCCGGGAGCCTGGAGGTGAGAACCACTGCCCAGGGCTGGTTTTTAACTTCCTGTATGCGGCAGGTAAGGGCCGGATTGTCCTGGTAAAACGTGTTGCCGCCCACCAGGACCGCGCCCACAATGGATCTTAGCTGGTGGACCATCTGCCTGGCATTTGCCGATGTCACCCACCTGGAATGCCCGGTACGTGTGGCTATCCGTCCATCAAGAGTGGAGGCGGTCTTGAGGTAGACATATGGCCGGCCGGAATTCTGCCAAAGGGAAAAATCGGCTATGAGGTCCAGGCATTTTTGTTCCTCCACGCCCACAGTCACCCGCAATCCGTGATTTCTTAGAAACTCGGCCCCGCCGCCCTGGACCTGGGAATTGGGGTCCCTGGCTCCTATGATTATTTCCGGGATGCCTGCCTGGATAACGGCGGCAGTGCAGGGAGGGGTCCGGCCGTGGTGGTTGCATGGCTCCAGAGTTACGTACATCCTGCAGGAGGAAAGATCAGCCCCGTTTTCCCTGGCGTTTTCTATGGCCTCAACCTCGGCATGGTTTTCACCGGGAGCCCTGTGCCATCCTTTGCCCATGATCCTGTCCCCGCAGGTCACCAGGGCCCCCACGCAGGGATTGGGAGCGGTAAAGCCTTTGGCCTGCCGTGCCAGACCAAGGGCTTTAAGCATAAATTCGCTCTGATTCATGGATTTATCCCCGGCTACGGTCAGTCCCCGACTATTTCCAAAAGTTCGAACTCCACCTGGGCCATGGTCAGCATTTCCTGGGCCAGTGGGTCAGGGTAGCCCTGACTGAAATAAATTTTTTTAACTCCGCAGTTGATGAGCATCTTGGAGCATATGAGACAGGGCTGGGTGGTGCAGTAGATAAAGGAGCCGGTTATGCTCACCCCGTGTATTGCAGCCTGGATAATAACGTTTTGTTCCGCGTGCAGACCCCTGCACAATTCGTGTCTTTCGCCGGAGGGAATGCCCATTTCGTCGCGCAGACATCCTACATCCTGGCAATGTTCCAGTCCGGCCGGGGCTCCGTTGTAGCCGGTGGCCAGTATGCGCTTGTCCTTGACGGCCATGGCCCCCACCACCCGTCTCAGGCATGTGGAGCGCCGGGACACAAGATGGGTGATGCGCATGTAGTACTGGTCCCAGGAAAGCCTTTGCTGCATCACTTACACCTCCCGGCGTCTGCGGGACTGGCTACTAAGCCAGACCTGGGCCCGAGCCCCGGTGCGGCTATTGCGGCACAGCCAGTCCCCTGCCGCCTCTATAAATTCTACCATGCGAAAAGAGGAAAATCACCGGCGAATTTTTCCACCTCTTTGCTGATCTGGTTTAGACGTTCCTGGTTGCTGGCGTTTTCCAGGGCAGCGATCATCCAGTTGACCACCTGATCCATATGTTCGGGACGCATTCCCCGGGTGGTAAGGGCTGAACTGCCTATCCTGATGCCGGAAGTCACAAAGGGCGACCTGGTTTCAAAGGGCACAGTGTTTTTGTTTACGGTCATGCCCGCTGTATCCAGGGCGATCTCTGCATCCTTCCCGGTAATATCCTTGTTGGTCAGGTCCACCAGGAGGATATGATTGTCCGTGCCTCTGGAGACCAGGGTGAATCCGGCGTCCGTAAGCAGCCTGCCCATGGTGCGGGCATTGTCGATGACCAGCTGCTGGTAGGTCTTGAATTCCGGGGCAAGTGCCTCTTTGAAGGCTATGGCCTTGGCCGCGATGACGTGCATGAGCGGGCCGCCCTGAATCCCTGGAAATATCTGGGAATTGAGGGTCCTTGCGTATTCGTCACGGCTGAGGATCATGCCTCCCCTGGGACCGCGCAGGGTCTTGTGCGTGGTGGTGGTCGTGAAATGAGCATGGGGCACCGGCGACTGATGAAGCCCTGCTGCAATTATTCCGGCGATATGGGCCATATCCACTGTGAGCTTGGCATCCACCTTGTCCGCGATTTCCCGGAAGCGTTTGAAGTCGATTTCCCGGGGGTAAGCGCTGGCCCCGGCGATAATCATACTGGGCCTGTGTTTGAGGGCAAGCTCTTCCACCTGTTCGTAGTTTATATAACCGGTTTCTTTTTCCACGCCGTAAAAAACGGTCTGGTAAAGCTTGCCGGAAAAGTTGGCCGGGCAGCCGTGGGTCAGGTGCCCGCCGTGGGAAAGGTCCATGCCCATGATGGTGTCCCCGGGCTTGAGCATCCCGAAGAAAACCCCCATATTGGCCTGGGAGCCGGAGTGGGGCTGGACATTGACGTACTCGGCTTCAAAGAGCTCTCTCGCCCTGTCCCGGGCCAGGTCTTCGGCCATGTCCACGTATTCGCACCCGCCGTAGTATCTTTTTCCGGGATAACCTTCGGCGTATTTGTGGGTCAGGACCGTGCCCATGGCCTGCCTGACCGCCAGGGAGGTGAAGTTCTCGGAGGCAATGAGCTCAAGTTTGTTCAACTGGCGTTTTTCCTCCAGGTCGATGCTTCTGGCTATTTCCGGATCTACTCTTCTGATTTCATCCATATTCATGTTATATTTATCTCCTTATAAAGCAGGGTGGATAACCCTTATTCTTCAAACCTTTTAAACAGGATACAGCCGTTGGTCCCGCCAAAGCCGAATGAGTTGCACAGGGCAAAATTGATGCTCCTGGTTACGCTGCCCCGGGAGCAATAGTCCAGATCGCAGTCGGGGTCGGCGGTGTCCAGGTTGATGGTTCCCGGAACCTGTCCATGATAGAGACTTTTGGCGCAGAATACTCCTTCAATGCCCCCTGCCGCCCCCAGGGTGTGCCCGATCATGGACTTGTTGGCTGTAAGCAGCATGTCGTAGGCATGTTTGCCGAAGACCTCCTTGATGGCCCTGGTTTCGGTTATGTCATTTAAGTAAGTGGAAGTCCCGTGGGCATTTATGTGATCCACCTGTTCGGGCGATACTCCGGCTTCGCGCAGGGCCTGTTTCATACAGCTGGCCATGCCCTCTCCGGAATCATCCGGGGCGGTTATATGAAATGCATCTGCTGTAGCCCCGAAACCGACGACTTCGGCGTAAATTCTGGCCCCTCTTGCCAGGGCGCTGTCCAGGGACTCCAGGATCATCTGTCCGCTGCCTTCGCCGATGACGAACCCGTCCCGGTCTTTGTCAAAGGGGCGGCTGGCCTTCTGCGGGTCGTCGTTTCTGGTGGACAGGGCCTTCATGGCGCTGAATCCGGACAGGGCCATGGGGGTTATGGTGGATTCCACTCCTCCGGTGATCATGGCCTGGGCCCGGCCCAGCCTTATGTCTGAATAGGCGTAGCCGATGGCGTGCATGCCCGAGGCGCATGCCGAGGTGGTCACCAGATTGGGCCCCTTTGCCCCTGTGGATATTGATATCTGTCCGGCAACCATGTTGGCTATCAAAAGGGGAATATAAAAGGGGGAGACCCTTTTGGGGCCGGACTTGATCAGCTTGGAATGAAACTCCTCGATGGTTTCCAGGCCGCCCAGCCCGCATCCCAGCAGCACTCCGCACTGCTCCATGTCCATATTGTCCGGGGTCAGGCCGGAATCCTGCATAAGCATCTGCGCTCCAGCCACGCCCAGGTGACAGAAGCGGTCCATCCGTTTGGCTTCCTTGGCGCTCATGTAGGCTGTGGGATCAAAATCCCTGACTTCGGCTGCAATCCTGGATGCATATCCTGTACAGTCGAAACGGGCCAGGTGATCCACGCCGCTTTTGCCGGCCAGAAGGTTTTCCCAGCTGCTGTCGAGGTCGTTGCCTATAGGAGTAAGGGCTGACAGGCCGGTAACAACTACTCTTGGCATTGCTTGTTATCCTGCGATTGCTTTGGGTTTGCTCTTTCCTTTTTCTTTGCACCGGGAAAGAGTCAGCGGATTATTCCGCGTCCTGGCATTTGTTAAAAAGAAGGTTGATCAGCATGCCGGCGGGGGGATGCAGATGCCCTGACAGGCTACTGGTTGGCCTTTATAAATTCTATGGCCGACTGCACGGTAAGCAGTTCCTGGGCCTTTTCATCGTCGATTTCAATGTCGAATTCTTCTTCCATGGCCATGATAAGTTCTGTCAGGTCCAGGGAGTCAGCACCCAGGTCCTCTACAAATTTGGCCTCGGGCTTTACTTCTTCGGCGGAAATTCCAAGCTGGTCCACAACGATGTCCTTTACTTTTTGTTCTACTGACATTGCTTTCTCCTTAATTGGTTGAGTTGACGATACATTTGCAGTAAGCATTCAGGGGGTGCCGGAAACGGCCCGGGGACAGCCCCGCACTTATTTTTTGATGAACAATTGACAGATGTAAGCGTTAGAAAATAAGTCCGGGACAGTCTCCAGTCACGCCAAAGGCGTGAGTGCCAGTAATCACCATCTAGGACCCCCTGAATGCTTCCCATTTGCAACAGTTGCCTTGAAGGCATTGTATGCTGAAAGCCAGATGTCTCCATATTACATGCCGGCCAAAGTTTCAAGTTGTGATAAAAGGGTCATGCCAGGCCCGGATTACATATACAGTCCTCCGTTAATTCCAAGGACCTGTCCGGTTATGTATCCTGCTTCCCCGGAGGCCAGAAAGGCCACACATTCAGCTACGTCCCCGGGGGTGCCGAAACGCTGCAGGGGTATCATCTGCAAAAATCTGTCCCGGACATCTCCGGGCAGCTTGTCGGTCATATCCGTGTCGATGAAACCTGGAGCCACGGCGTTCACGGTGATGTTTCTGGGGGCCAGTTCCTGGGCGGCTGTTTTGGTCAGACCTATGAGTCCTGCTTTGGCGGATGTGTAGTTGGCCTGGCCGGGGTTGCCGGTCTGTGCGGTTACAGAGGACAGATTTATGATGCGCCCCCGGCGGTTTCGCATCATGATTTTGGCTGCCTGCTGCAGGCAGATGAATGATCCCGTGAGATTTACCCGGATGACTTTTTCCCATTGCTCGGGCTTCATGCGCACCAGAAGGCCGTCCTGGGTCAGGCCGGCGTTGTTGACCAGTACCTGAAGGTCGACTCTGTCTTTTATTTCATTTTTGAAAAAATCAACAATGGCTTCCTGGTCTCCGACGTCAAGCTCAAAAGAAGCGGCCTGTACGCCCAGGTTTTCAATCTCGGTGCAGGTTTCCCGGGCCTGCTGGGGTTTGCTTACGTAGGTGATGTATACATTGTATCCATCCCGGGCCAGGCGCAGGGCGCATTCCCTGCCTATGCCGCGGGAGCCTCCGGTGACCAGGGCGGTTTTTAAAAGCTCGGACATGCTGACCTCTCTTCAGGATTTAAAACTGCACCAGCGCCGCACCCCAGGTAAATCCTCCCCCGAAAGCCACCATGAGTACCAGGTCTCCCGGGCTGATGCGGCCCTTTTCCCTGGCTTCGGCAAGGGCGATGGGCACTGAAGCAGCTGAAGTGTTGCCGTATTTTTGAACATTAACAAATAAATTTGCCGGGTCAAGATTCATTTTTTTGGCCAGGGCCTCGATAATGCGGATATTGGCCTGATGCGGGACCACAAGGTCGATGTCCCCGGGCCGGACGTTGTTTCTCGCCATAACTTCCAGGGCAACATTGTACATGGAGCGAACCGCGTGCTTGAATACTTCCCGGCCTTCCATCTGGACAAAAAAGTTTTCACTGACTTTTTCCCCAAGGGCCAGGGGATAGGCAGATCCTCCGCCCTTGATGGTCAAAAGCTCGCCCAGCGCACCGTCAGCCTTGAGACTTACATCCAGAAGACGGCCGGGCATTGCGGCCGGGTTGTGACAGGTGTTGGATACCACTGCAGCACCGGCTCCATCCCCGAACAAAACGCAGGTGCTTCTGTCGGAAAAATTGACCCTGGTGGTCAGGGCCTCGGAGGCCACGACCAGCACATTGGCATCGCCTGGCAGCATGCAAAGTCCCCTGGCCAGTTCCAGGCCGTAGATAAAACCGGTGCAGGCGGTGTTGATGTCCAGGGCGGCAATATCTTTGTGCCCCAGCTTTTCCAGGAGCACGCAGGCTGCATTGGGGATCAGGGCGTCCGGGGTAAAGGTGGCCACGATGATGTGGGTAAGATCCTGAGGAGTAATTCCGGCTTCTTCCAGGGCCTGGATGGATGAATGGTATGCAAGGTCTGAACAGGCCTGGTCGGTGCATATATGGCGCTGCTTTATCCCTGTCCTGGTGGTGATCCATTCGTCGGAGGTATCCATCAGGAGTTCGAAGTCATGGTTGGTTATGACTTTTTCCGGGACGTAATAGCCAAGTCCTGTCAGGCAGCAGTTTTTTTTCATTTGAAAAGTATCAGGTCGAGGTCTTTTGCAGGGCCATCGACGCCAGCAGAGCACTGTTAGAGGATTAAGAAAACCAGGGAATTAAGGATTATGGATTAATGCTGAAGCAGGATCTGAAGTTTTTTACAATACATTTCCGTGTTCTTTCCTCTGCTTCTGCACGTAAATAAAGGCGGCTCACCCTGGCTAAGCCGAGTGGTTTTTGGCCTGGGGGCGTCTGCCGAACATGTTTATCTCCTGGTTTTGTCCCAGGCCTTCGGCCAGGTGCTCATTTGCCCGGTTGCGCACGAATTCTCCGGCCATGAGTACTGCATTGGTAATGGCCTTGGAGTTGGAGGAACCGTGGCAAACAATGCCGATGCCGTTTAAGCCCAGCAGAGGTGCGCCTCCGTACTCGGCGTAATCAATGTGCCTGCCGAATCTCTTAAGAGCCCTTATGCCCAGAAGAAAACCAAGCCTGGCCAGCAGGCTTTTCTTTACCTCCGCCTTGAGGATGCGGCTTAAAGACATGGCCAGCCCTTCCATGAGCTTCAGGGAGACATTGCCCACGAAGCCGTCGCAAACAACCACATCGGCTTTACCGGCAAAAAAGTCTCTGCCTTCAACATTGCCGATGAAGTTCATGGATGAGGACCTGAAGAGCTTTATGGTTTCCAGTACCAGCTTGTTGCCTTTGCCCTCTTCCTCACCGATGGTCAGGACCCCGATTCGCGGGTTTTTAATGTGCAGGACATCCCGGGCAAAGACATCGGCCATAAGACCGAACTGAATGAGGTGATAAGGCTTGCATTCAACATTGGCCCCGACATCCACCAGGACCAGGGGTTCTTTTTTTTCCGTGGGCAGTATGGAAGCCAGAGCCGGACGTTCAATGCCTTTTATGCGGCCCAGAGTAAACATGCCGCAGGCCAGGGTGGCCCCGGAATTGCCGGCGCTGACCACGCCATGGGCCGTTTTTTCGCGCACGGACTTAAAGGCGGCCTGAATGGAGGAGTTTTTCTTACGGCGAAGGGCCTCTGAAGGTTTGTCATTCATGGCCACCACTTCAGGGGCATGCAGGACTTCCAGCTGGAGATCGCCGGTCTTCTGTTTTGAAAGGGCCTGCTCGATCTTTTCCTGATCTCCCACCAGAACCAGGCCCAGGTTGTCCTGCCTGGCGGCTTCCAGGCTGCCGGGGATGACTATATCCGGGCCGGAATCACCGCCCATGGCATCTACTGCGATCCAGGGTTTAATCGGCTTCATCCGCGGTGGATTTGATGTATGTCCGGCTTCTGTAGGTGCCGCACTGAGGGCAAACCCTGTGGGACAGGGAAGCTTCCCCGCAGTCGCAGTATATTACATTGGGTGCGGGAATGTGGTCGTGTGACCGGCGCATCCCCTTTTTGGATCTGGAAGTTTTCTTCTTGGGTAAAGCCATTATGAACCTCTCTATCGATTTATTTTAAGATTTCTGAACACGGCCAGCCTGGGATCGAAGGATTCTTCAGGGCAGGCGCAAAGGCCGGTGTTGATATTTTCCCCGCAGGCAGGGCAGATCCCTTTGCAGTCCCCGGAGCACAGCGGCTTGTCCGGAAGGGCCAGGACAAAATGTTCCCAGGCCAGTTGTTCCGGGCTGAACCACCATTGACCGTCTTCGAACTTGAGGGGGCTGTAGCCGGGTGGATCTTCAGGGTCTGCTTCAAAGCTCTCGTACACGTCTATGTTGTAATCTATGTCCACGGTGCCCGGTTCCAGGCATCGAGAGCAGGTCATGGCCACCTGTCCCTGGATCCGGCCCCGGAAATAGACTCCATCGGGCTGGGGCAGGACTTCCAGGTTGGACACCAGGCTTTTTTCCATGCCACAGTCGAGTCCGAATTTCTCCCACAACAGGATCCACCTGGAATCGTCCTGAAAAAAATATTTCACCCCCTGGTCCGGGATTTCTGATAAGGGCAGCCAGTCTGAAAGCAACATATTTTAACCCAGAAAAATTTTATTATCCTGTTATACCGGAGTATGTCAAGATTTTACTCTTGCCATTTTGAAACCAAACAGATAATGTAATCTTTTTTGCCTTGCGGCTGTTTAATAAATGGCATCCGTCTTCCTGCCGAAAGAAATGATTAAGTCATGGAGCAGGGTGTGTAAACAGCAGGCCTGAAATATTTTTTAATGCCAAGGAGATAGTGTTATGACCAAGCAATGTGAAGTGTGCGGCAAAAAGCCCGCAACCGGTAATAATGTCAGCCACGCCAACAACCATACCAGAAGAAGGTTTATGCCCAACCTGCGCCGGGTCAGGGCCCAACTGCCCCAGGGCCGGGTCAGAAAGATCCGGGTCTGCACCAGGTGCCTGCGCTCCGGTGCAGTAGTCAAGCCCGCAGCCGGTTCCGCCTGAGGGAGGGGGTTATGCAGAGCAGGATCGCATCCATCCTGAAGCTCAAATATCAGCCGGCAGCCCTGACCTGGTCCGATGAAAAGCCGTCCGGGGCAATTGAGTTCAAGGCGGATCGGTGGGGCTGCGTAATGTTTTCCTTAGCCAGCGTGGTCAAGGGCAAAACCGCGGTATTCAGCCGTCAGACCTATGGATGCTGGGGCGGAGGCGTGGGCCTTGGCTTCGGCAACAAATACCAGGATTTTCCCGGCGGCGAGGAATGCTTTTACAACTTTCTGTCCAGCGGGAACAAAAATTCAGAGCAGGGCAGAGCTGTGGGCGAAAAGATCAGGGAAGCCGGCCTGGGCGAGTTCGGTGATGATTTTATGGAAGGGGAACGTTACATCAAAACCCCTGATCATGTGCGCTCATTTGTGGAGTCCCTGCCCATTACCGAGGTACCTGCAAAGTACGTGGTACTCAAGCCTCTGCAGGAGATCCAGGAGGAAACTGATAACGTGCAGGTGGTTACTTTCCTGGTGGATGCGGATCAGTTGTGCGCCTTAGTGGTCCTGGCCAATTACGGCAGGCACAGTTTTGAAAATGTAAGCATCCCCTTTGTAGCCGGATGTCAGGCCATTGCTCTTCTGCCTTACGCCGAGGCCCTGAAGGAAGAGCCCAGGGCAGTGGTAGGGCTCATGGACCCATCAGCCCGCAAACACCTGCGCAGGATGCTGGACAGAAATCTCATGTCCTTTTCCATGCCCCTGGCCCTTTTCAGGGAAATGGAAAACAATGTGGATGACAGCTTTTTGTTCAGGAATACGTGGCAGGCCATAACCGGCGACTGGAAAGAAAAAAAGTAAAAGAAACGCAGCATGCGGGCGAAAACCTCTATACAACCACAAACAGACAACCCTGTACAGCCGTAGTTTATTACCTGATGCAGGGGATCAGTCCATACTTGACATTTAATGTGCTGAATGTGAGCCATGAGCCTGGAAACACAATATTACCAGTTGCTTAGAATCTTATGACGTAGCCACTCCCTTGCGGTAGTTCTCCATGTAGCGCCTGTAGGTCCAGTTGCCCAGGGGCTCAATGTTGTGGTCGCGTACAGCCTGCCATTTCATTTTTTTGTCCGGGCTTATCTGGCCGTAATGGGTGAACTCTACTCCCATGTCCACATCCTTGGAAAAAAAATCCTCCATGCTGTACCTTATCCGGCCCTTGATCCAGAAATCCTGGCTTTTTGCTTTCTCCGGGTCGTCCAGGTTCATCCAGATGACCAGGACCAGGCCCCTGTTCCAGTCCAGTTCCAGTTCCTTGATAAGCCTGGAAGTCGCTCTTACCTTCATCCCTCCTGCAGAAAGATCCACCACGCTAAAGCTTCCTTCCTGGATATAATCCAGGTTTATCCTGGGACTGTAGAGACCGGTCTTTGTGTCTTTGGTCCTGGGGCGGATAAAGCGGTGTTCTTCCCATATGCAGAAGTTCACCATCAGATTCTGGTCCATTTCAATGCGCATGCTGGAGCGTCGCTGGCCGATATCCAGCTTTTGGGGCCGTTGGAGGACCATCTTGACTATTTTTTCTTTTTTGGCCAGCTCCACAATTCTTGCCCCGAAATTGAAGAACATCTCTTTTTGAGGCCCTTTTTTCTGAGTAAGACGGAAGTAACAGATTATTTCCAGGTCGTGCCAGCTGTTGCTGTAATTTTCCAGGGTGGAGATTTCCAGGTAAAGGTGATTTTCATCAAAGTCTTCTAAGGAGGCCTCAAGACTGTCCATGCTTGTTGCCTCCTGGGGCATGACGATGATGAGCTTGGAGCGCTGGTCCTGGGCCGCCTGAAAACAGGCCTGAAGTTTATCCGGAGAAGTAATCATGTAGTGTTGCCGTAAGTTTTTTCTTTGGTTATCTGCAGGGCATTCCTGCAGAATAGTATTTTGATCGGTTGCTTAAACGATTGCCGCCTCAAGGCGTCAGTCGTTCAGTTATAATGATATTTTCTGAATTTCAACAGCGGATTCGGGGAAAATATCCGGGGACCGCCGGCAGAGCCAGGTTGCAGGCTACGCTCACGGAGTCGCCCATTTCTGGACGATTTGATTTAAGCTGTCGGGCATGATGGGTTTGGGCAGGTAGTCATTCATGCCCGCTTTAATAAAGCGCTCCCTGTCTCCCTCTCCGGCATGGGCTGTAAGGGCGATTACAGGGATCTCGGGGTTCAGCACCCTGGTCTGTCCGGTACGCAAGCTTCTGATGGCAGTAATTCCGTCCATTACCGGCATCTGCACATCCATGAGTACCAGGTGGTAATGTTTTTTCTGCAGGGCTTCAAGGGCCTGCCGGCCGTCAGAGACCACATCTGCATGAAAACCGTTTTTTTCCAGGACCTTTGTGGCCAGCAACTGGTTTACAGAATTGTCTTCTGCGATGAGAATCCTGATACCTGTATTGACTGCCGGATTTTCAGGGGCTGGATCTTCTGAAGCCTGTTTTGGCTGCCAGGAATCGTGGGTGGTTTTCTCCTGCAGGCCAAACCATACTTTAAACCAGAAAGTGGAACCAGTGCCCGGTGAACTCTCAAGCCCGATTTCTCCGTGCATCAGTTCCACCAGGCTTTTACTTATGGACAGGCCCAGGCCACTGCCCCCGTACTCACGGCTGGTGGAACTCTCGGCCTGCTGGTAAGCAGTAAAAAGCCGGTTCTTTGTTTCCTGGTCAATCCCAGGCCCGGTGTCTGTAATTTCAAAAAGAATCTGGATACTCTTCTCAAGTTTGGTCAGTGGCGAAACCTCCAGCCGGACTCCGCCCTGAGCGGTGAATTTGACGGCATTGCCGGACAGGTTGAAAAGTATCTGGCGAAGCCTTCCCGGGTCACCCTGAAGACTGGTTTCAAGGGCCGGGTCTATCCGGCTGACAAAGTCAATATCCTTCTCCCCGGCATTAATCTTCATTATATGGGTGATTTCGTCCATCATCGTGCGCAGGTCGAAATCCACCTGCTCCAACACAAGCCGGTCTGCTTCAATTTTGGAAAAGTCCAGGATATTGTTGATGATGTCCAGAAGGTTTTCGCCGCTGGATCGGATCAGTCCGGCAAGATGGCGCTGCTCGGTGTTCAGGGGGGTTTCCAGGAGAAGCTGGCTGAGCCCCATGACACCATTCATGGGGGTTCTTATTTCGTGGCTCATGGTGGCCAGAAACATGCTCTTGGCGCTGGTAGCCTCTTCTGCCTCGTTTTTGGCTGCAGCCAGGTTCTGTTCCTGTATCCTTAATTTTTCATGGTCCCGCAGGCTGACCATGGCCCAGGCAAAAGTCTCGGCAAAGTGTTCAACAAAGTCTGTGGCCACTTCCCTGGTATAGCGGTTTGAATCCCGGTCATAAAACATGAGCAGCCCTACGGGTCTCTGGGACCTGAAGCGGTCATGCAAAGAAAAGACAATGGCGGATCCGGTGCGAAGCGATCCCTGAGGAGTAAAGCCAAGATCCTCCAGCAGACCCGAAGCCCTGAGGTCTTCAGCAGAATGTATGGTGCATCCGGAAAAGTGATCCAGGTCCAGTACAGCCCGCAGTTTATGCAGTCCGGACTGGGGCATGGTGGTTACAGAATCGGGGACAAGGCCGTCGTACTCTTCACTGGCCAGAACCAGGTGTATTCCGTCCAGCCTGAGTTCTTTTTTCAGGCTCTGCAGCAGTCCGGGAAGCCGGGCAAGGGTGGTTGTGGAGTGCACAATGGAGCAGCATTTTCTAAATCGCTGAAAAGCGGCCATGCTGTCCTGGTAGGTGGATACTATTTCTTCCACCTGAGAACGCAGCTTGCGGGAGCTTTTCCTGGAGGGGGGCATAAATGCATCCCTGGCAGGATTTTTTTCGGCAGCAGGAAAGCTGTCCTCTCCTGCGGCTTTTTTAAATGAAGGCCTGGAAAACACTTCCCTGGGCATAACAGGTCTCCTTCCGGTCTTTTGCCGCCTGTACGTTTTTCCAGTTTTGAAGAAATCTCAGGTTCGTCTGCAGATTTTTTATATGTTAACAAAAACAGGGTGTTTTGACAATTTGACTAATGCCCCGGCCAAAAAGGGTCTGATTGACCTCTTATCTTAACTGGGATAGAAAAACAACCAGCAGATTTTATGGCAGGGTGTGGCCGTTGCCCTGCTTTAAGGTACAAAGCAGAACATTTGGCCGGTTGGATGCCTATGAAAAAACAGGGAGGATAGTCATGCAGGTTGAGATCCAAAAAGATATAAGTCTGACCCCGGAGGACAGCATCTTCCTGGATATGCACAGTTTTTACAATATTATCAATATTATTTCCGGAGAACTGCAGATCCTGGAAATGATGTCCGGGGATGAGAGAGCACTTCAGGACTGTGTGGACCTTTGTTTCAGGATAAAGGACGGTATGAGCAGCAGGGACAGCATACTGGAATATGCAGGAAGCGTGGAAAAGCATGCCGCATTTATCCAGGATCGCCTGCAGGAGTTTTTAAAAAGTCGCCCGGGGCTTACAGATGATCCAGAGGTCCGGGAATCCAGAGCCAACATAGACTCAGTGCTGGACATACTCAGGGTGCGGGCCGGGGAAATCGTCAACCGCCTGGAGAATCCGGACAAATGGGAGGATCATGATTTAAGCCGGCTCATGCAGAACTTTCTGGATGTATTCAGCGCCATTGAAAAAAACAGCAAGGGACGCTACCGCTTTGTATACAACCTGGCCCGACAGGGTCCGACGGATTACTTTATCCACCTCAATTTCCAGGGCACCCGCCAGGACAGTATCAATATGCCCCCGGTCCTGCAGGACGTCATGCGCGATCTGGTGGCCAATGCCCGAAAATACACCGAGCCTGGGGGAAAGGTCCTGGCCGGTCTTTATGATGACGGTAAAGATATTCGCTTTGCAGTGGAGGACACCGGCAGGGGCATTCCTGAAAATGAAATCGAGAATGTAGTGGATTTCGGCGTCCGGGGCAGCAACGTGCAGGAAAAACGGACCATGGGGGGCGGATTCGGCCTGACCAAGGCCTACAGCGTTGTCAGGCAGTTTGGAGGCAGGATGTGGATAGATTCTGCACAAGACCGCGGGACCCGCATAACCCTGATTCTGCCCAGGCCTTAACCCATAACCATTCAGGGGATGCCTTGATCGGCCCTGGGGACAGTCCCCGCGATACCTTTTCAGCACAAACACAGAAAGTACAGACGCGAAGTTTTGTGAGCATGCACAGTTAGACTTACTCCTAAAACCCTGTCATAAAAAACAAGAAACTTAGACAGGATTAACAGGATTGACAGGATAAGCAATCAGCGGCCCCGGTGAAATCAGCTGCGCTGTCCTTCGGAATTTCACAGGGCAAGCCGGAAGCCGCAGATTGCATTAGCCATCCAGCACTCACTTTCTTCTTCATGAGTGCCGGAAAAAAGTGAGTGCTGGAGTGATAACCTTTTGGCCTGGCTTCCGGCCAGGACAAAAATGTTTTTCTCTTAATCAATCTCTTAATCCTGTTAATCCTGTCAAAAAAGCTCTTTCCTTTATTGGGTTGCGGGCATGGCCCGCGTTAGTACTTAGCGGGGGACAGTCCCCTGTCACGCCAGAGGCGTGAGTGCCAGTAATCACCACCGAGAACCCATAAAAAAACGCCTGCAAAATTCTTTGCAGGCGTAAAAACCGTCCCGGTTGACTGTTCAGCTTATACCTGGCCCTGGCCACAGGGGCAGGCCATGGTTCTCTGGCCAAGCTCCTGGTCTATTGCGAAAAGACCTCCCGGGGCGTCAGCAGTGAGCTTCAGCTTCTGCAGCACTGCATCGGCACTGGCCTCTTCTTCCACCTGTTCAGTCACAAACCACTGTAAAAAGATGTTGGAGGCATGGTCCTTCTCCTGGATGGCCAGATCCACCAGCTCATTTATCAGGCCGGTGACCTTTTTTTCGTGAGAGAGCACGTTTTCAAAGACAGCCAGGGCTGAATCCCAGTTTCCGGGGGGTTCTTCAATGGCCCTTAGCTGGGCCCGGCCTCCGCGTTCATGTATGAAGTCGTAAATCTTCATGGCGTGCATCAGCTCCTCCTGGGCCTGCATGCGCATCCACCTGGCGCATCCGGCCAGGCTTTTATCCTCGAACCAGCCAGACATGGACAGGTACATATAAGAGGAATACATTTCCGCGTTTACCTGCTGGTTCAGGGCTTCCTGCATTTTCGGGGTCAGCATGGTTTACTCCTTGTGGTTAAGGTTTGGTTGATCTGTTTTCAGGGGACAATGGTCCTTTTTCTTTCATGATTCTGCAAGCTTTTCAGCAGTCTTGGTCTCAATTTTTTTGACCTTTATAAGCACCAGGTTGCCCAGGTAAAAATATTCAGTCCCCACCGTCTGCAGTCCAGGCCAGGACATCAAGAGCCCGTGCAGTCCACCTTTTTTAATGAATTCCTGGTAATACTGGTAATGCTTTTTTCCTGCCAGGCGCTCCGGGATGTGTGCCGGAAGGCTTGTTATTCTGCCGCAAACACCGAGGGGCAGAGCGTGTTCCAGTATGACCACATGTCCTGCAGGCCTGGTTATGCGCAGGGCCTCTGCCATTATCTGCTTCTGCACAGGCCATGGGTTTTCATGCAGGGCCAGGCAGAGAAGGGCGCAATCAAAGCTCCGGCTGGAGAATGGCGTACTGGTCAGGTCCGCCTGAACCACGACGGTACGGGGAGAAAAGCCAGCAGCTTTTTTAAGCATTGCAGCGGAAAAATCAACCCCGCAGGCCTGAAAGCCGTACCTGCTTAAAAGCCGGAGCTGACGGCCGGTGCCGCAGCCCAGGTCCACCACTTTTTCTGCCTGCAGTGTTTTTAGCCTGGTGCATATTGTCTTTCTTATGCGGTGTAGAAAAGGGGTTACCGCCAGGTCGTAAAGAGGGGCTATTGCTGAGTAGGGATCAAGTCTGTTCATGTCTGGTATTGCCTGGCAGAGATGGTGCTGAAGGCTTTTTGCACAACTTCTATCTCCTTGTGGGTCATGTCCGCTCGAAGGCAGATCCTCAGTCTTGCCGAATCTTCCGGGACAGTGGGCGGACGGATGGCCCCTGCATAAATGCCGGCCCTGACCAGATCCTCCCGGGCCTGCAGCACTGCCCTGCTTTTTTTCATTATTACCGGGATAATCTGAGTGGTGCTTTTGCCGGTATCATATCCCAGTCTTTGCAAAAAAGACCTGATCTGTCTGGACAGGTCCAAAAGCTTTTCCCCCTGTTGCGGACTGGCCTGTACCTGGCGCAGGGCCTCCAGGCAGGCACCCACAACAGCAGGGGGCAGGGAGGTGGAGTAGATGAAGCTGCGCGCCCTGTTTACCAGAAGGTCTATTAGTTCTCTGGACCCGGCCACATAGCCGCCGTAGGACCCCAGGGCCTTGCTGAAGGTCCCCATGTGCAGGTCCATTTCCTGCTCAAGATCCAGTTCATGGACCAGACCTCGGCCTCTGCCCAGTATGCCGGTGGCATGGGCCTCGTCTGCAATGGTAAGCACCCTGTACTTTTTGCACAGGTTTAATATTTCCGGTAAAGGGGCTCTGTCTCCGTCCATGCTGAAAACAGTGTCTGTGATGAGGATCTTGGGAGCCTGGACGGGTTTTTGGGCCAGAAGATATTCCAGGTGTTCTGGATCGGCGTGCCTGTAGCGCACGTGAGTCGCCCTGGACAGGGTGATGCCGTCAATTATGCTGGCGTGATTGAGCCTGTCCGAAAAGACCAGGCATTTTCTGTGGGCCAGGGTGCTTAATATCCCCAGGTTGGCAGCGTATCCGGAACCGAATACCAGGGCTGCGTCAGTGCCTTTGAACCGGCAGAGTTCTTCTTCCAGGGCGGTGTAAAGAGAGTAGTTTCCGGAAATAAGCCGGGATGCACCGCTGGACGTGCCGAATTCTTCCACGGCCCGGATGGATGCTTCTTTCATCTCTTTTGAACCGGCCAGTCCCAGGTAGTTGTTGGAAGCCAGGTTTAAAAGCCTTTGTCCCTGAAAATCCAGGTACAGGTCCGGACCGTGATCTACAGCGGGAATGCTTCGTTCGTGGGACTGCGGCATTTTTTTTCCGGGTGGGGGATAGTGTTTTGTGGTCATTTTACTCTGCCTGGCTGCTTAGAGGTTCTGGAAAAAAGGAAGGAAAGGCCCGTGGATTTAAAAAACTGCTCAGCATCATTTAGGAGAAAAGCACCCTCGAAGCAAGGTCCTCTCGGGAGCTGCAATATTTTTGAGTCAGCATTCAGGAGATCTTAAGTGATGGTTCCTGGTCCTCACGCCTTTGGCGACACCTTTCCTGTACAGTTAAAATATGACAAACGCTAAGTTGTGTGAACCTTCAAAGAAGTGCTTAGCGGGGACAGTCCCCAGGCCCTGCGCCAGGAACTACAACTGAGTGCCCCCTGAATGGTTACCGAATGGTTACTTTTTTGGGATGAGCCCTGCAAAACACCTTTTACAGGCGGATGTTTTTCAGTTAAGAACAAAAACGGATGACAGGTTCTTTTGTATCTGCGGGGCATTTTTCTGGAGCAAGAAACTATATCAGGAGTTGATGAATGGATATATGCATAGTGGGTACGGGGTATGTCGGCCTGGTGAGTGCGGCCTGCTTTGCGGAGATGGGCAACAACGTGTATTGCGTGGATGTAAATCCGGATGTGGTTGAGACCCTGAACCAGGGCCGGGTGCATATATTCGAGCCCGGTCTTGAAGAGCTGGTGCGCAGGAACAGGGACCAGGGCCGGCTTCATTTTACCCCGGATATTCGCGAAGGCCTGGATAACAGCCTGTTTGTTTTCATCTGCGTGGGCACTCCCCCCGGGGAAGACGGCCGGGCGGATCTTGGTTTTGTCCGCCAGGTGGCCAGGGATGTGGGACGCAGCATGCAGGAGTATAAAATAGTGGTGGACAAGTCCACGGTGCCTGTGGGTACTGCGGACATGGTGCGTGAACTTATTCAGTCTGAGCTGGACAGCAGGGGGTTGGAACTGGAATTCGACGTGGTTTCCAACCCGGAGTTTCTCAAGGAAGGTGACGCGGTTTCCGATTTCATGAAGCCCGACAGAGTTATCGTGGGTACAGACAATATCCGGACAGCGGAACTCTTAAGAGTGCTTTACTCGCCCTTTGCCCGCAGCCGGGAAAAGATGATGGTCATGGGGGTCCGCAGCGCCGAGATGACCAAGTATGCCGCCAACTGCATGCTGGCCACCAAAATTTCCTTCATCAACGAGATAGCCAACATATGTGAAAAGGTGGGGGCTGACATAGGCGATGTGCGCAGGGGGATAGGCTCAGACCACCGCATAGGGTATCACTTTATTTATCCGGGGGTGGGTTTTGGCGGTTCATGTTTTCCCAAGGATGTCTCGGCCCTTATCAGTACCGCCCATGAACAGGAATACACCCCCAGCCTGCTCAGGGCAGTTGAGGATGTCAACCGTTCTCAGAAGAAGGTGCTGGCCCGCAAGGTGCAGGAATACTTTTCGGAACTGGGAGGAGTACAGGGCAAAACCCTGGCCATGTGGGGGCTGGCCTTCAAGGCCAATACCGACGACGTGCGCGAGGCCCCGGCCCTGGAAATTATAAAGGAACTCACAGCCAGTGGCATGCAGATAAAGGCATATGATCCTCAGGCGGGTGAGAATGCCGCCCGGGTGCTGCAGGACAATCCGGGGGTGGAGGTGGTTAAGGACCAGTACAGTGTGCTCCAGGGGGCTCACGCACTTGCAGTGGTCACGGAATGGAACCAGTTCAGAAACCCGGACCTAAAGCGCATAAAATCCGAACTTGAGATCCCGGTGATATTTGACGGGCGCAACCTTTATCCTCCACGGATGCTGGAGGAGATGGGATTTTCCTATTTCTGCATGGGCAGACAACCGGTTTTAAACAGTCTGGCTGGTAAAGCAGAAGGCCAGTCTTTAATCTCTTGAACACGGATTTTTGACCGCTTATGGATTTTCTGCCTGCAACTGAGTGTTCAGGGGTTATTTGTATTTAAAAATGCCAACACTAACACTGCAGCTGAGCTGAGAACGGATGGGGGATGCGTGGATGGTCGGGATGGCAGGATTCGAACCTGCGGCCTCAGCGTCCCGAACGCTGCGCTCTAGCCAGACTGAGCCACATCCCGACATAAAAAAGTAATATAAAGCAGGCCGGATAAAAAATCAAGACCCTGTACTCTGAAAACCAGGCCCGGGTTTTTCGGTGTCTGTTTTGGTCAATCGCAGCCAGCTTGTTTGAAGTCAGGCAATGAGTTATCAAGGAAGAACTATGCAAAAATATGATCAGGGGAAAAAAGCTACGGTCCTGGTGGTGGACGATGAAGAAAGCCTGCGCGAGATTTGCCAGGATGCCCTGAAGGATGAAGGATACGAGGTATTGCAGGCTGAAGACGGCGTGCAGGCAAAGGAGCAGATTGCCAGGCATCAGGATATTGACCTGATTATTTCCGATCTTCGAATGCCCCGCCTGGGAGGCCTGGAGCTTCTGCAGTATACAGCCGAGCACAATCTGGATATAGATTTTCTGGTTATGACCGGTTTTGCCAGTATTGAAACCGCTGTGGAGTGCATCAAGACCGGGGCAGCGGATTATCTGCCCAAGCCTTTCAATATCAGCCATCTGCTGGTCAAAGTGGACAAGGTCATCAGAAACAGGCAGTCCCGCCAGGAGCGCAACCGCCTGAGCAATATCGTCAGGATGCTAAATGTCAGCAATGCCCTGAACGCCCAGCTGGACCTGAAATCCATCTGCTACGAATTTGTATCCCAGGTCCAGAAGAATTTCCGGCCCGACAGCGTGGTCCTTTTTCTAATCAAGGAGGAAAAGAATTCTCTGGTCAAATATGTGGTCAGGGGCAGAACATTAAGGGAGAATCCGAAACTTTTCTCTGAACTCAAAGGCCTTGGGGAAAAATCTGTCCGGGAGAGCAGGTCCTTCCTTCTGGACAAGGGCAATGCCAGGGAATATCTCAAGGCTGATCCTGGAAAGTTTCAGCATTCCATCTTGATCTCCCCCCTTTATTCCCAGCACAACAGGGTTGGGGCCGTGGTTCTCCTGCGCGAGGAAGACAACCTGTTCACCAATGAAGACCTCCAGCTTCTGGGAGTTTTTGCCGCCCATGCGGCTACAGCCATGCAAAACGCCAGAATGTACGGCAAGATGCGGGATAAAAACCTGGACATCATCAGGTCCTACGCCAAGGCGGTGGAAGCCAAGGATTATTATACAAAGGGGCATTCCGAGCGGGTGGCGGTTTATGCCATGAAGCTCGGAAGCAGGCTCAAGCTTGACTCCAAGGAACTGGAAGACCTGTACACAGCAGGGGTGCTGCACGATATTGGGAAAATAGGAATCCCTGATCATATCCTGAACAAACCATCCCAGCTGACAGATGAAGAGTTCAGGGTCATGCAGAGCCATCCCGGCATTGCCAGGGATATCCTGGCCCAGCTCTGGTCCTTAAACGACATTCTGCCCGTGGTATATCATCATCACGAACGTGTGGATGGCGGAGGTTATCCAGAAAGTTTGAGCAACGGCCAGATTCCCTTTCTGGCCAAACTTATAAGCGTTGTGGATGCCTTTGAAGCCATGACTTCTGACCGGGCCTACCGCGACGCCCTGACCTGGGAGAAGGCCAGAGATATCCTGGAACAGGGAAGCGGAACCCAGTGGGAAGATGAGCTGGTGCAGGAGTGGATCAAGCTGGTCCAGGAGACAGGCCTGGAGAATATCCAGAAGGATATTCAATCAAGTCCCGCAGCCTTCAAGGGGTAAATGCCGGATGACCAGTGCCCGGTGCGGATCTTTTTTCCGGAGCCATGTGGCCCGGACAATCGAGTACAGCGAGAAACCAAGGTGGCAAAAGTGATCAGAGTCGTAGTAGTTGACGATTCGGCCTTCATGCGCAAGGCAATCAGCACCATGCTTCAGAAGGACCCCGAGATCGAAGTGGCGGGGGTGGCCAGAAACGGCCAGGAAGGCTTAGATATGGTGCGCAAGCTGAATCCGGATGTAGTTACTCTGGATATTGAGATGCCGGTCATGGACGGGCTTACCGCCCTGAAACACATCATGATGGAAATGCCCAGGCCGGTGATTATGGTCAGCTCACTGACCACCGAAGGCGGAGAGGCCACCCTGAAGGCCATGGAATACGGGGCGGTGGACTTTATCCCCAAGCAGCTCTCCAAGGTCAGCCTGGACATAGTAAAGATCGAGAAGACCCTGCAGTCCAAGGTCAAGACAGTGGTTCAGAAAAAGGGGAGTCAGGCCGGAGCCGTGGCCAGGAGCAAACCAAGAACAGCTAAGGAGGTTTCCAGAACCATTCAGGACAGGCCCAGGGGAAAAGTGGTCCGGGACATAGTGGTTATAGGGGTTTCCACGGGAGGACCTCCGGCGGTGCAGAAGGTGCTCTGCGAACTCCCCCCGGATTTCCCCGCCGGGATCCTCATCGCCCAGCATATGCCGGGTGCATTCACGGGTCCCTTTGCCAAACGTCTGAACGACGCTTCTTCCCTCTGGGTAAAGGAGGCTGAAGACGGGGATGTCTTGTCCCCGGGGCGGGTCTTTATAGCCCCCGGTGGCAGGCACCTGATTCTAAACCCCAGGGCTTCAAGGATCGAACTGTCCGTAACAGCCAAGCCCGAGGATGTTATATACAAACCCTCGGTCAATGTGCTTTTCAGTTCTGCGGCCAGCGGCCCGGGGCACAGGACGGTTGGGGTTGTCATGACCGGAATGGGCAGCGACGGCCTGCTCGGGGCCAGGGACCTCAAGGCGAAAAAGGGTGTGCTCCTGGCTCAGAGCGAAGAGACCTGTGTGGTATACGGCATGCCCCGGGCGGTCATAGAAGAGGGGCTGGCCGACCAGGTGCTAAGCCTTGACGACATGGCCCAGGCCATTACAAACCACCTGTACGAGACGTGACTTTTTTCCAGCCACAGGGTCGGATGGCGGGAGGCATTGGCTGACTTGCCTTCAGGCAACTGCCGGGCATGTTTTGTATCTGCTTTTATCTTGAAAAACCGTCAAAAGCAGAAGCATGCAGAAGCTGCCTTTTGCAGCAGATAAACAGGAGCAAAAATGCATCAGGACCAACAGGAGATACTAAGGCTCTTGCAGAGCGAAAACCAGGCGGACCAGCGTGAAGGGGCCTTTCTGGCCCGGGATATAAAACTGGCGGCGGCGGTTCCCCACCTGGTGGAACTTTTGCAAAGCCGAAGCATCGGGGTGCAGGAGGCTTCGGACATGGCCCTGCGCAAGATCGGCGGTGCCGGAAGCGTAAACGCTCTCATCCCCCTTCTGTCCAGCGATTCCCCCCCGGTGCGCAATCTGGCCATGGATATCCTGAGGCATATCGGACACCAGGACATGGACGCCCTGCTGGGACTGCTCAAGAACGAAGACCCGGACCTGCGGATTTTTGCCGCGGACATCCTGGGCTCCACCAGATCCTACCTGGCTGTGAGCCCCCTGTGCGAGCTTCTTCTCAAGGACCCGGAGGTCAATGTCCGCTACCAGGCTGCTGTGAGCCTGGGGGATCTGGGCAGATCCGGGGCCACGGAGTGTCTGAACCGGGCCTTCATGGATGAGGAATGGGTGCAGTATGCAGTGGTGGAAGCCCTGTCCAAGCTGCGGGACGAGTCTTCGGTCAAGGTGCTTATTCAGGCCCTGGGCAACAGTTCGGAACTGGTGTGCTCCATGATAGTCGACGCCCTGGGGGAGATGGGCAACATTAAATCCGTGCCCATGCTGCTCAAGCGCATGGAGGATTCTCCGGCGGCCCTGCGCAACAAGATAGTCAAGGCAGTGATCAAGATCCTGGGCGGCAAGGCCCTGACATTCCTGAGCAACAAGGAAAAGGAAAAACTGCATGAATATCTGCTGGCGGCTGTAAACGACGATGAGACTGATATACAGGACGCGGCGATACTGGGGCTTGGCTACGTGGGCCAGGAAAGGGCGACCCGCAAGATTCTGGAGCGCGCGACCCGGATGGATCCGGAGCATGAAGAGGACAGGCTGAACAGAGCCCAGCAGTCCCTGGTATCCATAGGTTGCAATGAGTCCCTGGTGGAGGGCCTTTTCTCGGATGACGAAACCCTGTCCTTACTGGCGGTAAAGGCTCTGGGCAGCATCGGCGGCAATGAGGCGGTGACAAACCTCATGAGCGCTTTTCCCCGGAAACACCGTGATCTGCAAAGGGAGATCGCCTGGGTGCTTCATGACTGTGCCGGCTGGGAGGCCAGGGATTTTTTTGTGCAGATTCTGCGGGAACATCAGGACGGGGATGTGCTCAAGGCGGGACTGGGCTTTATCGGAAACAGACTGCAGGACGAAGACAGTGTTTTTGTTCTCATGGGGTTTCTGGAGCACCCCTGGGACGACGTCAAGGAGACCGCCCTGGAAGCAGTTTTGAGTATCGGCGGGGACAAGGTCCTGGAGCACTTTCAGAATATGCTCACCAGCCGGGAGATCATTCACAGGGTCATGGCGGTTTACGCCATGGGCAAGCTGGGCGCTGCCAGCAGCCTTGAGAGCCTTTCCAGGGCCCTGGGTGACGAGGCTTACGAGGTCAGAAAAATCGCCCTGGAGGCCCTGGGCCATATCTGTCCCGAAGACAGAAATGTTCTGCCCCTGGTGGTCCAGGCCCTTCAGGATGAAAACAGGGAAGTCAGACGGGGGGTTGTGGAGCTTCTGGATGAATGCCCTCACCCGGATACCCATTTTTACCTGCTCAAGGCCCTGGAAGATCCCGATGAATGGGTCAGAGTCAGGGTGATAGAGGCCCTGGGCAGAAACCGGGTCAAGGAGCACATCCCGGAGATGCTGTCCATCTGGGAGAGAAGTTCCCAGCTGGTGAAGATAAAGATCGTGGAGGCCCTGGGCAGTATTGGTGGGCAGACGGCATTCAGGTCTCTTCTGGACATTCTCGACTATGGCGATCCGGAAATCCAGGATGCAGCGGAAAGAGCGCTGGATAAACTTCAGGAACAAGGTACGGAGCAGGGGCAAGAATGAATTCGCCATTTTCCCAAAGCATAACCTTCAAGAAAGAACTGAAGATCGATGACCAGGAATTCAAGCAGCTGCGCGACTTTATATATGAAAAAAGCGGCATCTATATCGGGGACAACAGGAAATACCTTCTGGAAAACAGGCTGGGCAACAGGCTCAAGGCCCACAACCTCAAGAGCTTTAAAGAGTATGCCTATTTTTTGCGCTATGATTCCCAGCGCAATGAGGAGCTGGCCAAGCTTTTCGAGGTGATAACCACCAATGAGACCAGCTTTTTCCGCAATCCGCCCCAGATAAAGATTTTTCAGGACCAGATCCTCAAGGATATTATAAAGGCCAAAAAGGCCAGAGGTGAAAAAAAGCTGACCATTTGGTCCGCCGGATGCTCCACAGGAGAGGAGCCGTATACCCTGTCCATAGTGCTGCATGAGGTCCTGCAGCACGAGCTCGGCTCCTGGAAGCCAAAAATCATCGCCAACGACCTGTCCAATGCGGTTCTCTCGGCGGCCAGGCGGGGCATATACACGCAGTATGCCCTGAGAACCACCCCGCCGGAAATCATCAAAAGGTATTTTGTTGAAGAATCCGAGGGCAAGTTCAGAGTCCAGGACAGGGTCAAGGACCTGGTGCAGTTCGGCCAGATCAACCTGAGCGACCGTTTTCAGCTCAAAAAGGTGGAGCGCTCAGACGTGATTTTCTGCCGCAATGTGATTATATATTTTGACGACGAAATGAAAAAGAACGTCATAAATTCATTTTATGACAACCTGTTGCCGGGGGGATACCTTTTTATCGGCCATTCCGAGTCTTTGCACAACATCAGCCGGGCCTTCAAACCCCTGCATTATCCGGGGTCCATTGTGTACCTCAAGGAAAAATAAACCGAAGTTTGTGATCCGGGAGACTGCTTATGCAGAAGCAAGAAGAGCGCAGGCAGTATGTGCGCATTCCAAAGAACTACAGGGTGGAGCTTCAACCTCTGGAATTTCCCCTGGCCGCCCAGAAAAAGATCAGGGTGGAGTCAGCGGATATAAGTTCCGGGGGACTCAGGCTCAGCTGCGATGAAAAGTTCGGTGAAGGCCAGACAGTCCAGGTCCGGGTATATATTTCCGGGCTGAACAAACATCACCCCGGTTTTTTCAAGGTGTTTGAAAGCGATGCCGGGCAGTATCTTCAGGCGGTGTCAGAGGTGAGCTGGGTCCGGGAGAAGGTTGCTTTTGAGCTCTACGAGATGGGGCTTAAGTTCGTGGATGTCTACGAGGACGACTGGCAGGCCCTGAAGACCATGCTGGACAGGATGCAGTAAAGGCTCAAGCCGGGTTTGCACCCCGGTGCAGGAGGGGTTTCATTGCCTGGAGAGGTGCTTGCAATAGCCAACCAGAAAGGCGGGGTGGGCAAGACGACTACAGCGCTGAATCTGGGTTCGTCTCTGGCCGGGCTCAAGAAAAAGGTCCTGGTCATGGATCTTGATCCCCATGCCTGCGCCTCCATTCACCTGGCCTTTTACCCGGAACAGGTGACTCATTCCGCCCTTGACATTTTTAAGGCATACCCGGATTTTGAAGGCACGTACAATACCTGTGTGTATAAAAACAGGCAGGGCCTTCTTTTCGATTTTGTCCCCAGCAGCATTCAGCTCTCGGAACTGGACGCGGATCTGCGGGACGTTTCCGGAAAAGGGCTGATTCTTAAAAAATGGATTGACGGACTACGAAATGATTATGATGTCATAATCATAGACTGCCCTCCGCAGATGGGCATTATCCTGGTGAATTCACTGGTGGCCGCCGACCTGGTGATTATTCCCACGCAGACCGATTTTCTCGCCCTGCACGGGTTCAAGCTCATTTTCGATACCATGCGGCTGTTAAACAAAGCCCTGAAAAGGCCGATAAAATATAAAGTGCTGGCTACAATGTACGACAGAAGGGCCAGTGCCTGCCGCCGGGTTCTAAATACCCTGCACAGGAAAATGGGGCCGGAAAGACTTTTCGAGACAGTGATAAACACTGATACCAAGTTCAGGGAAGCAAGCGCCAGGGGCAGGGTCATACATGACTATGCCCCGAGGTCCAGGGGCGCTTTGGAGTATTACAAGCTGGCCCGGGAGATACTTAAAAAATGAAAACTCCAGAACAGTACTTTCAGGAGCAGGTGTTTGACTCTGATGCCCTCCTGGATCAAAAAGAGGTTTCGGACCAGGAACAGGCGTTTATCCAGAAATACCTCGGAGAACTCGCCGAAAATCTTCCTGACGTGGGTCCCCAGGCCAGGCAGACTCATGCTTTTCCTCCCCCGGCAAAAGAAGAAAGCGTGGATGCAGGAGATGATGAGCAGACGTTTGAGGGGGGCCGGGAGGAAAAATACGGGGCTGCAGGCCTCTCAGAGGACCTGCGCCGGCGTCAGGAAGTGCAGTTAGTGAGTTTTTTCATGGGGCAACAGGAGTATGCCCTGCCCATAGATGCGGTCCAGGAGGTGATCAAGTATATCCAGCCCTCCAGGCTGCCCACGGCCCCGGCGCATGTGGAAGGAGTGATAAACCTGCGCCGCAAGATCACCCCGGTGGTGGATCTGCCGGGTTTTATGCGTATAAAAAAGTCTGACAGAGATGAACACAGGTTCATGGTGGTCTGCAGGCACTCAGGGTTCCAGGTTGCTCTTTTGGTGGAGCGTATTGCTACTATGTACCGCATATCCGACAGTGATATCGAGTGGAACGTGGACAGTGCCCTGGGTGGCGGTTCAGGTGTGGTGGAGGCTTTGATCAAGAATAGAGAGAGGATTATCTCCGTACTGAGCATTGAAAAGATAGTCCAGCATCTGCTGGGGGACCATAAAGACCTATAAACCATGGAGCAGCACCGAAAATGGCCAAACATATTCTCATGGTGGATGATTCCAAGACAGTGCGAAACCTCATTGCCTTTATCGTCAAGAAGGAGGGGTTTCATGTGACCACTGCCGAAGACGGCCTGGACGCCCTGGAAAAGCTTTATGCCGCCTCAAACGTTGACCTGATAATAACGGACATCAACATGCCCCGCATGGACGGTTTTACCTTCGTGCAGAACCTGAGAGAGCAGGAGGCATTCCGGGATGTGCCCGTAATCATTTTGTCCACGGAAGGGCAGGAAAAGGATAAGGAGCAGGGTCTCAGCCTGGGGGCCAATCTGTACATGGTCAAGCCGGCCCAGCCGGAATGGCTTTTGAAAAATGTAAAGATGCTTCTGGGGTAATTTAAAGGTGTCGTTTTCAAGGCGCAGGCATGTAAGAAACCGGGCGCGGAGTAATATATGAGCCAAGACTTTTTCGACCCGGAAGTGTATTCCGACTTTGTAGTGGAAGCCAGGGAGCACCTGGAGACCATCGAGCCCAAGCTTTTGGAGCTGGAGAATAATCCCGGCAACCTGAGTCTTCTAAACGATATCTTCCGGCCCATGCATTCCCTCAAGGGGGCTTCAGGCTTTTTAGGTCTAAAGGACATGAATGCCCTGGCCCACAAGGGCGAAAATATCCTGGACGAACTGAGGCAGGGCCGCATCCAGGCCAACTCCTCCATTATGGACCTGATCCTGGAAGCCACCGATGCCTTGCGCACCATGGTGGACAACCTGGAAAGCATGGGGCACGAGGGCAGCCTGGAAGTAGGGCACATAATCGAGCACATTGACGAAATTTTAAAAAACAAGGATGAGCAGGCCTCATCAGGTGCTCCGGCTCAAGAAGTTCAAAAGGAAGAGCAGGACTTTTCCCATCCTGCAGCAGAACAGAACTATCTCCTGAACATGGTCAGCCTGGATCATTTGAGCGACTTCATAGAAGAGGCCCAGGAAAACCTGACGGCCATAAACTCCTTGCTCCTGGAAATGGAGAAAGGTGAAGGCAGCAGCCAGGACCGGATAAACGACCTGTTCCGCAATTTTCACAATCTCAAAGGCAACAGCGGCATTATAGGGTATATAGAACTCAATGCACTGGCCCATGAAGTGGAGACATTCTTAAACACCATCCGCTCCGGAGAACAGGTCCTGGACCCGGAGGCTGTGGACGTCCTCCTGGAGACGGTTGATGTCCTGGAATCTCTGCTTGGCAATATCGACAGGGAGACTGGAGAAGTGCAGCCGGAAAGCATATCCGGCATTACCTCGCGCATAAAGGAATTGAAAAAGCGTTTCCAGGTGCACCAGGACGAAGAAGACAAAGCAAAGGACAACGGGGCCCGGGAAGAGGCAGAAAACATTTTTGCTCAAGCCCCGGCGGATAATGAGGTTGCAGGGCAACAACAGGGAGACAATGATCCGGAGGTGGATCCCCAAGACCTGCAGATTTTCAGGCAGACTGTGGACCAGCAGTTTTCCAATATGAAACACGCCCTGGACAAATTAGAAAAGGAGGGCACGGACAAGGAACTGGTTGACGGTCTCTACAGGTCGCTGGTGACGGTGCAGAATTCCACCGGGTACATGGGATTTGAAGAACTCAAGAATTATGCTTCCAATACCGCCAACCTTGTGGACCAGGGCCGGAAGACGGATACAGACTTTTCCCTGATGCACGGTATCCTCAAGCAGGAAGTGGACATACTGGAATCCATGATCAACAGGCATCTCTCAGGGCTGTCTTCAACGGTCCAGGACCTTCCTGCACAGCCCTCCCCGGAGCCTGACAGGGAAACCTCTGCAGAAAAGCCGTCGGAGGCTTCCCGGGTCAGCTCCGATCCACAGGAAGAAGCAGAGCCCTTTGCACCAGCAATGGATATCCCGGAGCAGCAGCAAGCCCAGGCAGCCAGTCAGGCCGGGGAATCTGCAGAGCCATCAGGAGCCGGCAAAAGCGCAGACCAGGGAGCGGGCAGTGAGCCCCAGGCCAAAAGCCAGGGAAGCACTACATCCACCATCAGGGTGGACCACGGCAAGCTGGATGAGCTTATGAACCTCATCGGGGAGCTGATTATAAACCGCAACAGGTTCGCAATGCTCTCCAGGTCCCTGGAAGAGGGGCAGGATGTAATGGAGGTGGCCCAGCAGCTTAATGAGACCACCAACTCCATGGCCCGCATTTCCGACGATCTGCAGGTGACCATAATGAATGTGCGCATGGTGCCCGTACGTTCGGTGTTTACCAAGTTTCCCCGGTTAGTGCGTGATCTGAGCCGCAAGAACAACAAGAACATTCAGCTCATCACTGAAGGTGAGGAAACCGAGCTGGACAAAAGCGTTGTGGAGCTCATAGGCGATCCCCTGGTGCATCTGATCCGCAATGCAGTGGATCATGGCCTGGAACTGCCGCAAGAGCGAAAAGACCGGGGCAAGGAGGAAAAAGGGACAGTATGGCTGCGGGCAGCACATAAAGGCAACTCCGTGGTTATCGAGATAGAGGATGACGGCAAGGGGATAGATCCGGAAAAGATGAAAGCCAAGGCAGTGGAAAAAGGGATCATAGACCGGGAGGAAGCCAGGAACATGGAGGAAGATCAGGCGGTGGATCTTATTTTCGCACCGGGCTTTTCCACGGCCGAGACCATTACTGATGTATCCGGGCGCGGTGTGGGCATGGATGTGGTCAAAAACAATATCAAGAGCCTGAAAGGCAATATATCCGTGACCTCTGCTGTGGGCCAGGGGACCAGGTTCTCCATAGCCCTGCCTCTGACCCTGGCCATAATAGACGCCCTTATGGTCAAGGTGAACGGGCAGGTCTACGCCATTCCCTTAGACGCGGTATCCGAGACCACCAAGATCCAAGCCGGCAGGCTAAATGAGATCAACAACCGCAAGGTAATAACCCTGCGCGGGGAGGTTCTGGGTATTTCCGATCTGGCGGAGCTGCTGGAACTGCCTGTGGACCAGGCAGACAGGGATGAGCTGCCCTTAGTCATAATCAAGGTCGGAGACCGCAGGATGGGCTTCATTGTGGAAGACCTGCTGGAAAGGCAGGAGGTGGTCATCAAGTCCCTGGGAGAATACCTGGGGGACCAGCCAGGAATTTCAGGAGCTACTATCATGGGCGATGGAAGTGTGGTACTCATCCTTGATCCCAACGAAATCTACAGGATCGCCACCAGCAGGAGTTGACCCCATATGAGCGCCGGCAGCAGAAAGGAGTCCGGTTCAGATAAAAACCGCAAAATGTCCCGCAGAGATCTGTTCAAGGGGGTATTCAATAAGGTCCGGGGCAACAAAGCCCCGGAAAGGGAATCAAGCGGGCTGGATCCGGACATGGCTTACGCGGACAGGCTGATCAGGCAGGGAGAGTACGAAAAGGCCGCCCACCTGTACTCCAGAAGGCTCAAGAAAGAACCAAGGCACCTGGAGGCCATGCGCAGCATGGGGTACTGCCATTTCATGCAGGGGGATTATTCCAGGGCCAGAGAGGCCTGGGAAAAGCTTCTGGGATTTCGCCCCAGGGACAACTTCGCCCTTCTCTACACAGGCCTTGCCTGCGCCAGGCAGGGGGACGTCCATGAAGCCCTGGAAAACTGGAAGCTATACTATGATATCCGCAAACCCGCGGTGCAAAGAGCGATAAATCTCTTTCTGGCCAGGCAGGAGAGAGGTGAGGAGCTGGACGCCCGGGAAATGGCGGACTCGGTTCAGGAGGCCCTGGAAAAGCAGAAAGATGTCTGAAATGGGCAGAAGCCAGAAGTCAGAGATCAGAAGTCAGAAGTCAGAAGTCAGAGGTCAGAAGGCAGATGTCAGAAGGCAGAGGTCAGGGGGCAGCCAGCACTCAACTTGAGGCAGTGATTTTGCCCTCCGTAGGCGTAGGCTCCTCTGAGCCGGAGGCCGGGCCCGGCTGGACCGGCAGCTCAAGTTGAGTGCTGGATGGCTGAAAACTCAGTTTGTCTTGTCTGATCCGGGATGATGGTGTTCAGTATCCTGGATATTCAGGGCCAGGTTTACCTTCTGAGCGCTTTCACTGGCCTTCCATTCTTCATAGATCTCAATCCACCTGTCGAAATCCAGGACCTTGCGATCCAGCTGCTCTTCGTGCAGCCCGGCCCAGGTATTGAAGAGCTGGATCTCGCCCTTGAATACAGCATGGTCCATAATCCGGGGGACAAAGCCCACATCGTACTTTATTCCGTCGAACTGGTGCATGATATGCTCCACAATGGCCTGGCGGCACACTTCAGGGGTTATTTCCTTTTCACACAGGGTCCTGGCCAGATCAGCCAGGTGGCCGTATTTTTCCTGCATTTTCTCAAGCAGTTCCTCGTCCAGGTTTATGGAAAGACTGCCTTCATCATCACTGATGAAGTAAAACCTGAGCCATAACTCAAACTGAAATACACGGGTAAGGTCCCTGATGGCCTCTTTGGTTTTCTCTTCACTGGTCTGCATTCAATACTCCGTATACAGCCGGTTCATCTGTTGAAGTTTTTAAACAGCTGCAATTTAAGCTTGATTATTTTATTCGATCACCTTGTAGCCCGCGTCCTCAACCGCCTTTTTCACCGCTGCCATATCAAGGTCCTCTCCGGCATCAATATCTGCATGCCCGCTTTCCAGGCTGACCTGGACACCGGACACACCGGGCATCTTGTTCAGGGCATCGGTTACAGCTTTTACACAATGTCCGCATGACATGCCTTCTATTTTTATTCTGGCCATGGTGACCTCCCTTTGGGTTTAAATTCGGCAGCCGGGCAGAGCTGCAGGGTCAAAAATACCAATCGCCGGAGTGAAAACAGAGTCAAAACAGCAGTATCTGTTTCGGCCCTGTTTGTATCCTGAGTGCCATACATACTGCCTTGATATAAACCCCCGGGTCAAGAGGAAAACGTCACGGGCCAGGGCGTAAAAGCTGTAAGCTGCAGGCTTGACTTTTTTGAATCCTTAAGAGAATATCCTCTATTTACTTTACATGTCTGGTTTGCGCAAGAAAGCCGGGCTTAAGCAGGAGATTTGTATGCCGGTACTGGTAGTTAATGTCGACCACGTTGCCACTTTAAGGCAGGCCCGCATGGGGAGCGAGCCTGAGCCGGTCACAGCGGCCCACCTGGCGGAAATTGGCGGTGCCCGTGGCATCATCGTTCATCTGCGTGAGGATCGCAGGCATATACAGGACCGGGATCTGAGGCTTTTAAAATCCACTCTTACAGCCAATCTGCACCTGGAAATGGCTGCAACAGAAGAGATGCAGGGCATAGCCTTAGATGTGCTGCCGCACATGGTCTGCCTGGTCCCGGAAAAACGCGAGGAGCTCACTACCGAGGGAGGCCTGGAGTGCAGGGGGCGCGAAGGCTTTATCAGGGATTATCTGGAACCGTTCAAAGAAAGAAATATCCATACCAGTCTTTTTATAGATGCAGAGCCGGACCAGATAGAAGCTGCTGCTTCAAGCGGTACCGAATATATCGAGATTCACACAGGCCATTATGCCGATGCCCCGGATTCCCCGTCCAAAAAGACAGAGCTGGATAAAATACTGGCCGGGATCAGATATGCCCACTTGCTGGGCCTCAAGGTCAATCTGGGCCATGGTCTGAACTATCAGAACATTCTGGCTTTTGCTGCAGTGGAAAATATCTGCGAATACTCCATCGGCCACAGTATTATATCCAGGGCGGTGATGGTGGGCATGGTCAGGGCCGTGGAGCAGATGAACGAAATCATCCGCGGCTTTGCCAGATAGGGTAAGCTTCCGGCAGTAAGAGGGTTTCCGGCAAAAGCAGAAGAGCTTTAAACAGTTTCGACTGACAGGCATTTCTGGATAAAATGTTCTAATAACAGCAGGAGAAAGGTAATATGTATCTGCCCTTGCCCACTCCGCAGGAAATGGCTGCCTGGGACAAAAGAAGCATGGACGACTTCGATCTCAGGCCGGAACTGTTAATGGAGAACGCCAGCCGCGAGGCCTTCAGCCAGATCAAGCACAGGTTTGCTGATCTTGCCGGGCGTTCCGCCCTGCTCTTTGCAGGTCCGGGCAATAACGGCGGCGATGCCTTTGCCCTGGCCAGGCACCTGTGGATCAGCGGGGTCAAGGTCATGACCCTGCACTCCAAAAGGCTCAAGGAGTATGACGGTGCTTCGGGTTATCACCTTTCAGTACTGCGCAAGCTGGAAGTGCCCTATGCCCATCTTTCTGAATACAACTTTGATTTTATCAGAGACGTGGACATTATCGTGGATGGGCTCCTGGGCACGGGTTTTACAGGGGAACTGCGCCAGGACTACGTGGACTGGATAAAATCCATCAACAAAATGGGAGAAAAGGCTTACGTCATCTCCCTGGATATTCCTTCAGGCATCGATGGTATAACCGGCGAGCCCAGCCCTGTGGCTGTAAGGGCCGACGATACCGTGGCCTTTGAAGAGGCCAAGCTGGGTCTTATGCAGCCGGAAGCCAGAGAGTACGTGGGTTGCCTGAGCATTAAAAAAATCGGTATTCCTCAGAGCATCAAGCATGACAGCCCCCCGGAACATTATGTCCTGGATGTTGATATACTGGACAGGCTGGTAATCCCCAGACGGACGATGCACAAGGGAGAGGGAGGGCACGTGCTGGTGCTGGGAGGGTCCCAGGCCCTTTCGGGTGCGGCTGTGCTCACCTGCCTGGGTGCCCTGCGCGCGGGTGCCGGCCTGGTGACCCTGGCCTGCCCGGCTGATCTTGCCCGGCAGATAAGATGCGGATGGCCCGAGATCATGACAATCCCTCTGGGTGAAGGATTTGATTGGCGCCGGGAAATGTTCAGCCAGCTAAAGGACGAGCTGCCCCGTTTCGATTCTGTGGTGGTGGGCCCGGGCATGGGCCGTGACGACGATACCAGGGCGTTTTTTTGCGACTACCTGGAGAATGTGCATCAAAGGACACTTTTTGATGCTGATGCCCTTTATTTTCTGGCCGGGGACGATTCCCTCATGCAGCGGATCTCCCGTTCCAGCGAGGTGATCCTTACTCCGCATCCCGGGGAAATGGCCAGATTTTTCCATGTTTCTGCCGCCCAGATCAACCAGGAACGCAGCCGTTTTGTCCGTGAATTCTCAGAAAAATACAACGTCAACCTGGTGCTCAAAGGGGCATCCACGCTTATTTCCGGGGTGGACAGGCATTTCTATATATCGCCTTTTGCTACCTCAAACCTGGCCGTGGGTGGGTCAGGGGATGTCCTGGCCGGTATCATCGGCAGTCTCATGGCCCAGAGCTTAAGCACCCTGGATGCGGCCAGCCTGGGAGTATACTGGCACGGCCTGGCTGGAAAGGATCTTGAAAATACTTATCCCTTCAGGGGTAACCTGGCCAGGGAGATCGCGGACATTCTGCCCGGGGTGCTGGCCAGATACAAGGGCAAGAAGGTCGGGGACAGGGTTTTTTTCTTCTGTTAAAATGACGTGTTAATCAACGGGGTGATAATGACAACTGCTGAAGACTTGATGACCAGTGATCCCATCAGGGTGCATCCGGAAACGGACATATCCGAAGCCATTCACCTTCTTCTGGAGAAAAATATCAACGGTGTCCCGGTGGTGGACCAGGAGGACAACCTGGTGGGAATAATCTGCCAGAGCGACCTGGTGGCCATGCAGAAGAAGATCCCTTTGCCCTCCATGTTCACAGTGCTGGACAGCATCCTCCCCCTTGGCTCAACAGCAAAAATGGACAGGGAAATAAAGAAGATAGCGGCCACCAGGGTTGAAGATGCCATGACCCCGGAGCCTGTGGCGGTAAAAAAAGATACCCCCCTGGAAGAGCTGGCCGAAATAATGGTGGACAAAAAGTACCACACCCTGCCGGTGACGGAAGGGGGCAAGCTTGTGGGTGTAGTGGGCAAATCCGACGTTTTGAAGACCCTGGTGGGTCCCGCAAAATCGAATCAGCCCGGATAGATGGTTGATTTGTCTTTCGTTAAGCCTTTGTTTCTCCCGGACGAGGAGGCTACTCTGGAACTGGGCAGAAAGCTGGGCCTTTTTTTTACCAGCCGGGGTTTTTTCCCGGCGGTCTTTTTTTGCGGGGAGCTGGGAACGGGCAAGACCACCATGATCCGCGGCATTGTTTCCGCCCTGCCCGGGGGCGATGAGGCAGAGGTAAGCAGTCCCAGCTTCAACCTGGCCAATATCTACCCCACCCGCCCCGAGACTTTGCATGTGGATCTATACAGGCTGCAGGGACTGGAGCCCGACCAGGACGTGGAGGAGCTCCTGGCTGGACAGGAGCGGCTTATCCTGTTGGAATGGGGGGATTTTCTGCCTGAGAGCCAAAGACCCCGGGACCGGGTGGATATCTCTTTGAAATTTTGCAACGGTTCAAGAGAGGCTTTGATCACTCTTTCCGGGGAAGGGGAAAAGTTAAGGAGCAGCAGTATATGCGGGTGATAGTACAGAAATACGGCGGCACATCTGTGGCTGATGTGGAGTGTATGCTAAAGGTCAGGGAGCGGGTGCTCAAGGCCCTGGACAAAGGCTACAAGGTGGTGGTGGTTCTTTCGGCCATGTCCGGGGAGACCGATCGGCTACTCAGCCTGGCCAGGACCTGGTCCAAGCGTCCGGATCCTTCGGAGATGGATGTAATTCTTTCCACAGGGGAACAGACCTCGGTGGCTCTTTTTTCCATGCTGCTCAAGGACTGCGGGGTAAAGGCAAGGTCTTTTCTGGGGTTTCAGATCCCCATTCAGACAGACCGCAGTTTCGGCAAGGCCAGGATACTGGATATTGAAAAGGATTATATTTTTGATATCCTCAAGGATTACGATGTGCTGGCGGTAGCAGGCTTTCAGGGCTGCGACTGTGAAAAGCGCATCACTACTCTGGGCCGGGGAGGTTCGGACACTTCGGCTGTGGCCCTGGCCGCTGCCCTGGATGCCGAGGTCTGCGAAATATATACGGACGTGGACGGGGTGTACACTACTGATCCCAATATCTGTTCCCAGGCCAGAAAGCTTAAAAAGATAGCCTATGATGAAATGCTGGAAATGGCCAGTATGGGGGCCAAGGTGCTGCAGATCCGTTCCGTGGAATTTGCCAAGAAATACAACGTCCCGGTGCATGTACGCTCCACGTTCACGCAGAACCCGGGAACTTTAGTCGTACAGGAGGATAAAAGCATGGAAGCTGCAATGGTCTCCGGAGTGGCTTATGACAAGGATCAGGCCAGGATAACCCTGGTGGATGTCGTTGATGCCCCGGGCAGCGCGGCTGCGATTTTTGAGCCCATATCCAGGGCTAATATAGTTGTGGACATGATAGTGCAGAACCCAAGCCGGGAAAGCGGCCGTACGGATATGACCTTTACCGTGCCCAAGGGCAGCAGCGAAGACACTCTGAATATTCTCAAGAAGATCAAGGACAAGATCGGGGCCAGGGAGATACTGCATGATTCTGGGGTGGCCAAGGTTTCCGTCATCGGCGTGGGCATGCGCAACCACTCAGGGGTGGCGGCCATCGCTTTTTCCGCCCTGAAAAGGGAAAATATCAACATCAAGATCATCAGTACCTCCGAGATCAAGATCTCCTGTCTTATCGAGGAAAAGTATACCGAGCTTGCCGTCCGTACCCTGCACGAGGCTTTCGGCCTGGCGGATATGCAGGAGGGCGCGGTAGAGGACAGGGCACAGTGCAAGGTTGAGGACCGGTAGACCAGGCTGGCCACATTAGTAAACGCGGCTTAGAAGCGTGGTCAGGCGAATGCTCAAGAATGGACCGGGGTTTGCCCGGGCTCTTTTTGTATTGCCGGGCATGTAAGTTCAATCACGAACAGGGCCTTTTTAAAACCAGTAGTAGAGTGATTTATGTCAAAGATACAGATATATGACACCACCCTTAGAGACGGCACCCAGGCGGAAGACGTGCATCTTTCAACCGAGGACAAGGTCCGCATCGCACGCAAGCTGGACACCCTGGGCATAGATTATATAGAAGGCGGGTGGCCGGGATCCAATCCCACGGACCAGCGTTTTTTCCAGGAAATCCAGAATTATGCCCTGAATCATTCCCGGGTGGTGTCTTTCGGCAGTACCCATTCCACCAAGAAGACCCCTGAGAATGACCCCAACCTGGATGCCTTGATCAAATCCAGGACCAAAGCCATTACCATATTCGGCAAGACCTGGGATGTGCATGTAAAAGACGCCCTGCGCACCACACAGGAGCGCAACCTGGAGATCATTTACAATTCTGTGGGCTTTCTGCGCCCCAGAGTGGAGGAGCTCTTTTTCGATGCCGAGCATTTCTTTGACGGCTTCAAGGCCAACAAGGAATTCGCCCTGGCCTGCCTGGGCAGGGCCATGGAAGGCGGGGCGGATATCCTGGTGCTTTGTGATACCAACGGAGGCACCACACCCATGGAACTGTGCCGGATCATCCAGGAGGTTCAAGCAAGCCTGCCCGAGGCCAGGCTGGGCATCCATGCCCACAACGATTCCGAGACAGCGGTGGCCAACTCCCTGCTGGCGGTGGATCTGGGGGCTGTTCAGGTGCAGGGGACCATCAACGGGTATGGAGAAAGGTGCGGCAACGCCAATCTGTGCTCCATCATTCCCAGTCTGGAACTGAAAATGGGATACACCTGCCTGCCTGAAAACAACCTAAGCCTCTTGACCTCCACCTCGCACTTCGTGGCCGAGGTAGCCAATATCGGGGCATTTCACCGTCAGCCTTTCGTGGGCAAGTCCGCCTTCGCTCACAAGGGCGGAGTGCATGTAAGCGCAGTGCGCAAGAACCCCCGGACATACGAGCATATTGTCCCGGAGGAGGTGGGCAACAAGCAGCGCATCCTGCTTTCGGATCTGGCCGGGCAGAGCAATATCCTGTTCAAGGCCAGGCAGTACGGTTTTCAGCTGGACAAGGACGATCCCTTTGTGCTGGACCTGTTGTCCAAGCTGAAGGACCTGGAAAGTCAGGGATATGAATATGCAGTGGCCGAGGCCTCTTTCGAGCTGCTTTTAAACCGCACTCTGGGCCGGGCGCGCAAGTATTTCACCCTGGATTCATACCGGGTGCTGGAGAGCAAAAGCGATAAAAAGGACCAGCCTTTTTCCGAAGCCACGGTCATGGTCAGGGTGGGCGGCCTGCAGGAACACACCGCCGCCACGGGCAAGGGTCCGGTGAATGCCCTGGACAGTGCTTTACGCAAGGCTCTGGAGAAATTTTATCCCACGCTTGCAGAGATGCACCTGGTGGATTTCAAGGTCCGTGTCTTTGCCATAAACGATTCCGGGACCTACTCCGGCACAGCCTCCAGGGTCAGGGTGCTTATCGAGTCCGCGGATCACAATGCCCAGTGGGTCACCGTGGGGGTATCCTTCAATATTATCGAGGCCAGCCGTCAGGCCCTGGAGGATTCCCTGAACTACAAGCTGTTCAAGGATGACCAGGCCAAGCTGACCAAGGCCATCAAGGAAGCGGAGCAGGTTTGAGGGTATTTTCAAGCCGGGATCAATGGATTTTTTCAAGGCAAACGGCCCGGGGGCAAAAATCAACTGCCCCGCGGGCATAAGTATTCATGCAAAAACCCCTGGCTGAAAAGATCAGGCCTCAGAGCATCGAGGACTTTGTTGGTCAGAGCCATCTCAGGACCAGGCTCAGGGCCATGGGCCAGAGTCAGAGGCTTCAAAGCACTCTTTTTTTCGGGCCTCCAGGGTGCGGCAAATCCACCCTGGCCCTGATCATTGCCGGAAACCAGGGCAAGTCCCACCTAAGGCTCAGCGCTCCCGAGATCGGGCTGGCCGAGCTTCGCAAAAAGCTCGAGGGCCTGGAGATACTTATCCTGGATGAGCTGCACCGCTTCTCCAAGGCGCAGCAGGACTTCTTTCTGCCCCTGCTTGAAACCGGGGAAATCATCCTTCTGGCTACAACCACGGAAAATCCGTCCTTCAGCGTCACCCGCCAGCTTTTATCCAGAATGAATGTTTTGCGCCTCAGATCTCTTAGTATGCCTGAGCTAAGGCAGATCGGGGAACGCGCAGTCAAAGAGCTGGATGTGAGCATTCCGGAGAAGAGCCTGGATCTGCTGGCCTCCCTTTCTGGAGGAGACGCCCGCACCTTTCTGAATCTCATGGAGTATGTGCGCGAGCTTGACCAGGAGAACCTGGAACCGGACAAGCTCAAGACCGTTCTACCGGAAGCGGTGATAAAGGGCGACCGGGACGGGGACATGCACTATGAACTGGCCTCGGCCATGATCAAGTCCATTCGCGGCAGTGATCCTGATGCAGCCCTGTACTACCTGGCCTGCCTGCTGGAAGCGGGGGAGGACCCCAGGTTTGTCTGCCGCAGGCTGATCCTGTCTGCTTCCGAGGATGTGGGCCTGGCCGATCCCATGGCCCTGCCCCTGGCTGTATCCTGTCAGCATGCCGTGGAATTCGTGGGCATGCCCGAAGGTTTCATCCCCCTGGCCGAAGCTGCGGTCTATCTGGCCCTGGCTCCCAAATCCAATTCCACCTATGCCGCATATCTGTCCGCTCAGAAGGAAATCCGGCACCACGGCCCCAGACCGGTTCCCCTGCACCTGAGAAATGCCTCCACCACCCTGCAGAAGGAATGGGGCTACGGTCAGGGCTACAAGTATCCGCATCTCTATCCGGGAGCATGGATTGAGCAGGAATACCTGCCTTCTGAGCTTGCCGGGCGCAGGTTCTACGAGCCCAAAGACCAGGGCCAGGAGCCAAGGCTTCTGGCCTGGCTAAGAAAGAGAAAAAAGATATAGACATCTTCAGAGTAAGTGTCTTTCCCTGGAAAAGCCTTATTCAACGCAAACCTGGTTGCGGCCCTGATTTTTGGCCTTGTAGAGCATGTCGTCGGCGCAGGTTATCATTTCCTCGAGGCTGCTTTTCAGGGTGGAACATACTCCGATGCTTACAGTGACCCGCATTTCATGCTCCCCGGACCTGATTACCGAGTTTTCAATGTCTGCACGGATTTTCTCGAATACTTCCGTGATGTTTTCAGAGTGCATGTTGACACCCACAACGCAGAATTCTTCACCACCAAACCGGGCCACCAGGTCGGACTGTCTCAGGCTGGACTTGAGCCTGTCTGCTACAAAACAAATGACCTCGTCCCCGGCATCATGGCCGTACTTATCATTGCATTTCTTGAAATGATCGATATCCATCATGGATACAACAAGATTCAGGTTTCCCCGCAGGGCATTGGCAAACAGCTTTTCACCAGAATTGAAAAAAGAACGCCGGTTTAAAAGCCCGGTGAGAAAATCCTTTTCAGCCAACTCCCTTATGGTCAGGATGTACTCGGTGGTTTCCAGGTTGTGCCTTACGCGGCAGTACAATTCTTCAGCCAGGAAAGGCTTGTGCATGTAATCGTTTGCCCCGGCCTTGAGAAAATGAGCCGAGGTGGTTGCGCCCCCTGCACCCGACAGGCCGATTATGGGCAGCCGGGTCTTTGAAAATGTGCGGCGGAGTTCCTTGACCAGTTCCATGCCGTCCATTTCGGGCATGTTGTAATCTGCCAGAACGATTCCTATCCTGTCCTGCCTATTGAGAATGTCCAGTGCTTCCCGGCCGTCTCCGGCCTCCAGGACGGTAAAGTTCCATACCTCCAAAAGATCCCTGATTATCTTTCTGCTGACGGAAGAGTCGTCCGCCACCAGTACTTTTATCCCGGTATTCAGCTGGAGCCGCTTTACAATATCCACCACCTGCTGGACGTTGTGCCTGTTGTCCTTTAATATATAATCCACAATATGCTTGGACCACATTCGATCGCGCAGATCGTCGGATATTTCCCCGGTAAAGACTATGGATGCTATGCCTTTTCCAACCACCAGGTCCACCACTTGGCCATAGGGTGCGTCGGGGAGGTTGAGGTCGAGAAGTGCGGCAAAAAGGTCCTGCGAACCGTGCTCCAGGTAGTCCCGGGCCTCCTGATAGCATGAACAGACCACGGCTTCCAGGCCCAGTTCTTTTTTTACCGCGTTACTCAATACGTGGGAAAATATCTTGCTGTCCTCGACAATGAGGATGGTTTTTTCTTTAGCAGCAGCTGGCGATGAAGAAATGTTGCGCATGAAGGTTTCCTGTGAAGGTGTTTTTTTCCTGCTTTTAAACAATGGAGCCCCGAAAGTCAAAATTTTTGTCACATATCCCCACCTGCACCCTTGTGTGTTTTATTTCCGGGCCGCAGATGAAGCATTGCCCGCCCCGGGTGGCTCCTTTCCCGGCCGGTTTTTTAGCGCGGCGGCGGAACAAAAAAACCGGGCCACAAAAGCGGGAAAGGCGAATTGATAATTTGAACCTGCTGTTTTAGGATCATGTGCAACGCGTCTGCAAAAGCCGGCTTTGTAATGCCGGGAGCGTGAGAGTTTTTTAAATTCAAAAGGCTCCAGGAGGGCTTTAGATGAAAATGCGAACCTGCGTGACCCCGGAAGGGAAGTTTCGCTACGGGGTGCACCACCCCTCTTATCAGGTATGTAATCTCAGGCAGAAGGACCATCACTTCTGCCTGGGCAGGCTGCCGGATGAAACCATGGTCCATAACCAGGACAATTTCCCGGAAGGGGATCTCCAGGTAAACGGGGCTTTTACTGTTTACGAAATACCCAATGCCTTCAGCTTCCGGGGAAGCACATTTATCGATTCCGGCTGGGCTGCCTCCAGGGCCAAAGACCCTTTATCCATCCGCATTTCCCCTCCAGGTGAAGTATCCCTGTTAAAGAGTCTTGACTCCTGGGCAGCTAAGGAAAATATGTCCAGCCAGTCAGTGCAGGGGCTTTTCCAGGAGTTGCCTCATTCTCTGCTTCTGGCCCTGGCCACCACGTCCACTGATCCGCAGGACCTTGTCCGGCTGGCCCATTTGTCGTGTGATTTTATAAAAGACAGCCAAAGGGCGGAACCAGTCGGGCTTGCATACTCCCGCCGGGAAGACGGCTCCCCGTTGCCGGTGATACATGACCGTGATCTGTTCGAGGCTGTGGGTAACAACCCCTTTCTACCGGATATATATAAAGAAATCATGCTGCTTCGTCCCGGGGTACAGGGCAGAAGCGAGATCGTGGGAGATGTCTGTGAAGGGGAGCAGAGCACGCGGGTCTTTGAGTATCTGCGCCGCAACAGTTACATACCCTGGGGGCACTACGCCTCCAACATGAGCCACCAGGAGGTGCGCTACCGGGCCGCAGACCTCTCTTTAAAGGATATGCAGGGGCTCAGGCACCTGTATTATCAAAGAACCTACGTACGCCTGGCCCGGGAGCTGGGCCTTGAACCGGCAGCAGGGCCCATGTCCCCCCAGGAAATGGAACAGCTGAGGCAGGCCATCCTTGCACAGATTGAAAAAAAGCCGGAGCAGGTATCTTTTACCAGCACCTTGTGGGGCTGGAATTTCGGTTTTGATTTTGCACCCACCAGGTACAGGCTGCATGGCTCTCACCAGCAGGTTCATCAGCAGCATGCCATGGTGCCGCAGCGTGTGCCGCAGGCAGAGCAGGGTCGTTTGACAGGAGAAGAGTTTCAGGGATTCAGTGCCGGGGATATGATCGCGGAGACCGTAAAGGAGTATCTGGAAGAAACCGGACAGGATTTTTTCCGGGACTATATCCGTTGTCTGCGCAACAATACCCGCCTGGACGGAGGCAAAGGCGAGGAAAGCCTTGTTGTGCACGAGGACAAACACGTCCTGCTCTTTGTTCCCAAGGCCCAGGTCTCCCAGTGGGAGCTGCAGCTTTTGCCCCAAGAGCAGGTGGGAAGCATCCTGGAGGCGGATGACGAGTGCAGGCGGTCTCTGGACCGGGCCATGCTGCTGGCCCTGCAGATACTCGAGGGGCTGGGAGCCAGGATGGTTACGAGTATAGAATATTCCGGCAGATTCACCAGTCCCGGCCTGCAGCGCCTCATGTACTCTTTTCTGCCCAAACTGCCCTGGTCGCCAGGGTCCTTCAGCGAGGCTCAACACCGGTTTATCTGCGGGCATTACCCCGAGGATTTTGCAGCGGCCTGCAGGAACCAGGCTGCTGAAATTCTTCAGGATCCGGGATTATTTGAGCCAAAGAGCATATCCTGAAGCTCCATGATGGTGGATATGCCGGTGTCCGACTCGGGGCTTCTGGGGCAGAAGACGGGTTTATAACCCAGCCTGAAGGCCTGTTTTAGGCGGATATCCTGCCCCAGTACCGGCCTGATCTGACCGTTTAAATCCACCTCCCCCCAGAAAATGGCCCTTTCGGGCAGGCTCTGGTTGTGAAACGAGGAGAGAACCGCCGCCACAAGGCCCAGATCAAGACCCGGATCCACCAGTTTAAGCCCGCCCCCTATCTTGGTGTATATATCCGACTGGGCCAGGCTGCGCTGCAGTTTCTTTTCCATGACCGCCAGGAGAAGGTGCAGGCGGTTCAGGTCAAAACCCAGGGCTGTGCGCCTGGGGATGCTCAGAAAACTGGGCGTGGCCAGGGCCTGGACTTCCACTGCAAAGGGCTTGTGCCCGTCCACGGCCATGACCACTGCTGTCCCGCTGAGGGCCGGGTCCCTGGCCTGCAGGAAAAAGGTCGAGGGGTCCTGGATTACTTCCAGTCCCAGAGCGCCCATCTGAAACATGACCAGCTCGTCGGTGGGTCCGAACCTGTTTTTAATGACCCGCAGAATACGGAAAAGATGCTCCTTGTCCCCTTCCAGGTAAATGACCGTGTCCACCATGTGTTCCAGGAGCTTGGGACCGGCAATCTGGCCTTCCTTGGTCACGTGTCCCACCAGGAAGATGCAGGTTCCGGATTCCTTGGCGGCTTTGATGAGGCTGGATGAGACCTGTCGGATCTGTGTGGGGGCCCCGGGCATGGAATCGGATTCAGAACTGCTTATGGTCTGCACTGAATCGATTATCACCAGTTGATACGGGCCGTGGGACGAGAGGGCGGCCAGAATATCCTCCAGGGAACCGGTGGCCATGGCCTGGAGGTTCTCCTGGTCCAGGCCGAGCCTCTGGGCCCGGGATCTGATCTGGGGCAGGGATTCTTCGCCGCTTATGTAAAGAGTGTGACCATCCTTTGTCCCTGCAAGGCTTAGAAGCTGTAAAAGTAGTGTGGATTTACCGATACCCGGCTCACCTCCCAGAAGTACGACACCCCCCGGGACCAGCCCTCCTCCCAGTACGTCGTCCAGTTCCTGCATGCCGGTGGGCATATGGTCCGCCCGGGTGAGGTCCACACTGGAGAGTCTGCTTGGGCGGCTGGCGGGGGAGACGTTTTGTGTCTTGCCCTGCGTGGAACCGGACCTGGCCTCCAGGGTGTTCCACTCGCCGCAGCCCGGGCATTGCCCCTGCCAGCGCATGGCACTGGACCCGCAGGAGGTGCACACATGTATAGTTCTGGTTTTCATGCGGCCTATTCCGGAATGTGGGCCTCTATTACCTCCAGGCCGAATTCCTGGACTTCTTCAGGGGGATTGAAAAAAACGGTCATAAAGGGAGTGGATTCCCCCGGCTCAATATGCTTATTGTTGGTCAGGATGCCCAGCTGGGAGGTCAGAGTGGACTCAAGCTCGTCTCTCGAGGAAACCTGCAGCTGGAAAAGTGAGGCGGCATTTCCGGCCAGAAACTCCTTTTCCTGGACCACCTGTTCCTGATTATCGTACAGGGCCGCCCGGAGTTTGATGCGGGCGCGGGGCGAGTCGAATTCGTTCACGGCCCGGCCCTCCACCACGAAAAGCTGCCCTGTTTCCTCGTTGTTTACAAAGTACTGCCGGACATTCTCCAGGGAAATATCCCGGACGTCCTCTTCTGTAAACACCTCTTTGCGGGGAACTTCTTCAGCGTCTCTTTCAGAGCTGACAAAGGGAATATAGACGTGCTGGGCGATTTTGGGCAGGGCTACGTAAAGACTGGCGGCGACGATTAAAAAAAGCGCCAGGACCGCCCCGATCTTTTTCAGCCTGGGCCTGCCTGCTTTGCCGGTTTTTTCCTCCGGGGTGATCTCAACATGCATGTCGTCCCGGGAGGGTTTTTCCGGGGCAGTGTCTGCGCTTTCCCGGAGAGAATCGCCGGGGTCCGGCGGCTGCTGGTAAGCCTGGTCTTCATCGTTTAGGAATGAAAGGGTGAAGACATGCTTGCAGCGGGTACACCGGACTTTTTGATCCTCTTTGAGCCTGGAGTCGTCAAAGCGGTACTTGGTGCTGCAGTTTGGGCACTGAACTGTCATAGCTGGTTCTCATGCATTTTTGGCTGATTATTCTTGCGATGGGTCAATGGCATAAATGCCTGGAAGGTTTCTGTATTTTTGAGCCATATCCAGGCCGTAGCCCACCAGGAAGCCTTTTTGCACACGAAAGCCGCAGAAATCCACACTGACTGGAAGCTGCCTGCGCTCATGCTTGTCTATCAGGGCACAGATCCGAACAGAGCTAGCCCCTCTGGAAAGGAGCATCTGTCTGAAGTAATACAAAGAAACCCCGGTATCAACTATATCTTCCACCACCAGCACGTTTTTTTCCCAGACATCGGTCTCCAGATCGTTTTTGACGGTCACCTCGCCTGAGGTGACCGTATCGTCCCCATAGCTGGACAGACGGACAAAATCAATCTCCATGTCTATTTCCAGGCTTCTCACCAGGTCTGCAAAAAAAACAAAAGCCCCCTTGAGCACGCACACTCCCAGGACTTTTTCCCGGCCGTAAAAAATGGAGATTTCCCGGCCGAGATCCTGCACTCGTTTTTTTATTTCATCCCGGGCAAAGACCTCTCTTAAATTCAAGGCAAAGTCCTTTTTTACATTTCCATAAGCATGGCAATTTCGTCGCAATCGGGGAACTTGGGGCAATTGAGGCAATCGGCCCACACCTTCTGGGGCAGCATGTCCTTGGAGATTTCCCTGAAACCCTGCCTGGCGAAAAACTCCGTCTGGTAAGTCAGGGTAAAGACCCTGTATATCCCCAGGGTCAAAGCTTCGCTTAGGCAGGCCTCCACCAGCCTGCCCCCCCAGCCCATGTGCCGTATGCTGGAAACTATGGCCAGGGAACGGATTTCGGCCAGGTTGTCCCAGACAATGCTCAGGGCGCAGCACCCCATTATATTGTTGCCGGGATCATCGCACACCACGAAATAGTCCCTCAAATGACTGTAAAGGTCGCTGTAGGACCTGGGCAGGAGCAGGTCCTGCCTCGAGCAGTTCATGAGGATCCCGTGAATGGACTTGACGTCCCCGATTCTGGCTTTGCGTAAGTAAAGCTTGTCCAATTTAATCCGCCAGCAGCCGGTCCAGTTCTTCCTGCAGGATTTCATAGTCCACGAGGCTTTCATGGACTTCGGCCAGGTTTCCTTCTGCGTCATATATCAAGGTGTAAGGAATGCCGGTGATATCGTAGGCATCCATAACATCCTGGGATGATATATACACCGGGTAGTTCATGTTTTTTCTTTCCATGAAGTCAGGAACAGCCCGGGGGTTAAAATCAAGTGAAATGCCTATGATGCTCACCCGATCCGGGCTGTAGTCCTGCCTGATTCTTACCAGGTCTCGAATTTCCGCCCTGCACGGCGCACACCAGGTTGCCCAGAAGTTGAGGATAAGCACCTTGCCTTTTTCATCTTCAACGAGTTTTTCAATTTCCTCCGGGTCCACCTCTTCCGGTACAGAGCTGTCATCTGCAGTGGCTGCCAGAGGCAGGGCAAGCAGCAGAGCCAGGCAGATACATGCAGAAAGGGCCGCTGCATGAAGGTTCTGGAAGGTTCCCCGGCAGTATTTTTTGTGCATGATCTACTCCGAACAAAGCTTGCGGGCGAGTTTAACCGCGGACACGGCATCCCGGGCAAATCCGTGCGCCCCGATTCTTTCGGCATAAGCCTGGGTGACCACGGCACCGCCTATCATTACCTTGCACTTCAGTCCCTCTTTGTGCAGAAGCTCCACGCAGTCCTGCATTTTGACCATGGTAGTGGTCATGAGGGCTGACAGGCCGATGACGCTGGCTTTTTCCTCCCTGGCCTTTTTTACTATTTCTTCCGCCGGGATGTCTATGCCCAGATCCACCACGTTGAATCCGTAGTTCTTGAGCATCAGGCAGACGATGTTTTTGCCTATGTCGTGGATGTCCCCCTCCACTGTGGCCATGAGGACCGTGGGGCCCTGCTCCTGCTCGTCCTGCTGCAAAAGGGGCTGCAGGTATTCAAAGCCCTTTTTCATGGTCTCGGCGCTTAAGATCAGCTGAGGCAGAAACAGTTCGCGTTTTTCGTATTTTTCCCCGACGATGTTAATGGCCGGGATCATCTCGCCGTCCACAAGCTGGAAGGCCTGTTGCCCGTCCTGGATTTCCTTTTCCAGAAGTGGGACTATATTGTCTTTTTTTGCCCCGGATGACGGCTTCCTGGATCGGGGATTCAAACTCCTGGCCGTCCTGCTCCCCGGGTGCATGCATTTCCCCGGATTCCCAACCGGCGTAGCGCATGGTGAATTCCTGGGCCTGGCTGTCATGTCCCAGCAGGGCGCTACAGGCATCCATGGCTTCCTTCATGCGGGTGGAGCGGGGGTCGCCGATGAAGGCGTTGAGCCCAGCCCCGGCGCACATGCTGAAGAAGTGTGCGTTAATGAGTTCCCTGGCCGGAAGTCCAAAGGATATGTTGGAAAGACCGGCCAGAGTGGCCAGCCCCCATTTTTCCCGGCAGTGTCTTATGGTCTCCAGGCAGTCCATGGCCGCCATGGGGTGTGATGAGACGGTCATGATGAGTACGTCAACGATGATCAGCCTGCGGGGAATGTTCAGCCTGTCTGCCCTTTCCAGGAGGTCTTCGATGATCTGGAGACGTTCGGCGGTGCTTTTCGGCATCCTGCCTCCGCTTAAAGGCAGCAGGATGAAAGGAGCGCCGAAGTCGCGGCAGATGGGCCCCAGGCGCTCCATCTTGTCCTTTTCTCCGCTTATGGAATTGACCAGGGCGCTGCCCGGGTATTCCAGGAGGGCATTGTGAATGGCCTGTACATTGCTTGAATCTATGGCCAGGGGAGAGTCGAACCTGGATACCAGTTCACGGCAAAGGGCCGGCAGTACCTTTTCTTCTTCCACCATGGGCGCACCCACATTGACGTCCATGATCCGGGCGCCGGAAGTAAACTGTTCTTCGGCGATCTCCAGGGCCCGGGTAAGCTGAAATCCCTGCAGCTGGGCAGCCAGGTCCTCCTTGCCCGTGGGATTTATCTTTTCCCCGATAAGGACAGGTGCAAACTGATGGCCAAAGGGCAGGGTCCTGCTTCTGGAGGTAAGAACTATTCCCGGCTGCTCTGTGGGTGTATTGGGCTTGTAAGAAGCACTGGCGGCCATGTTTTTCAGGGCCTTGATGTGCTCCGGAGTAGTCCCGCAGCATCCGCCCAGGAACTTGGCCCCCATGTCCAGGAAGACCCGCAGCTTGTCCGCGAATTCCTCCGGGCCTACTTTGAAAACTGTTTCCCCGTCCTCCAGTACAGGTATGCCGGCATTGGGCTGAATAAGAAGAGGTGTGCAAAGCCTTGGCTGCATGGCCTGAACCAGGGGGACGAATTCTTCGGGTCCACAGCTGCAGTTGATGGCGATTATGTCCGCACCCAGGTTCTGCATTGTGTCCACAAAGACTTCCGGGGAGGTCCCGGTAAGGCTGGTCCCTTTTTCAAAGGTCATGGAGATGGCCACGGGCAGGCTGGATTCAAAGCGGGCAGCCATGACCACTGCCCGGGCCTCTGCCAGGTCCAGGTGGGTTTCCCCAAGGATCAGGTCCGCGCCTCCACGGGCCAGCCCGCGCACCTGCTGCCTGTATGCCTCCAGAACTTTGTCAAAGGTCATGTCTCCCAAGGGAGGGAGCATTTTGCCGGTGGGGCCGATGCTTCCAGCCACGAAGCCGTGGTCACCGGCAGCCTGCCTGGCTATCCCGGCCATTTTTTCGTTGAATTTTTCCGCATCCACCCCGGGGTCCAGCTTGAAGGTGCTGCCGCCGAAGGTATTGGTGGTGATAACCCCTGCCCCTGCCTGGAGATAAAGAGAGTGTACTTCGCGGATGGCTTCCGGGTTTTCCTGCCCGAATTTTTCAGGGGAGTACCCTGCCTTGAGCCCCTTTGACTGCAACAGGGTGCCCATGCCTCCGTCAAATATCCCGATTTCGTTGTTGGATAAAAATTTTGTGAATTGCATTCAAATGTCTATATACCTAATCCGGCTCAAGGTAAAGGGAAGTTTTGCTGGTCTGCCGGCCAGCACGTCCTTTCCCTCGAGCTGGTTGTAAGCATCCATCTTGGCCCTGAACTTCTTGGCAAAATCAATACAGTATAAAACACTATCATCTTCGATTGCTACTTTTTTAAATTAGGCTGGCACGCTAACCACATTGAACACCAGAAGTCAAACAGGCGCAACGAAAACAGGGATTAAGCGGGGTCAGGTCTTCTCTTGATATTTACCTGTTGAAAAACATTGATAATGGATGATAAAAGATTTATAAAATTATTTCTGAACCAGAGCTGAGTATGTTTTGATTTTAAAATCTCCACGCATTGGGGTATATAAGTTGTATGGACATAAACAACAAACAAAGGCGGTCACTCAAATAATTTTTGAAATATAATACGATTAAAGGGTCTTATGACCATAGACAAGGATAATATGACTCAAAGAAAAAAAGAAAGACAGGATATAAAAGCACCTGAAGAAGGTCAGCTGGATGAAAAGAAGGTGGCTGAGAAGCTGGAGAGTGCCGTGGGCAAAGAGGTCAGTCCGTTGCCGGGCAATACTCCCATGCCCATGGACGCCCTGCGCATTTACCTGCGCCAGGTGGGCAATTTCCCCACCATGTCCGCTGAAGAGGAATTCGAGCTGGCCAGGAAGTTCAGGGATGAGGGCAACCAGGATGCTGCGTTCATGCTCATTACCTCCAACCTGCGCCTGGTGGTCAAGATCGCCATGGAATTTCAGCGAAAATGGATGAAAAACGTCCTGGACCTGATCCAGGAAGGCAATGTAGGCTTGATGAAGGCCCTGAAAAAATTCGATCCGGACAAGGGAATCAAGTTTTCCTATTATGCCTCTTTCTGGATCCGGGCCTATATCCTGAAATTCATCATGGACAACTGGCGTATGGTCAAAGTAGGCACCACTCAGGCCCAGCGCAAGCTCTTCTACAATCTGAGCAAGGAGAAGCAGAGGCTGGAGTCCATGGGCATAACTGCGGACGCGGATGCCATATCCCAGAGCCTGGATGTTTCCGAAACAGACGTGGTGGAAATGGGCCAGCGCCTGGGCCAGCATGACCTCTCCCTGGACATGCCTTACAACGAAGATTCTGATGTGACTCCCATGAATGTAATCCCGGCCCTGGGCGACGGGGCCGAAGAGATACTTCTGCAGGGAGAAACGGCCCAGCTTCTGCAGCAGAACATAAAGGAGCTGATGCCGAAGCTCAGCGACAAGGAAAAAGATATTATTGAAATGCGGCTGCTGGCGGAAAGCCCGGTCACCCTTCGAGAGATCGGTGAAAAATACGGCATAACCAGGGAAAGGGTCCGCCAGATAGAATCCAGGCTGCTTGGCAAGATCAAGGCCCATATCCAGGAAAACATCGATGATTTTTCCAGGGAGTGGATCGAGGATGCTTGAGGAACTGAAAAGCGTTCAGGAGCAGGCCCGGGTCATGGCAGGGAAGTACAGTCTGGGCTTTTACACCCGCTACAGCAGGGAGCATGCCCGCTCCAAAGAAATCTTCTTCAGTCACCCGCTTATACAGCGCCTGCGCGAGGACGTTGTGCCCTTTCTCAATGATGGATTCGGGCACGGGATAGAGCACTGCAAGAAGGTCAGTATTGACGCCGGCACACTTGCACTCATCGAAACCAGGTCGTGGCTGGATGTCAAGGCCGGCAAGCGCATCACCCTTCTGGCCCAGATGGCCGGCCTTCTGCATGACATCAGCCGGCATGAAAGGGATCATGCCCGGAAGGGGGCGGAATTTTCAAGGATAATCCTGCAGTATTACCCTCTCGGACCGGAAGAGCTGGATGGACTGGCATTTGCCGTGCGCAACCACGAAGCGTTCAGAGAGGTTCTCGAACCTGCAGATCAAAGGCAGGCGGTTTTAAGCGACGTACTTTATGACGCGGACAAGTTCAGATGGGGACCGGACAATTTCGTCACCACCCTCTGGGAGATATGCTCCTGCGAGGAATGGTCCCTGGAAGATATCATAGACAGGTTCCCAAAGGGACTGTCATACATTGAAAAGGTGCAGGAAACCTTCAGGACTTCCACTGGACGCCTTTACGGCCCGGAATTCATCCAGTGCGGCCTGGAAATGGGCAGGGCCCTGTACAGGAACCTGAGGGATCAGTACAGTGACAGCCTGGAGCATAATCTGCTCAGGGATTGAAGAATGGGTAAAAAAATTCTGGTTATCATGATTGCGGCTGTGGTCCTGGGCTGCGCCCCTAAAACCCAGCAGCCCGAGACGGCGAAAACAGGCCGGGAGCTGACTCCCCAGGCCCAGGTTACCTACCATTACCTGAAGTCCCTGGACTATCAGGCCGCAGGGGACCACGAAAAGGCCGCCCTTGCCCTGGAAAAGGCTCTGGTTCTGGGTCCGTCTGTGCGCCTGTATCAGGATCTGGCCAGGGAGTATCTGCGTCAGGGGGAAAAACAAAAGGCCGTGGATATTCTGCAGGATGCCACCGGGATTTATCCCCGTACCCCTGAACTGTATTTTCAGATGGCTGAATTTTACCTGGTCAAAGGTGACAGGTCCGGGGCTGTAAAGGCCCTGGAAAAATACAAGGATCTGGTGCCGGAGGATCTTGACGTTTACGAGGACCTGGCTGCATTTTATATCGAAATGCGTGATTATGCCGGAGCAGTGGATCTTTTGCAGGAAATCCCCCCGGATGAAATGACCCCGGAGATGCATTACTATATGGGCCGGGCCAAAAGCGAACTCGGCGAGAAGACAGACGCGGTGGCTTACCTGGATAAAGCGGTGCAGGCCCGACCGGGATTTATGCAGGCCTGGGCTGAAAAGGCCTTTATATATGAGCAGGAAAGGGATTACCTCCAGGCCGAGAGAATTTATCAGCAGCTGCTCAAGATGGGCGAGAGAAGCCCGGACCTGATTCTTCGAATTGTGGAGCTGAACCTGCTTTTGAATGATCCTGAAAGGGCCGTGGCCATGTTCGGCAAAGGCCCGGATGAAGTCCGTTTTCAGCTGGATATGGTGAACCAGTTTATCCGCAATGAGTTTTACGAGCATGCAGATATTTTACTGCAGGACATCGCTGCTGAGAGTGATTACCCGGACACCATGTATTTTTACTTTGCTCTCATAGCCTACGAGGGCCGAAACGATCCACAGCTGGCCCTGGACTATCTTTCCAGGATTTCCAAAGAGGATTCTTATCATCTGCAGGCCCTTTCCTTCAGGGTCCAGATCCTTTTTCATGAAAAGAACTACCAGGAAGCCCTTGAATTGTCCCGCAAGGGCCAGGAGCTTCATCCCGGGGAGGACAGGGTTCACCTCTTTGAAGCCATTGTCCTGGAAGCCATGGAAGAATACCAGGAAGCCAGGAAAGTTCTGGAAAAAGCCCTGGAAAAATGGCCCGGGCAGACTGATTTCCTGTTCCGCAAGGGTGTAGTGCTGGATAAAAGCGGCAAAACAGAAAAGTCTCTGCAGATAATGGAAGAGATCATCGCCCTGGACCAGGAGCATCACGAGGCCCTCAACTACGTGGGCTACACTCTGGCCGACCAGGACAGGGACCTGGACCGGGCCATGATCCTTATCAAGAGGGCGCTGGAGCTGGATCCTGGAAATGGCTACTATATTGATTCACTGGCCTGGGTATATTACCGGCAGGGAAGCTATGAAAAGGCCTGGGAGGAGATTCTGGCTGCAGTGGAACAGGTGGATGACGAGGCGGTGATCTGGGAGCATTACGGGGATATAGCCAAGGCCCTGGGAAAACGCGAACATGCCCTGCATGGTTATGAAAAGGCCCTGGAACTGGACCCGGAAAACCCCGAACACCTCAGGGAACAAAGGGCAAAAGTCAAGGATATGCCTGAAAACGAGTCAGCAAAGGCCGGTCCATGAAATTTTACTGCGGCATTTTGTGCCTTCTGCTATCCACATTTCTTGTTTTTTCCTGCGCCCCCAAGCGCATCCCCGTGGAGAGGCCCCCGGAGGTGGTATGGCAGGATTTCTGGGAGCAAAGCTCCAGTTTCCAGGAAGACCAGGAGTTTTATATCCAGACCAGCGTGAACTATTCCACCCCGGACCAGCAGCGCAGGGTGCAGGCGGCGATATGGGGTTTTGCAGGTTATCCGGTACGCATGGACATCTCTGCCGGTTTCGGCCAGACAGTTTCCATGTGGCTGGAGGATGAACTGAGGTGGCAAGCCTATAATCCCGGAGAAAACACCCGCTACATACATCACGACGGAAGCAGGGGGGCGACCCTCCTGGGTTTTCCCACACCCATGGGCCTGAGGGAGACCAGCCTTGTACTTCTGGGGGATTTCCAGCATCTTGTCCCCCGGGAGTATCACCGGGTTGAATCCCATGAGAATATGTGGAAGTATTACTTTGAAGACGAAAACATCACGAGCGTTGTACTGGAGCAGGACGGCAGTCTGAACATGATCAAGGGTGATGGATGGCATGTGGAGTTCAAGGGTATTGAGCAGGAAAACGACCTGTTTTATTTCTCCAGGCTGGATATGCATCTGTCCGAGGACAAGGAGGCCGTAATCCGCATCAGGTCTGTGGATGTGGACAGAACCTGGGATCAAGAGCAGATGAGCCTGGACCCTCCAGATGGGACACGGACTATATTCCTGCATTAGTCAACTTCCAAAACACACGGAGTAATCACATGAGCTTTCGGGAACAAATGGATCGTCTGGTGCGCAGCTTCGAGCTTAATCCCTGGCAACTCTTTCTGGTGGGCTGGCGTCTTATTCTAAGCGAGATACGCTGGAATTTCACCCGTATGTTCAGGCAGTGGGAGATCCGGCAGATGAAAAAAAGGCTGGACCAGGAGAAGCTCAAGCTGGCTGAGGCGGTGGTTTCCGGTACCTCAGGCCGGCAGGAGGCCCTGAACCTGAAAGATTCGGATCTCGATCTGGTCCTGGGTCAGGTGAGCTTTCTGGAAGAGGAAATATCCCACCTGGAAAACGAACTCCAGGCCCGGCGCAGAGCCTTTCTGGAAAACCGCATGTCCAGATACCTGGGCCGGCAGGATTAGACCGCTTGCATAAAGGCGAAAGAATCATGAATAAAACCGTGGTCTTTGGTTCGGACCATGCAGGGCTGTGGCTGAAAAGGGTCCTGATGGACCGTCTAAGTAATGACCGGCAGACAATAGACGTGGGGACCGAAGATGATTCCAGCTGCGATTACCCTGTTTACGCAGGCAGGCTGTGTGAAAAAGTCCTGGAGCTTCAGTGCCTGGGTGTTCTCATCTGCGGTTCCGGCCTGGGCATGTCCATGACAGCCAACCGTTTCCGGGGAATCCGGGCAGCTCTTTGCTGCAACGAATACATGGCCAGGATGGCCAGAAAGCACAATAACGCCAATGTCCTGTGCATGGGCGAAAGGGTCATTGGAGTGGATCTGGCCGGCAGCATCCTGGATGTCTTCCTGGAGACCGGATTTGAGGGGGGCAGGCATGCAAAGCGCCTGGATATTATTGAGGAAATTGCCTGATCCCCGGACCCTGGATCTTTATGCGCAGGGGGTGCATAGTCCCATTTCTATTCCATGGGAAAATCCACCTTGATCTTGAACATGTTCCTGGCGGGCAGGTTCAGGATTTCTATGCCGGTAACGGCGGTGATCTGCTGTAAGGATTCCTGTACCTTTTCCTTAGACGGCCCTATATAAGTAAACCAGACATTATTTCTGTGTCTGCGCAGGTAGTTGTGGGTAACCCCGGGATGCTGGTTTACCTCGGTTATGAACTCCTGCAGCTTTTCTTCCGGAACCGCAGCGGCGCACAGGGTGCTGTGCCAGCCCAGCTGCCTGGAATTGAAGTTTCCGCCTATTCTTCTTATCACCCCTTTTTGCTTCAGGCTCCTGACCCTGGCCAGGGTCTCGGCCTGGGTAAGCCCGACCATCCGGCCCACTGTGGCATAGGGGCTGGGATCTATGGGAAAATCCGTCTGGATTATATCCAGGATTTTTTTGTCCGTCGCGCTCAGTTCCAAGGGGCCTCTCTTTTTTAGCTTTTTACCGGCTCATAGGAGCAAAGAGGTTCCTGAGCCAGGTAGTCCCCGCTCATGGTATAGGCTCTGGCCCGGCATCCCCCGCAGACACGGTGGAATTCACACTTGCCGCACTTGCCTTTGTAGGCGCTTATGTCGCGCAGGGCGTTGAAATGCTGCGAGCTTTGCCATATTTCAGGAAAGGGCGTGGTCTTGATGTTGCCGCAGTCCAGTTCCAGGTAGCCGCAGGGCTGTACCTGGCCCACATGGGAGATAAAGCAGAATCCGATGCCGCCCAGGCACCCCCTGGACATGGCGTCCAGGCCGAAGTTTTCCCTGGTGACATCCACGTTCTCCTCCCGGGCCCGCTGGCGCATGATGCGGTAGTAATGCGGGGCGCAGGTGGCCTTGAGGTGCATGTCCGTGGTCTTTCTAAAGTCATAGAACCAGTTCAGGACATCTTCGTACTGCCGGGCGCTTATGAACTGGTCCCGAAGATCAGCGCCCCTGCCGGTGGGAACCAGCATAAATATATGCCAGGCCACTGCACCCAGGTCTCTGGCCAGATTGAATATATCCTTGAACTTGTCCAGGTTGTCCTTAGTGACTGTAGTATTGATCTGAAACTCCACCCCGGCGGATTTGAGGTACTCGATGCCGGCCATGGACTGCTCAAAGGCACCCGGTACCCCGCGGAGCAGGTCGTGTTCCTGAGCAGTTGGTCCGTCAATGGAAATGCTGCAGCGCTGGATCCCTGAGGACTTTATTTCTTTTGCATTTTCCGGGGTGATAAGCGTTCCGTTGGGGGCCATGACGCAGCGAAGTCCCTGGGAATCGGCGTAGGAGATGAGTTCAAAAATATCCGGGCGAAGCAAGGGCTCGCCCCCGGTAAAGATGACCACCGGATTGCCCACCTGGGGAAAGGTGTCGATGAGCGACCTGGCCTGAGCTGTATCCAGCTCTCCGGGGTAGGGCTCCGGGTGGGCCTCGGCCCGGCAATGGCTGCAGGCCAGGTTGCAGGACCTGGTAACCTCCCAGGCCACCAGCCTGAGATCAGGGGCCTTTGCAGGGCTTGTGGCATCATGATTTTGACTATTCATTGCCGGCCATCCATCCCAGGATTTCCCGGGCGAAATAAGTAAGAATGATTTCTGCCCCGGCCCTTTTTATTGCGGTTACCGATTCCAGGGCAACGCTTTTTTCATCCAGCCAGCCTAACTGTGCTGCGGCCTTGATCTGGCTGTATTCCCCGCTTACCTGGTAGGCCGCCACCGGCAGGTCAAAGGAGCTTTGCAGGGCGCTTATAATGTCCAGATAAGGCAGGGCCGGTTTGACCATGAGCATGTCAGCGCCCTGGATTATGTCGGCTTCTGCCTCGCGCAGGGCCTCCCTGGCGTTGCCGGGATCCATCTGGTAGGTTTTGCGGTCTCCAAATGATGGTGAGCTCTGGGCCGCTTCCCGGAACGGGCCGTAATAGGCCGAGGCATACTTGACTGCATAGGACATAATGGGCAGTTCCTTGAAGCCCTGGTTGTCCAGCATGTCACGGATGGCCTGGACCCGGCCGTCCATCATGTCTGACGGGGCCACAATATCCGCACCGGCCTGGGCATGAGACAGGGCTGTTTTGGCCAGAAGCTCCAGGGTGGGATCATTTTGGACCTTTTTATCCTGGATAAGGCCGCAATGCCCGTGATCGGTGTATTCACACAGGCAGACGTCGGTTATGACCACCAGGGATGGAAAACGCTTCTTGAGTCTTTGAACCGTCTGCTGGATTATTCCATCCTGTGCATAGGCCTGACTGGCCTTTTGGTCCTTGTGTACGGGGATGCCAAAGAGGATGACGCTTTGAAGTCCCAGGTCCACCGCCCGGGACACCTCTTCCTCCAGAGCGGCCGGAGCCAGCTGGCTCTGCCCGGGCATGGAGGCAATGGGCCGGGATTCTTTGGGGTCCTGGGATTCCAGGACAAAAAAGGGCTGGACCAGGTTGCGGGGCAAAAGATCCGTTTCCCGGACCATGTCCCGAATGGCCTTTGAAGAGCGAAGTCTTCTGCCGCGGTAGAAATTTGAGCTGCTCATATTGCCTTTATTTCCTCGTCAGTCAGGTAGCAGGCCGGGTCCTGGGCCCAGATGTCCCCGTAGAAGGCCTCGGCCCTGGCCCGGAAGTTGCCGGCGCAGACATTTAAAAACCTGCACCCGGCGCACCTGCCGCCCACGTATTTTTTCTTGTCCTTTAGCTTTTGCAGAAGCTCTATGGACTCGTCCTCCCAGATCCGGGAAAAGGGCCGCTCAAGTACATTGCCCACGACATGCTGCCGCCAGAACTGGTCTGGATGAACGCTGCCGTCCCAGGATATGCAGCCGATACCCCGCCCGGAATTGTTGCCCTCGTTGAACTGCAGAAGCTCCAGAACTTCCCTGGCCCGCTGCGGGTCTTCCTTGAGCAGGCGCAGATAAATATAGGGACCGTCTGCATGATTGTCCACGGTAAGGACTTCCTTGGGCATGCCTGCGTCAAAAAGGGCTCTGGTTTCATCCAGTATCAGATCCACCAGCTCCCGGGTACCCTGGTGTCCCAGGTCTTCATTGATGAGCTCGGAACCACGTCCGGAGTAAACAAGGTGATAAAAACATACCCTGGGTATATCCATGTCTTTCAGGAGTTGAAATATCTTTGGGACTTCCGTGACGTTTCTCTTGTTGACAGTAAAGCGAAGTCCCACTTTGAGACCCTGCTCCTGGCAGTTTTTCACGCCCTGCATGGCCTTGTCAAAGGATCCGGGCACTCCCCGGAACCGGTCATGTACTTCCGGGCCGCCGTCTATAGAGATGCCCACGTAGGAAAGTCCGACATCTTTTAGCTCCCTGGCCTTGTCCCTGGTGATGAGGGTGCCGTTGGTGGAGATCACCGCCCGCATGCCGCGGCCTACTGCGTGGCTGGCCAGTTCCACCAGGTCCCGGCGTACCAGGGGTTCGCCCCCGGAAAAGAGCATTACAGGCGCACCGTAGTCAGCCAGATCGTTGATTATCTCTTTGGCCGCAGGGGTGTCGATCTCGTCGGTACCCTGCTCGTCCAGGGCCTGGGCATAACAGTGAACGCATTTCAGGTTGCAGCGCCTGGTCATGTTCCAGACTACAACCGGCTTTTTATCCTTGGAAAACTGCAGAAGATGAGAGGGCATTTTTCCTGCCTGGCGACCATAGCGCAAGGCGTCGGCAGCCTCCACCGCCCCGCAGTAAAGCTTTGAAATTCCTATCATTTAATATCCTTGGATTTCTAAAAGTTTAAAAATTACATTCCAGGGCCACCCATCATCATGGTGGCCAGGAGCACGATGATCATGATGGGTGCAATGAGCGCCAGGATGACCCGGGGATAGGTCGTGCCGTGGATGTATCTGTAGCCCATGACTGTGACCACCAGGGACCACAGGGCGCCGATGAACGGTCCAAGTATGGGCAGGACACCCAGGAGCATGGGGGCGCTGCCGTAGGCCGTAGCCCTGAAGGTGCCTTCAAATCCGGATCTTCCCGCCTGAAAAGCCATGAGAAACAGGTGGGTAACACCGGAGGCGATAAATATCCAGGCGACCATGAACAGGGGATACACAAGCAAAATGAGAATGGACCCTGCCCCAACCATGCCGATGCCCATGCCGGGTGCGCCGTGTTCTGCAGCAGCAGGGAACATGCCGGTCATGTTCCAGAGAAATGAGGCCAGCACCTGAATAACCGAGACCAGGATGAAAAAAGCCAGGGGCATGCCCAGTCCTCCGGGCTGCATCTTGCGGAAAAAAGGTCCCGGGGCGAGCATGACCCTCTTGACGGTTTCAAAAAATCCGGGGAAAAATCCGTACTGCTGCAAATTTTCCCATGGCGAGGCAGAACTTTCGCCGGGGGCTGCCTGATCTCTTTGCGGTTCTTCGGCAGGGCCGCCCAGATCTTCCAGCTTGCTCCACAGACTCTCTTCCTGGTCTTCTTCCCGGCTTTTTTCCTGGGCGGGTTTTTCATCCTGGTAAGTGGCGAAGTCATGCTCCCGGGAATCAGAAGAAGCCTCTTCTTCAGCTGCAGGCTCATCTTCCAGGGTAAACTCCTCTGGTTCTTCCAGGTCGCGGAACTGGAACTTTTCCTTGCACTTGGGACATGTGGCTTTTTTAGCGTGCGGCGGTATTTTTTCGTCGGGCACGTCCTGCTGGAACATGCATTTGGGACAGGTTATGCGCATATATGGTCCTTGATGAGTTCGAAGTATTGAATTTATTCAAAGTCCGGGGTGATAATCAAATCACCTGCATAAGCCTGAACTCTATCCATATAAGCGTCCTAAATCAAGTCTGGAAAAGGATAAAAAAAGGGGCCTGGAATCCAGGCCCCGCGAGGTGCTGCTTGAAGGGGGAGCAGCAAAGATCTTACTGCAGGTGCTTCTGATTTCGGCTTACCTCGGCAAAAGCAGAGGAGACCTGTCTAAGCATATTGATTACTTCATCGATTTTCTCGATGTCCAGCTTCAGGCTGGCCATAAGAAGCCTGGCCTGGCAACTGGCGTAGAAGGCGTGCAGATTTTTGGCGACTTCGCCGCCTTTTTCCGCGTTCAGGCTGGAATTAAGTTCTCCGATTATCATAAGAGCGCGGTCAATCCGTTCTCCTTTGGCAATATAGTCCTTTTCCCGGATTCTTTCTTTGGCCTGTTCCAGAAACTTGATGGCTGCTTCATACAACTGGACAACCAGGTCTTCTTTGGTGGTGGTTTTGACTTTGGTCTGGAAGTAAGCTCTGGCTGCGTTGGAGTACATATATCCCCCCTGTTTTTATGCTTGATGCTTTTGTCTGCCTTAATTAACTATACTATCGGCCTGGGGATGGAATAACTTTAGCAGTTTTTTGCAAGTCTATTGAACTGCTCCGGAAGGGGCACGCTCGCCGGGCTTTAACTTTCAGGAAAACCAAATGACTGAAGCTCTGATCATACTTGTACTGGCCTTCGCTATGGACCTGCTCCTGGGAGACCCGGTGTACCGCCTGCATCCGGTACGCCTCATGGGCGCAGCTGTCTCCCGGGTGGAGAGACTGTTTTTTTCCCAGGGGCTCAGGGGCCGCGGCGGCGGGATGATCTTGACGGCGGCCATGCTGAGCGGGGTGAGTATCCTGGCGGCTGCAGGCATTTTTCTGGCTTCCATGGTTCCGGGACTTGAATTTATTTTCATGGTCTTTCTGGTCTATTCCTGCATGGGCCTGAAAGACCTGGTGGGTCATACCCGTCCCATAGCCCGGGCCCTAGAGGAGGGTGACCTGGGCAGAGCCAGGCAGAAGCTGCAGATGATCGTGGGCCGGGACCCGAGTGCCCTGGATTCTTCCGGGGTGGCCAGGGCTGCGGTGGAGAGCGTGGCCGAGAATTTTGTGGATGGCTTCCTGGCGCTGGCCTTCTGGTTTGTGGCCGGCTGCATCCTGGGGCAGGTTCTGGGAGTGGAACCGGCCTTTGCAGGTGTTCTTCTGGCTGCAAACTATCGCATGGTCAATACCCTGGATGCCATGGTGGGTTACCGAAGCAGCAGGTACATGCAGTTCGGGCGTTTTGCAGCCAGGCTGGACGATGTTTTAAACCATGTCCCGGCCAGGCTGAGCATTTTATTCATCAGTCTGGCTGCGCTTGCCTGCGGCTATGACTGGAAAGGCTCTCTGGGCACGGGCCTGAGGGACCGGTTAAAGCACGCATCACCCAATGCCGGGCACAGCGAGGCGGCCATGGCCGGTGCCTTGAATATCCGCCTGGGCGGGCCTGTGCAGTATGCTTTCGCCCTGGTGGAAAAGCCCTGGATGGGGGAGAAGGGACAGGATGCCGCATGGGAGCATATCCAGGCCGCCCTGAAAGTCATCCAGGCCGCAGCCTGGATCAGCCTGGCCCTGGCCGTGGCGGTGCTTGCTGCAGGTGGTTTGTAAGCACCTGCGAAGGGAGGTAAAAGATTCGAAATTTTGTTTTTTTTGAAAGGATTATCTGGCTTCATGTCAGGATCAGGGCAGATGAATACCCCAGTGCCGGAGATCTGGCCAGGGAGTTCGAGCTTTCCGAAAGAACGGCCCAAAGGACCATAGCCAACTTCCGGGACCGGCTCGGAGCGCCCATTGAGTATGATCGGGCCAGGAAAGGCTATTATTATACAGACAAAGATTACGAATTTTCCCCGGCCCGGGTCAGTCAGGAGGAGATCCTGGCGGTTGTGCTGGCCAGAAGCCTCTTGGACAAAAGTACAGGTGGATACGTAAGCCGGATCATCAAAAAATTCAGCCGCAGGCTGATGAATATGACCTCGCTTTTGGGCTTTGGCCAGGACATGATGGACAAGGCTTTTTCAGCAGTCTGGAACCAGTATTCCCCGGCCCAGGCCCAGGTGTTCGATATCGTTTCCCAAAGCCTTCTGAACTGTCGCATTCTCGCCTTTGACTATACCTCTCCAGCCACCGCAGAACCCACTACCAGAAAAGCAGAACCTCATCACCTCCAGCACTACATGGGCTCATGGGTGCTCATCGCCTTCTGTTTGGAAAAATATGACTGGCGCAAATTCTACCTCTCCCGCATGGCGCGGGTAACGCAGACTCAGGACTGGTTTCAGCCCAGGCCGGAATCCGAGTGGAGCTACCAGGTGGAGTCCAGTTTCGGGATTTTCCAGGACCGGACAAGCCGGCCTGTTGTTTTGCGCTTCAGCCCTTTCCGGGCGCGCTGGATCAGGGAGCAGGTCTGGCACCCGGACCAGAAAATGCGCGAACTTGAGGATGGCTCCCTGGAACTGGAAATTCCCGTGGCCGACTTCCGGGAGATCAAGCTCAAGATCCTCTCCTTTGGTGCGGATGTGGAGGTGATAAGGCCGGAATCCCTGCGCCGGGAGGTGGCTGCCGAGATCCAGAAGATGAAGAAAATCTATCAGAAATAGAAAACTTTATTTTCTAACGCGGGCCATGCCCGCAACCCAAGAAACAAAGAAACCTTCCCTGCTTACTCGGCTACAAGAGAAAACCCGGAGTTTGCATTTTCCCGGGGAAAAAGCTTAATGTCGAATTCGACGCGTTGATTTAGCCGGTTCAGGATTGTTATCAGTCGGTCAATGGTAAAACGGTCAAGTTTTACCCGGCGTATCCGCGCAAACTCGCTGTGATTGATCCCTGTCAGGGTTTCAGCCTTGCGGGTTGAAAGCTCCATATCATTCAGCACCCCAATGATTCTGGCGGCCAGAATGGATTTGGTCTGTTCGACATCGGAGCCCTGGTATCCAAAGTCGCGAAATACATTTCCACTGCCACGGACAACTTCAATATCTTCGTTCATTAGTGTCCTTCGGCTGCCACGGTCAGCGCCCGCATAATTTCAATCTGCGCTTCCTGTGGAAACTTTTCAAAATCCTTCCGCGCCGCCTTGATCCAAGAGATTTTTCTTGTATTGCTGCTCATCAGAACTGATGATGACAAATTTGTCACCACTTGTCAACACTGCGTTGCAGAAGTGGAATTGGTAAGCAGGAGGAATTAAGATCGAAAGTGGCCGCCAAGATCCAGAAGGTGAAGAAAATCTATAAAAAATGATAATTTTTTATCCACAACGACACGAAATGACGTTGTGGGTGTGCTATCCATGACCTGCAACCAAAATCCAAGGAGGTCCGGAAATGGGAGTGCGCAGCATATTGTATTTCCTTGCCCGCATTCTGGGGGATATAAACGCGGTGCGCAAAAACCGCATAGGCCGCCGCATCGGCCGCAGAGCCGCAGGCAAGGCCACCGGAAGGATCTTTCGGGGGATTTTTAAGTGAGGGGTTAGATTTGGGATTGAAGTTAACCAAAATATATTTTAAGAAAAATTAAAACAGAACTTTTACTGTCTATTGAAGGAAAATTAGTGAAGTCTAGTAAAGCTGGATAGTTATGCTGTACTAAGAGGCAACTAATTCAAGGAGCAAAAATGCAGTATTATGCTCATACGCTTGAAAATAAACCGCAAAGAGAATGGCAGCTTCTTGAGGTGCATTTGCGTCAGGTTGCAGAGATGACTGCTAAACATGCTCGGGTATTTTCTGCCTCTGATTGGGGGTATATCCTGGGTAGATTACATGATATCGGGAAGTACAGGCAGGAATTTCAGGATAAATTGGAAAAACAATCCAGCCGCAGGGTGGACCATAAGGGTGTTGGTGCCAGGCTGGCCTGGGAATATCTGGGACAGCCCGGCAAACTTGTCAGCTACTGTATAGCCGGGCATCATGGCGGGCTTCCCAACTACGGCCATTCTCAAACAGACACCAGCACATCACTTATGGACCTCCTGCAACAGGCTGGTGTATTGCCGGATCATGCACCAGATCCTGTGTCTGACATTTCACTGCCGTCCTTACCTTTTCAGCCCAGATCCGCGTTTCAGCTCGCCTTTTTCACACGCATGCTTTTTTCCGCCTTGGTGGACGCCGACTTTCTGGATACTGAAAGGTTTATGGAGCCGGAAAAGTATGCTGCAAGGAATCCCGGGCCAGCGCTTGCAGACTTGCTTCAGCCTTTGAACGCCAAGCTTGCCGGATTTTCCAACGAAGGACGAATCAATCTGTTGCGCCGGGAGATATTAGAGCGGTGCAGGGAAAATGCATCTCTTGAACCTGGGTTATTCACTCTTACCGTTCCCACAGGAGGCGGCAAGACACTGGCTTCCATGGCCTTTGCCCTGGAGCATTCTCAAAAGTATGGGCACCGCCGCATCATATACGTCATACCCTATACATCTATTATTGAACAAAATGCCCAGGTTTTCAGGGAAATTTTCCCGCCTGACTCAATTATTGAACATCACAGTAATTTTGATGAAAGATCGCTGCCCGAAGAAGCAGACCAGTTCGGTCCGGGCCTTCGCCATCGTCTGGCCTGTGAAAACTGGGGTGCACCAGTGGTGGTGACCACCAATGTCCAGTTCTTTGAGTCTTTGTATGCATCCAAGCCCTCCAGGTGCCGCAAGCTGCATAATCTGGCAGGCTCGGTTATTATCTTGGACGAAGCACAAATGTTGCCGGTTAAGTATCTTAATCCCTGTCTGCGTGCCCTTGAGGAACTGGCGGAAAATTATCAGGCCAGCATCGTTCTTTGTACAGCCACACAGCCGGCACTCCGCAAACGTGATGATTTTAAACATGGACTGGATGGAGTGCGGGAAATAGCTCCAGAGCCAAAGCGAATGCATAGGGAATTTTTGCGGACTCGTCTGAAGGATGCCGGAAGGCTTGATCTTGAAGAGGTGGCCAATCTTATACGGGATAAAGAGCAGGTATTGTGTGTCGTCAACACCAGAGCCCGTGCTGGAAACTTGTTTGACCTGGTGCAAAATGAGCCTGGAGCGCGGCATTTAAGTGCCCTGATGTGCCCGGCTCACCGCTCACTGGAGTTGAAAAAGATCAGGGAAGTTTTAATGGATGGTGCTCCATGCCGGGTTGTAAGCACGCAATTGGTGGAAGCCGGCGTGGATGTAAGTTTTCCCGAGGTGATTCGGGAAATGGCTGGATTGGATTCCATGGCTCAGGCTGCAGGACGCTGCAACCGGGAAGGTGAACTGGATGATCTGGGCAAAGTGACGGTCTTTACCCCATCGGAAGGTTTGGCACCAGCCTTCAGTCAAGCCGCCGGCAGCGCACATAGTACTCTTCGCCATTACGGACATGATCCTTTTGCGCCCGATGCTGTGGAATATTTTTTTTCTGAAACTTATTGGCTTCAGGCACAACGTTTGGACGAAAAGCAGATTCTGGATGAGTTCAGGGCTCCGGCTCCCAAATGGGCCTTTCGGGATGTGGCCAAGCGGTTCAACTTGATAGAAAATTTCATGTCCCCCGTCATTATTTCTTTCAACGAGGAGGCGGAGAACCTGATCGAGCGGTTACGCTTTGCTGTCGCTGCCGGAGGGACCCTCAGGAAACTACAGCACTATATTGTCCAGATCTATACGCATGAACTTGCAGCCCTGGATGAGGCAGGAGCTATTGAATATGTGGACGGGCAGTATCCTGTATTGATTGACAAAGAGCTATATAGTGCAAAGCAAGGACTCAAGGTTCCAAGAGAACCAAAGACACCTGATGGTTTTGTTTGTTGACGTTTTTATTCGGCAAGGAGGTATGTCGTGGCACAGGGAGTACAGTTGCGGGTGTGGGGAGATTATGCCTGTTTTACTCGCCCCGAGATGAAGGTGGAGCGCGTCAGTTATGACGTTATGACGCCTTCTGCTGCTCGGGGAGTACTGGAGGCCATTTACTGGAAGCCGTCCATCTGCTGGAAAGTTGACAGAATCCACGTCATGAAGCCCATTCTTTTCGACAATGTGCGGCGAAACGAAGTGGAGTCCAAGATCCCGGTAAAGGGCGCAACAGGGGTGAATGCTGCCATGAAGGATAGCAAGACGCCTTTGAGGCTGTATATTGAGGACAGTCGTCAACAACGGGCAGCCATGGTACTCAGGGATGTAGAGTACATCATTGAAGCACATTTTGAATATACCAACGGGGAAGACCGCAACGACGGGAAGCATCTGGACATATTTAATCGGCGTGCAGCCAAGGGACAGTGTTTTCATCGTCCTTACCTGGGATGCCGGGAATTTGCCGCCTTTTTTGAACCTGTGCAAGGCGAAATTCCGCAGTCTGCGCTGACCGGCGAAAAGGATCTGGGATGGATGCTTTTTGATATTGATTACCAGGCTGACATGACCACGACCTTTTTTCGGCCTGTGATGAAAAACGGCATAATTGAATGTCGTAATCAAAGGGTGGTGGCCAAATGATTCTGCAAGCACTCAATGATTATTATGAAAGATTGCGGGCTGATCCTGAAACAGAAGTTTCTGATTTTGGGTTCAGCCAGGAAAAACTGGCTTTTTCCTTGGTTTTGTCAGAACAGGGCTCAGTCGTGCAGTTAAGGGACTTGAGGCAATTTGAGGGAAAAAGATCTTTTCCAAAACCAGCTGTAGTACCAAAGCTTCCAAAAGAACGTTCAGGGACAAATGCCCCTTCTTACTTTATGTGGGATAAGTCAAAATATGTGTTGGGATGCGAATTAGACAGTGATGGAAATGAAATTTTCTTTAAAAATCAATTTGATAGCTTTGCAGAAGTGCATCGTGAAATACTGGGCGATAATAAGGACTCCGGTGCCAAAGCTCTGTTAAATTTTATTGACCAGCGTATCTTTGGACAGGTTCCGGAATGGGCCACGAAAGAGCTACTCAGTACTGGCTTTATATGTTTTGAGCTTGATGGGCAAAGAGGCTTTTTACATGAAAGATCGGCAATAAGAAATGCTTGGCAAGAATATCTCAGGAAAAATCAGTCTGAAATTAGAGGACAGTGTCTTATAACAGGCCAACACGATTGTTCAATACCAAGTACCCATCCACAAATGAAAAATGTACCCGGAGCACAACCTGCTGGGGCTGCATTAGTATCTTTCAATGCTCCTGCATTTGGCTCATATGGAAAAGGCACTTCTAATCACAATGCCCCGGTTTCCGAACGGGCTGCTTTCGGATACACTACGGCCTTGAACGTCTTGCTAGCTCCAGGCAGTCGCCGCAAGGTTCAGCTCGGGGAAACCACTGTAGTATTTTGGACGGATATTCCAGGGGTAGCAGAGGAGTTTTTCGGCCTGTCTGTGGGCGTAAAAGAAGCAGAAGACCATGAGATGGCCCAGGAGGTAGATCAATACTTGCGAGCTGTTGTTAAAGGATATTACCCTCATGAACTGGGAAAAAGGGATACCCCTTTTTATGTCCTGGGTCTGTCCCCGAACGCCGCCCGTCTTTCAGTTCGCTTCTGGCATGTAGGTACTGTGGGCAAGATGGCTGAGAACATAGGAAATCACTACAAGGCGCTTCGCCTGCAGCGCAGTTTTGAAAACGAACCTGAATATCCCCGTCCATGGTGGCTTTTAAAGGAGCTGGCCCCCCAAAGGGACTCCAGGCATATCCCTCCACTTCTGGGCGGCCAGTTCATCCGGGCCATAGTGCATAACCAACCCTACCCCAGAACACTGCTGACCACGGTCATGGGACGTATCCGGGCCGACAGGCAGGTCAACTATTTGCGTGCTTGTATTATCAAGGCATATCTTACCCGAAACGCACAAAAGGAGATATCTATGGGTGTGGACAAGGAGAATACCAACATTGGATACAGGCTGGGGAGGCTATTTGCTGTTGTTGATTACATTCAAAATGATGCTGCTCCAGGGGCAAACGTTACAGTTCGCGATCGCTTCTTTGGTGCGGCTGCTGCTACACCGCGGCGGATCTTTCCAGTTATATTGAAAAATGCTCAACACAGCCTGGCTAAAATCCGGAAAGAAAAACCGGGTTGGGCAATAACCTTGGATAAATCAGTACAGACAATTCTGGGCGATGTTGACCCCAGGAAAGGCTTTCCAGCGACCATGACCCTGGAACAGCAGGGAATGTTTGTCCTTGGATATTATCATCAACGGCAGGACCTGTACACCAAACAAGAAGACAAAACGGAGGAGTAAGCAATGACAGCCATTCAAAACCGCTATGAATTCGTGTATCTTTTTGACGTAGAAAACGGAAACCCCAACGGCGATCCAGACGCTGGCAATATGCCCCGTATTGACCCGGAAACAGGGTACGGATTGGTGACTGATGTCTGCCTTAAGCGCAAGGTCCGAAATTTTGTAGATATTGTCAAAAACAATGAGCCTGGATTCAAAATATATATTGCCGAGAAAGCCGTTTTAAATCAAACAAATGAGATGGCTTACAAAGCCTTGGATTTAAAGCCAGAGAAAAAGAAATTGCCCAAAAAATGGGAGGACGCCCGTAAAGTCACTCGCTGGATGTGTGATAATTTTTATGATGTGCGCACCTTTGGAGCGGTTATGACCACTGAAGTCAACTGCGGACAGGTGCGGGGCCCTGTTCAACTCACTTTTGCCAGAAGCATAGAGGAGATTGTCCCGGCAGAGGTCAGCATAACCCGGATGGCAGTGACTAATGAAAGAGATCTTGAAAAAGAGCGTACCATGGGACGAAAGCACATAATCCCATATGCTCTGTATCGTGCAGAAGGATTTATATCCGCACATCTGGCAGATGGTGATAAGGGGACCGGGTTTTCTGAAGCAGACCTCAATCTTCTGTGGCAGGCCATGGAAAATATGTTCGATCATGATCATTCCGCCGCTCGAGGTAAAATGAATGCTCGCAGGCTAATCATCTTCAAGCATGACTCCAAGTTGGGCAACGCCCCAGCGCACAAGCTCTTTGATCTAGTCAAAGTCGAGCGGGCCACAGATCCTGAAAAGCCTCCCCGCTCCTTTTCCGACTACACAATAGCAATAGACCAGGCCAATATCCCCCAAGGGGTCACTTTGGAGCAAAGACTGTAACAAATTATCAGGAGGCCCCTTGTGACCTCAAAACAGGAACCGCCCCAACTTATCCCGGCTCACGGTGGATATCAGGATCTTAAATCGTATCAGATGGCAGAGCTTGTATATGACGGCACGGTCAAGTTTTGCCAGCGATTGGTTAATCCTCGTTCGCGGACGCATGATCAGATGGTCCAGGCCGCTCGAAGCGGCAAGCAGAATATCGTTGAGGGCAGTATGGCCTCCGGTACTTCCAAAAAGACAGAATTGAAATTGGTCGGGATTGCCAGGGCCAGCCTGGAGGAACTGCTCCAGGACTTTCAGGACTTTCTGCGTCTTAAAGGATATTCACTCTGGGGCAAGGATCATCCACTATCCAAAACTGTTCGTGGGCTTTGTTACAAGAAGGATAGGTCCTATGCGACATATAGGACATATATTGAAAACGCCCCGCCGGAGGTCGCAGCCAATACCATGATCTGCCTGATCCATCAGACCAACTATCTTCTGGATCAGCAGTTAAGGGCTTTGGAGAAAGAATTTCTGGAAGGGGGAGGCTTTACCGAGCGGCTTTACCGGACCCGTTCACAGGCGCGCAGAAAGGGCTGATTGTATGAGAGACACTGAATCTCTGCCCATCTCGGCATTGCAGCATTATTTGTACTGTCCCAGACAATGTGCCCTTATTCATGTGGAAATGGTCTGGGAGGAAAACTTGTTTACTGCCGAGGGTCGACTACTGCATAAACGGGTTGACGCAGGCGAGGCCGGCAGACGTGGCAGTATCGATGAAGAGAGATCTGTGCCGGTGCGCAGTGAACGCTTGGGCCTTTATGGAGTGGCTGATGTGCTTGAGATGCGAACTGGAGCATCAGGCAGCAGTATCCCCTATCCGGTGGAATACAAAAGAGGCAGCCCCAAAGTGGGGGACTGGGACCGGGGGCAACTGTGTGCTCAGGCAATGTGCCTGGAAGAGATGCTTGAACTGACAATAAGGGAGGGAGCTATTTTTTATGGCCGCCCCCGTCGTCGTGAGAAAGTTATCTTTGATGATGTCCTCAGGGAAAAAGTGGAAGTGAGCTGCCGGGCAATGCATTCGTTGATTGAAGGCGGGGTCACTCCTCCTCCGGAACACGGCCGACATTGTAAGAACTGCTCTTTGCTACGGGTATGTATGCCCAAATTGAGTAAGCAACGTAAGGTGGAAAAATACTTGTTGCAGGGGCTGGAACAGTGAAAAAACTGCTTAATACGCTCTATGTGACTTCACAAGGCAGCTATCTGTTCAAGGATGGCGAGTGTGTCGTTATTCGCCTTGAGGATGGGTCAAAAAAACGTTTCCCGGTTCATGTCCTGGACGGGGTGGTATGTTTCGGCAATGTCATATGTAGTCCTTTTCTGCTAGGTCATTGTGCTGAAAAGGGGTTGGCAGTGTCTTTTTTGACAGAACGGGGGCGGTATCTGGCTTCGGTTCATGGGCCGCAGGGCGGAAATGTTTTGTTGCGCCGAGAACAATACCGCAAGGCGGATGATGAAGAAAGTTCTGCAACTACCGCAAGGAGCATTGTAGCCGGCAAAGTTGCCAATTCCAGGGCGGTGCTCAGGCGCTGCTTGCGGGATTATGCGGAACGCGTGGATGCACAGCGTTTGCAGGGTGCCATCGGGGTGCTGGATGGTTGCGCCCACCGTTTAAAGACCCCGGTAAGCCTGGATGAGGCCAGGGGTTTGGAAGGCCTGGCCGCTAATACATACTTCGGAGTATTTGGCGAACTGATTCTAAAGAAAGGCCCCGGCTTCTCCTTTACGGGCCGAACCCGCAGACCGCCCCTAGATAATGTGAATTGCCTGCTCTCTTTCGTATATACTCTTCTGGCGCATGACATTCGTTCAGCAATTGAGGCTGTGGGCCTGGACCCTCAGGCAGGGTTTCTGCACCGTGATCGGCCGGGCAGGCCGGGACTGGCCCTGGATATTATGGAGGAGTTCCGGTCCTTTTTGGCTGATCGCCTGGTCCTTTCCCTGATTAATCGTGGCGAAGTGGGTGAAAAAGGATTCACGGTCAAGGAAAGCGGAGCTGTTTTTATGGATGAGGACACCAGAAAGGCTGTCCTTGTTGCATGGCAAAAAAGGAAAGCAGACGAAGTTGTACATCCTTTTTTGAAGGAGCGGATTTCCATGGGGCTTGCGTTTCACCTGCAGGCGAGGTTGATGGCCCGCTATATTCGAGGGGATCTTGAGGGTTATCCGCCTTTTTTCTGGAAGTAAGTTATGATGGTGCTGGTAAGTTATGACGTGAGTTTTGAAGATCCAAGCGGCAAGAAAAGATTGCGCCGTATTGCCAAGGTTTGCGAAAACTTTGGGCAGCGAGTTCAATACTCTGTGTTTGAATGCGTGGTGGACCCAGTACAGTGGACAGCCTTCCGTGATCGACTGCTCAAGGAATATGATGAAGAAAAGGACAGTCTTCGTTTTTATTTCATGGGTAAAAACTGGCAGCGCAGAGTGGAACATCATGGAGTTGGCGAGATCTATGATCCGGAAAATGATGCCCTGATTTTGTGAGTTGCGAACCTAAAGCTCTCAGCATTTTGCCGGGGTATTCGCACTCGTATTTTGATCTTTTATTTTTGAGAGTTGTTGAACACATGCATCACCAAAACTCAAATCAACAGGATTCTTTATCATGGGTTCGCGGCTAAACGGCCTTGAACCCATGTACCCCGTGGCATTTGAGAGCCACTGTCGCCCCCTGCGCGGGGGCGTGGATTGAAACAAGTTTTTGCTGAGGATAACCCCCAGCTCATGCTGGTCGCCCCCTGCGCGGGGGCGTGGATTGAAACGATTTTTTCCGGACAGGTATCCGCGACGGTGCCCGTCGCCCCCTGCGCGGGGGCGTGGATTGAAACTTTTGCCCGGCTTGCCAGCCTGAGCAGGTATTGCGTCGCCCCCTGCGCGGGGGCGTGGATTGAAACACGCATATCTTAAGTGAATCAGCAGTAACTGTGTGTCGCCCCCTGCGCGGGGGCGTGGATTGAAACCTTTTCTAGCACTCTGAGTGTGGCAGAATTATTGGTCGCCCCCTGCGCGGGGGCGTGGATTGAAACATATTCCAAGAGGGAGTCCCGGAGGTTATTCAGGCGTCGCCCCCTGCGCGGGGGCGTGGATTGAAACGGGGTCGGTACCCAGGGCGGAATTGAGCTGAACATGTCGCCCCCTGCGCGGGGGCGTGGATTGAAACGGTTAATCTCAGATCATTAACACAATAGGTCTCAGTCGCCCCCTGCGCGGGGGCGTGGATTGAAACTGCCTAGAATGTTTCATGAGAGGCCGGCTGCAAGGTCGCCCCCTGCGCGGGGGCGTGGATTGAAACAAGAATACATAAGGAACCTCAGGAAAGAGCGTGACGTCGCCCCCTGCGCGGGGGCGTGGATTGAAACGTTATACGTCTTGCCGCAGAACTGCTCCTTGCAGGTCGCCCCCTGCGCGGGGGCGTGGATTGAAACAAATTGTTCAGCTGCAGCCTGCTGGATTGCTGGTGTCGCCCCCTGCGCGGGGGCGTGGATTGAAACAGGCTGGGATAGTCCGGGAGCACCTGGAGCAGCGGGTCGCCCCCTGCGCGGGGGCGTGGATTGAAACGATTTTTTCCGGACAGGTATCCGCGACGGTGCCCGTCGCCCCCTGCGCGGGGGCGTGGATTGAAACAGGGACAAGAGTTACAAGCTGAATCGGCAACAACGTCGCCCCCTGCGCGGGGGCGTGGATTGAAACTCCATGAGGCAATTGAAACATTCCATACCTTATCTGTCGCCCCCTGCGCGGGGGCGTGGATTGAAACATGAAAGTGACTATGGAAAAGGTACGGTTTATGGAGTCGCCCCCTGCGCGGGGGCGTGGATTGAAACTGGGCAAGGGTGGATTCGCCGGGCTGGTCGGTCGAGTCGCCCCCTGCGCGGGGGCGTGGATTGAAACAGGTGTCCAGGGATCGGCAGTCCAGACGCCCGGAGTCGCCCCCTGCGCGGGGGCGTGGATTGAAACTTTCCAGGCCACATAGATCCCTCGCTATCTGGAGTCGCCCCCTGCGCGGGGGCGTGGATTGAAACAGGGACCACAGTTCCCTTGGAGGGATTGATAATCGTCGCCCCCTGCGCGGGGGCGTGGATTGAAACACGTTGTGCCCGATCCAGGTTGCCGGTTTGTAGAAGTCGCCCCCTGCGCGGGGGCGTGGATTGAAACCTGCCAGTCAATATAATAGTTCCCACACTCGTCGCGTCGCCCCCTGCGCGGGGGCGTGGATTGAAACATCTGCGCTAGCAGGTCCGCAATACTCGCCTCGGTCGCCCCCTGCGCGGGGGCGTGGATTGAAACTGCCAGGTTGCGCCGTATCCACGGGCTGACGAGGTCGCCCCCTGCGCGGGGGCGTGGATTGAAACTCCGGTTCTCTGGGACAGACCACCGTGGCTGTGAGTCGCCCCCTGCGCGGGGGCGTGGATTGAAACAGCCTCAGCCATAAACCAGTCAGAATCCTCTAAAGTCGCCCCCTGCGCGGGGGCGTGGATTGAAACATGCCTACTGGCCGCCGCCTTCGGGTCCTGGAGTGGTCGCCCCCTGCGCGGGGGCGTGGATTGAAACTCATGCTTCTACCAACGGGGTTCCGGTGAAGGATGTCGCCCCCTGCGCGGGGGCGTGGATTGAAACTCTGTATAAAAAATATGCAACCAGCACGGCCCAAAGTCGCCCCCTGCGCGGGGGCGTGGATTGAAACAACAGATCTATCATCGACAGGCCTAACTGGACAGGTCGCCCCCTGCGCGGGGGCGTGGATTGAAACTGAATAAGGCTGTAAAGGCTTTAAAGCACTTTTGGTCGCCCCCTGCGCGGGGGCGTGGATTGAAACAACAGAAAAGGAAATAGTTGCTGCTGCGTATGATGTCGCCCCCTGCGCGGGGGCGTGGATTGAAACTGGCAGATCATGGTGTACGGGCATGTCCTGCATAGGTCGCCCCCTGCGCGGGGGCGTGGATTGAAACAGTACAGAATAGCTTGGAAAGCAATCCTGAATAAGGTCGCCCCCTGCGCGGGGGCGTGGATTGAAACTGCAACAGCGCCAGGTCTGAGCTTGATGCATCCACGTCGCCCCCTGCGCGGGGGCGTGGATTGAAACCGTCTATGCCAAGAAATGAGGCTATATCGTCAAGTCGCCCCCTGCGCGGGGGCGTGGATTGAAACCAGGTCACCCGTGGTCTGGCTCTCGTTTCGCCTGCGTCGCCCCCTGCGCGGGGGCGTGGATTGAAACGCTAAGCTATCGGCCAAAGGCGCCGGAATAAGAGGTCGCCCCCTGCGCGGGGGCGTGGATTGAGCAGCTGACCGGATCTTTGATGCCGAAAGGCGTTAAGCACCATGCTGGAGGTCACTGAGCCGGATAGCTTTAAAGAAACCCTGTTCAACGGGCTGGGTCGGTCCCGGGCATTTGGTTGCGGGCTGATGCTGGTCAGAAGGTGCTAAGATGAAGCCAGATCTTGGTGAAAGTATTCTGTACCAGCCTGAAGACGGTAAATGCGCCCTTGATGTATCTCTAAAGGATGAAACAGTCTGGCTTACCTAGGCGCAGATGGTGGAGTTATTCCAGAGGGACAAGCGTACAATTTCCGAACACATCCGAAATGTATTCAAGGAGGGCGAGTTGAGCGAGCAGGCAGTTGTCCGGAAATCCCGGACAACTGCCGCTGACGCTGACAAAAACTGTTATCCGTGGCATTTTGCCACGGCCTCATTGAAGCACAAATGATTTGTGCAGTTCTCCCGTCCCGGAGGTGGTCAATTTTCGATTGTCACAACCACCTGAATGTGCATTTGAAGGACGAAACCGTCTGGTTGACCCAAAAGCAGATCGCTGCCCTCTTCGAGGCTGAAAGAAGTGTTGTCACCAAGCACATTGGCAACATTTTTCGTAGCGGAGAGCTGGACAGGGAGGCAGTATGTGCAAAGTTTGCACATACTGCCGAGGTCGGCAAAACCTACCGGACAACTTTTTATAACCTGGATGTCATCATTGCTGTGGGCTACAGGGTGAACGCCAAACGCGGTACCCAGTTCCGAATCTGGGCCACGCAGGTTTTGAAGGAGCACCTGGTGCGGGGCTAAACCCTGATAAGGGCCAGGCTGTGCAGGAGGTGCTCGGTCGCTATGCCCGCGCCTGGCAGCTTCTTCTTCAATATGATGAAGAGCGCCTGTCTGTTCCCGAATCACGACATGGGGTCAGGGTCAGCCTGAAAACAGAAGATGTGCGGCAGGCTAGCGTTCCCCACGCCTGTGGGGATGAACCGTTACGATAGCCGAAAAGAGTAGGAAAGAGTAGAAAAGTAAAGATGTAAAAGTAGAGCCGCACCCGCCCCCCTGCTTTACTGCGATAAAAACTCGGTGTCCGATCCGGACATAGTGCCTGGGTGGCAAGCTGTCTTAAGAAGCTGTCGAAAGGGGAGGTTTTGCCAACTCCATGCTGTTGGTCGTCACTTGGTGTTGGTTTGGTAAACTGCTTGGGGCGATAGGAGAAGAACTAAGCAGCTGCCAGACTTTTCCCTTACTCCGTTCAGGGCCAGAAGGTTTGTGTTCCATGGTCAACGGTCTTTTACTCTGATGTTTGCACTTGACTAAATTTAAGATACATGGCAGTATTACAAAAAATACAAAAGGGGGGGAGATTATGGAAAATACAAAAATGCACACTGTTAGACTCCCTGTCGGTCTATCTCAAAGGCTGAAACTTTTATCCAAGGCTACAAAACGCACAAAGTCCCACTTCATACGAGAGGCTTTGGAAAGGACGCTTGAGGACCTGGAGGACGCATATTTGGCTGAAACCGCCTACGAAGAGTATTTGAAGAGCAAAGAGAAAGCCATATCTCTTGAAGACGTGGAGCGAGACATTGACTTGGCAGATTAGCTTTACTCCAGGGGCGGAAAAAGAACTTAAGAAGTTGGGGAAACAAGAATCACAAAGGATTACTCGATACCTTAAAGAGCGTGTAACTCAGGACCCCAGAGCGTTGGGCACAGTCCTTAAGGGACAGCTGCGGGAGTTTTGGCGGTACCGGGTTGAGGATTACCGTGTGTTGGTGAAAATCCAAGACGAAAAGTTGCTTATCCTTGTTATCCATAGAGTACATCGAAGTAAAAGTTATTTTGCTGTCGATCCATAATCATGACAACCTGAGCATTTAATAGTTATTGTATATATTCATAGCTAATACTTTATACTTGCAGGCAGACAAGTTGTTGGCTTTGTTTGCGGCCCAAGAACTTACCCTTCTTTGCCTCAGACAGGCAAAGAAGGCAGTAACGGCAAGACAGAAGAAGAGGAAGAAGGACAGAAAAGAAGATACAAGAATAAGATATAAACAATTTCAAACCGGCACAATTAAGACATATACAGGTTGGCGCTTACATGCGGTGGGGATGAACCGGATATGCCTCACCCTGAGCTTTGTCCGGGGCCGAGCTCCCCAATGTGCTGAGGCATGCTCATATTTTTGGGCTAAACTTCTTCAGGAACCAGATGCTTTCGCACATATAGATTATGATTCCGGCCCAGATGAAGATGAATGAAATCAGTCTGGCCGGAGAAAATGGCTCCTTAAATACCAGCAGCCCCAGAAGAAACATCATGGTGGGGGCGATATACTGAAGTATCCCTACCTCCACCAGCCGAAGCCTCCTGGCGCTGAAGGCGAAAAGGAGCAGGGGAAGGGAAGTGATCAGTCCTGCACCAATGAGCAGTATGTCGATCTGCAGCCCCATGGCCGCAAAGCTGCCCCGGCCAGGGCTGAGCAGCAAAAATATCAAAGCGGGACCGCTTATGATTGCGGTTTCCAGCCAGAGACCGGGCAGGGACTCGGTGCGGACCACCTTGCGGATCAGACCGTAAGCGGCGAAGGTAAAGGCCAGCACCAGGGCAATCCAGGGTACCTGTCCGTAATTGAAGACAATGTTCAACACACCTGCCGCAGCCAGTAATATGGCCATGACCTGCAAAGGACGCAATCTGTCCCTGAAGACCAGACAGCCCAGCAGGACATTGACCAGGGGATTGATGTAATAGCCCAGGCTGGCTTCAATGACGAAGCCCGCATTGACCCCCCAGATATAGGTGAGCCAGTTTATGGACAGCATAAGGCTGCTGAGCCCCAGCAGGAGCACGCTCTTTCTGGAGCGCAGCAGGCTGGAAACTTCCGGCCATCTTCTGCTCAGGGTCAAAAACACAGCTACAAAAACAAACGACCATAAAATGCGGTGGCACAGGATTTCCGCGGCTGGAACGGTGGACAGGCCTTTCCAGTAGACCGGCAGAATTCCCCAGAGGGTAAAGGCTCCCATTCCTGCCAGCAGCCCGCCCCAGCTGTTCGAGAAGGAATTGTCAGGTCTGTTTGCAAGGGGTGCTGAAGATACAGTCTTGTGCATGGTAACTGGTATTCGTTTTATTGAACAAAATATGGGCCGGATATTTTTTATAGACTGGAAGACTCCGTGAAAGGCCGGTATCAATGGAAGCAGTTCAATTGCATTTTGTCAAATAAATAAACTGGGTCTGTCCTGTGGCCATAAATTTAACTCTGCTTGTATGTTGCTTTTGGATGTGGCAGGTATTGTGGCGTGAATATGCAGTACTCAGGCGGGACCTTGATGGGTCACCCCACTGACTTGAGTCAATTCCGGAAATTAATCCGTCCCGTAGTGTTATGGAGGTAATAATGAGCTTTTACTGGCCGGCATATAACGAACTGGCCTGGACCGAGGAACTCCTGGCCGATCCGGCTGAATATGAATACGAAGCCGGGTTCTACGTGGAGCTTATAAAAGGCACAGCCAAAGGTGATACCCCCCGGACCCTGCTGCACCTGGGCAGCGGTGCAGGCATGCACGACTGCGTATTCAAGAGGCATTTCACGGTCACCGGGGTGGACCTGAGTCCGGGCATGCTGGAGAAAGCCCGCGCCAAAAATCCTGATGTGCAATATCATAAAGGAGACATGCGCAGCATTCGCCTGGGCCAGAAGTTCGATGCCGTGGCCATTCCGGACAGTACAGACTACCTGGTTACCCGGGATGATCTATACCGGGCCGTAAACACCGCTGTAGAGCATCTCAAAGCAGGTGGTGTCTTGCTGGTTACCGCTAAACCCAAAGAAACCTTTCAAAACAACAACTTCTCCTACACCGGAGAAAAAGACGGCCTGCACCTGACCCTGCTGGAGAATAACTACATAAATCCATACCGGCATGATACCTATGAAGCCGTGTTCGTGTATCTGATCCGGCAGCAGGGGGAGCTGACCATACATACGGATCACCATGTCCTGGGGCTTTTTTCCAAAAGGACCTGGGAACAGGCTTTCAGGGATGCCGGTCTGGACATGCAGGAAAAAAAACTGCACGGTGTCTACGAAAGGTATATTATTGACGGGGGCTCATATCCGCTGACCGTGTTTGCGGGTATAAAGAAGTGACTCTAAACTGTTACGATTTTGCATTTAATCAGCCGGATAAGCTGAATTAGCGCTTAAGATCTCATCACTTTTCATCCGTGGAGCAACGCTCAAGGTACTTTCTCCAGGTCTCCATGTCCTGCAGGGCGTGGTCTTTTTCGGGCCACTCCCCGAGGATTATCCATTCCCCCTTGGATTTAGAATATCGATATACCGCCCAGAACTCTCCAGCCTGCTCTATTTTAAGCTCTTTCATTGTTTACTCCTTTTTAATCCTGTTTACTTTTTGTATGACATGTACCTGCCAAATAATCAACAACAATGTTCAAAGGAGTGTGGGGCCAGGCTTTCAGGGATGCCGGTCTGGACATACAGGAAAAAATACTGGACGGTGCATAAGAAATGTATATTATTGATGCAGGTTCATATCCGCTGACTTTGCTTGCGGGTATAAAGAAGTGAGCCCAAATAATAATTAAAAAAATCGCAAAGGGAAAACATGGGAAAGTATTGGTTGTTCATGGCTTTTTTTGTGGCTGTTTTGCTGGGGGGTTCTGAACTGAGGGCTCAGGACTGGCTGCAGCGCGGTATGGACGCCTTGCGCGATCAGCCTGATGCAACAGAAAAATCAGGGCTTGCGGATTCGGAGATTGCCGAAGGTTTAAGAGAGGCCCTGCGCATCGGCAGTGAAAACGTAATCAGTCACCTGGGCCGGGAGGATGGATATTACCAGGACCCTAAAGCCCATATCCCTTTGCCTGTAAGTCTGCAGAACGTGCAAAACATTCTGGAGAGGGCCGGGATGGGACATATGCTTGATGACCTGGAGCTGCGCATGAACCGCGCCGCTGAACAGGCCACTCCCAGGGCCAGGGAGATGTTTGTGCAGGCCATTTCCGAGATGACCCTGGATGATGTCCGCGGGATATACAACGGTCCTGATGACGCAGCCACACGGTATTTTGAGGGCACCATGTCCGGGCCGCTGTCGGAGGAGTTTACCCCGCTGGTCAGGGAGAGTCTTGCGGATGTGGGCGCGGTAAGGGCTTATGAAGACCTGATGTCCAGGTATCAACAGCTTCCGTTTGTACCGGATGCCCGGGCGGATATTTCTAAGCACGTTGTGGATCATTCCATAGAAGCCATCTTTGAGTATCTGGCTGTGGAGGAGGCCGCCATCAGAAACGATCCCCTGAAGCAGACCACGAGCATGCTGCAGCGCGTGTTCGGCAGATGATGCAGGCCGATAGCTTTTCAACATGCTGATATAATTGACGATAGATTCAGGCAGGTTGTGGGTGGAGGACAGGAGGAGTTGCCCGCAAAAAAATAACAAAAGGAGATTCGTTTATGTCACTGACAGAGTTGAATAAAGAAGACGATTTTCAAAAGGAAGTCATGGAGCACCCGGGTTATGCTGCAGTTCTTATGCACATGCCCACCTGACCGGATTGCAGGTCTGCGGTGCAGGCCCTGAAGGAAGACAGGCACGGCCTGGATTCCAGGCTAAAGGTGCTGGCCTTTGAGATTGAAAGCCCCCGGAACCTGCCCTCCTGGGCGGCAGGGGTGCGCGGTGTGCCCACCTTTATAATTTTCAAAGACGGTCAGGAGGTGGACAGGCTGGTAGCCACCGGTAGAGACGATATCGTGGCCAGGCTTTCAGAGTGGATTAAGGCTAATGCCTGACCAACTGGAATGAAACATTTTCCTGGTGAAAAAAATGGCCTGTCCAGCCTGATAACTGGCTGCTTCAGGGCAACTCAGGGGCTTTACACAATGGAAGGGAACAGATTGGCCAGTATCAGGCGTTCCAGGATGGTCAGGGCTGCCAGGGCGTAAATCCCGGCCAGGAGGTCGTCCACCATGACCGAGTATCCGCCCGGAAACCATTTTTCCGAGCTTCTCACCGGCCAGGGCTTCAGGATATCAAAGAGCCTGAAAAGAAAAAAGCCGGCTGCCAGGAGAAATATTCCCGACGAGGCCAGAAAAAGGAAAGTCACCCATTGCCCCAGAACCTCGTCTATTACGGCCTGGCCTGGATCTTTTCGTCCGAAATGAGTCTCTGCCGCAGAACAGGCCCAGGAGCCCAGCAGAAAAAGTGCCGCCAGGATAAGTATCTGCACCGTAAGGCTGAAGGGAAGAAAAAGCCAGGGTGCGGCAATGACTGCTGCCAGGGACCCCCAGGTCCCCGGGGCTATGGGTATATAGCCCACCGGACCAACGGTGGCCAGGTGTCTGCCCAGAGTCTGCAGGACAGTGTTTCCGGCATTCATGGGTGATTATCTCCGGCTGCATGGATGGCTTTTATGTGCAGCAGGGCCTGGGTGACCCGGTCCAGGGGCAGGCCCACAACGTTGGTGTAGGAGCCATGCACTGAGCTGACCAGAAATGCGCCCACGCCCTGAATGGCATAGGCCCCGGCCTTGTCTCGGGGCTCACCTGTATTTATGTAAGCTTCCAGAATGTCCTGCCCGGCGGGGATCATCTCCACCCGGCTGGCCACGCTGAAGCTCTCCCGGACCTGCCAGCTCTCACACCTGAGACAGACACCGGTTATGACCTCGTGGACATTTCCCTGCAGGCGCTCAAGCATTTCCAGGGCATGCTCCCGGGACCCGGGCTTGCCCATGACCTCTTTTTCCAGGACTACTATGGTGTCTGCCCCCAGTACAACACTGTCCGGGTTTTTTTCAGCTATAATCCTGCATTTTTCACTGGACATTTCCAGGGCGTAATGCTCTGGGTCCTGGCCGGATCTGATGGGCGGCTCTTTGTAGTCGGCAGGCACCACCCGGAAGTCCAGGCCCAGGGAAGACAGAAGCATCTGCCGGCGCGGCGAGGCCGAGGCCAGTATTATTTCCCGGGCCGTGCGGAACGGTCCCTGTGCAAGCAGGTAATTATCGGTGTTCAATGTTGTTCCCCTTCAGTGAATTACTCTTGAAACCCTGTCATAAAAAACAAGAAATATTAGAGCTGCGCTAAAAAAAGTAGCAGGCCAAGCGTAAAGGACAAAAAAAGGAAGGGAGCTCATACAACCACCCCCGGCCCCTCCTTGGCTAAGTAGGGGAGTTTACGCCGTGCCCGTGATCTATACTGACGAGCAGGCCCGGTTGAACGTTGCCATGCACTGCGCAAAGATAAATTTCTTCCTTTGCGATCTTCGCGCCTTTGCGTGAAAAAAATGGATTGCGGGGATGGCCCCCTTTAATATGAGGACGTATTAATTGGTTTGAGCAGCAAAATCAAGGACGATCAGGCGTATCTGATGTTTTGACTTTTCATAGGTGTTAGCTGTAAATAAGAAGTATTATGAACACAAAAGAAATTATCGCCCCTTGCATGAACGTGCTGTTTTTCTGGCTGGTTCTGTCCATGCTGGTTCTGGCTTCCTGTGCTCCCAGGCAGGAGGGCATGGTCCGGGATCTGGAGGTGCTGCCCCAGAGCAGTGCCCATTATATCCCGGAGCTGACCGGGGAGCTTTTTTCTTTGGAAAAACAAGGCGAGCTTTACCGGGATTTCCGGGAAGCATATTTTGGTCCATGGACCCGCTCGGAGCCAAAATTCGAGGCCCAGGAAGTGTTCTGGGGTTTTGATTTTATCCGGAACAGGGAAGTATATAAGGAGAACTATCTCCCTGCAGACCCGGACTGGCTGGGCAGAATGCGCCAGCAATCCGATGTTTCGGGATATCCTTCCAGGCACAAGCGGGCTGTTACAGTGGACAACGCTGACATGCGGGCCATGCCTTCCAGGAGCCCCGTATTTCTGGATCCCCAGTCTCCAGGCGAGGGCTTTCCCTTTGATTACCTGCAAAACACCCTGGTTCCGGCGGGAACCCCGGTGCTCATTACCCATGTCACCCGCGACGGGGACTGGGCCCTGGCCGAGACCGACTACGCCGCCGGATGGGTGCGCTGGTCCGGGCTGGCCCTGGTGGATGATGACTTTGTACAGAAATTCAAGTCCGGGCCTTTAGCAGGATTTGTGCAGGACCAGGCCCCGGTTTATACCGCCGGAGGAAGGCATGTTTTCACGGGCCGGGTGGGCATGCTCCTGCCGCAGGGTGAAAGCGGAGCATTGAAAGACGGACAGGGGATTATGGTCCCTGTGCGCGATGAGCATGGACAAGCCGCGCTGGTGGAGGGCAAGACCCGAAGCGGGGTGTTGCAGAAATTTCCAGTACCTCCCACAGGGGATAATTTTGCAGGGATGATGGATTCCATGCTGGGGCAGGCATACGGCTGGGGAGGCATGTATGAAAACCGTGACTGCTCCGCTCTTTTGCAGGATCTGTTCAGGATGTACGGTATATTTCTGCCCCGCAACTCAGCTCAGCAGAAAAGTTTCAAAGAGCCCATCTCCCTGGAGGGTCTTGCCCGGGAAAAGAAGCTGGAGAAGATCGTGGAAAAGGGCAGACCGCTTTTAAGCATTCTGTATATGCCGGGGCATGTAATGCTGTATCTGGGTAAAGATCCCGGATCCAACAAGCCGGTGGTTTATCATTCCATGTGGGGCTTAAGGACCAGCCGGGTCTGGCACTCGGAGCCGGGCAGGCATATTATCGGGCGAACCGTCATCACTTCCCTGGAGCCAGGCCGGGAGTTGCGGAACCTGGTCCGTCCAGAGGGGCTTTTAATAAACCGGGTGACCCATATGACCACTGTGGTGGATTAGGGATTTTGGGATTTTGGATTGGGGATTGGGGGATTGGGGGATTGAGGGATTGGGGGAGAAAGGCATAGGGCATGGAGCATGGGGCATGGGGCATGGGGCATGGAGCATAGGGCATGGGGCATAGGGCATGGGGAAGAGCAAGAAAAAGAAGGGGTGATGGAGGCAGAAGTTTTCAGGTATTCTGGTATTAAGGAATTGGGGGGTTATGGGATTAAAGGGGTGAGGGTTGATACTGCAGAGAACTTATATCTGTGCAGGAGGGATGCGGCATGCCTTGACTTTTCCGGTTTCAATGCCCATGCATTATGGAAGAAATCAGCATTTTCGGTCCTAACGACACATCAAGGAGGTAGAATATGGACTACAAAGCCTGGGTAGTGGTGGCGGACAGTTCGCAGGCAAGAATCTTTGGAGCCAATTCACGCGGAGGCGGTCTCACCGAGCTGGAAAAGTTCGAACATCCCGAGTCCCGCATGAAAGACCAGGACCTTAAAACGGATAAGGCCGGGCGTATGTATTCCATGCAGGGAGAATTCAGGACAACTGCAGAACAGACTCCGGCCCGCAAGATGGAAGCTGAACGTTTTGCCCAGAAGCTGGCTGATCATCTGGAAAAAAGCCAGCACAACAATAAATTTGAACGTCTGATCCTTGTGGCTGCCCCTTCATTTCTGGGTATGCTCAGAAACAGCCTCAAGGACACCACCCGCAGGACCCTGAGTAACGAACTGGACAAGGATCTCTGCCGGGTGGAAAAACCCGAAGAAATCAGAAAACGCCTGCCTGAATACCTCTGGTAAGACCTTTAAAGCATGGGGCGTGGGGCATGGAGAAGAGTCCAGGCCCCATGCTCCGTGCCCTAAGCTTTTTTCCCTTCAACTATGGCGTACACGGTTTCTCCGGAAACCTCGTCATTCTGCATCAAGGATTCGGCCAGTTCGTCCATAGCCTGCCTGCGGGAGGATAACACCTCGTTTGCCCGCTCGTAAGCCTTTTTCAGAATGGCTTCTACTTCCAGGTCAATTTTCTGGGCGGTGGATTCGCTGTATTCCCTGGTTTTGCCCAGATCCTCTCCCAGGAAGATTTCCTTGCCCGGCCCGCCTGGCGCCATATGCTCGAAGGCCTCGCTCATTCCCCATTCCATGACCATTCTGCGTGCTATTTTGGTGGCTTCCTGCAGGTCGTTGGCCGCCCCGCTGGTGGCGGTGGAAAAAACCTGGACCTCGGCGCAGCGTCCGCCCATCATCACCGCCAGGCGGTCCAGCAGATATTCCCGGGCAAAAATGTACTGTTCCCGGTCCGGAAACTGCTGTGTAGCTCCCATGGACTGACTTCTGGGTACGATTGAGACCTTGTATACCGGGTCCGCATGGGGCAGTACCGCTCCCACAATGGCGTGCCCGGCTTCATGGTAAGCCACCATGCGCTTTTCTTCATGAGTCATGACCAGTCCGTGGCGCTTCAGGCCCATGAGGATCTTGTCTCTGGCCGTTTCAATGTCCTGGCTGTTAATATGGCTGCGGCCGTCCCTGGCCGCCATAAGGGCGGCCTCGTTCATGAGGTTTTCCAGGTCCGCCCCGGAAAAACCGGGAGTTTCCCTGGCCAGGCGTTCCAGGTCCACATCCTGGCCAAGCTGTTTATTTTTGGAATGCACCTGAAGAAGCTCCACACGGTCCTGGACCGTGGGCAGATCCACCAGGATACGCCGGTCGAATCTTCCTGGTCTGGTCAGGGCAGGGTCCAGGATGTCCGGACGGTTGGTGGAGGTCATGACCACGATGTTTTCATGTTCTTCAAAACCGTCCAGTTCCCCCAGAAGCTGGTTCAGGGTCTGCTCCCGCTCGTCATGGCCTCCGCCCATTCCTGAACCGCGCCTGCGGCCTATGGCGTCAATCTCGTCAATGTAGATAATGCTCGGGGCGTTTTGCCTGGCTTCTTCAAACAGGTTGCGCACCCTCTTGGCTCCCACTCCCACAAACATTTCCATGAAGTCCGATCCGGTGATACTTAAAAAGGAGACCCCGGACTCGCCGGCCACCGCCTTGGCCAGAAGTGTCTTGCCTGTGCCGGGCGGGCCCACAAGTATTACTCCCCGGGGAACCTTGCCCCCCATTTCGTGGATTTTCCCGGGATCCTTGAGGTAGTCCACAACTTCCATGAGTTCCACCTTGGCCTCCCTGGCTCCGGCCACGTCCTGGAAGGTGGTGCTCTGCTTGCCCTGGTCGAATTTTTTGGCCTGGCTTTTGCCGAGACCGAACATCCCGCCTCCGCCCTGCATTTTTCTGTACTGGGAATAAATAAGCAGCGCGATAAGGAGCAAGGGTATGGTGGAAAGAAGCAGATACCAGAAGATGGGACTTCGCTCCGGCTGGGTATAGACCTGGATGTCCTTTTCCTGGAGAAGGGGCATGAGCTGGTCATCTCCAAAGGCCGGGGTATAGGTCACAAAATCGGTATAGGTGATATCATCCTTTTCCACTTCTTCATGTACCGAGCCTTCAATCCTGTCCCCGCGCACGGTGACTTCCTCCACGTTGTCCTCGCGCAGCTGAGCCAGGAAGTCGCTGTAGCTGATTTGCGCCGGCTGCCACATGGGGCCTGCAAAATTCCAGAAAAGCAGGACCAGAAACAATAAAATCAGAACATGCAGAAAAGTATCGTTTCGAAAATCGGGTTTTTGCTGTTTTTGCTTGTCTTGCATAAATAACTCCTTTGTAAAACATACGTGCATCAGTTGCTGATTTCAAGCAAGGATTGTGGGTTAGTAATTCGGGATTGGGGGATTCAGGGATTCAGGGATTGGGGGATTGGGGAATTCAGGAATTGTGGGATTGGGGAATTCAGGGATTGGGGGAATTGAGGGATTGGGGGATTGGGGGATTGGGGAATTCAGGAATTGTGGGATTGGGGAATTCAGGGATTGGGGGAATTGAGGGATTGGGGGATTGGGGGATTGGGGAATTCAGGAATTGTGGGATTGGGGAATTCAGGGATTCAGGGATTGAGGGATTGGGGGATTGGGGGATTCAGGGAATTGGGGAGTTGAGGGGGTGGGGGTTATTGTGGGCCGGGGTGTGGATTCGGTGCTTGATCCGGGACAGGGTTTTCTCTATTCTGCCGTTTGTGCTGGAAACATATGCTGTCTGTTGCGGGAACAGGAAAGCCGGACGGGTAAAAAATACGGGAGAGCGGGCATGTTGGTTATCCAAGGTAAAGGAAAAATTGCTGCTGGAAAAACCTTAGTTCTGGGGCCGCCGGGTGCAGTGGGAGTGCGCGGCACTTACACAGGTGATGATCCGGTGCTTAGAGCACTGCGGGCCGGGGTCTTTCTGCAGCGGGATATTCCTGTTTTTCAGGTGCTGGATAAGCCCTGGATAAACGGGGACGGTGAGACAGGCTTTCTGGGAATTGTTCTCCAGGCCCTGGCGGATGTGGACCTGGAAGAAAGTCCTGAGCTGCGGGTCAAGTGCCGGGGAAGATCCCTGGCCTGGATAACCCTGAGCGACAAGGGGGCCAGGGGGGAGCGTACAGACACCAGCGGCCCCATGATCCGGGAGACCGCAGAAAAAGGGCTTTCTCTTACTCTTTGCAGGGGCTGGGTTATACCCGATGATGCTTATCTTCTACGTTCGCTTCTGCAGCACCTGGCTTTTAATTCCGGTTTTGACCTGATAGTCACCACCGGCGGCACCGGACTCGGGCCACGGGATATCACCCCCGAGGTGACCGGTCATGCAGTAGAAAAGCGCCTGCCGGGATTCGAGCAGGCCATGATGGCCGCCTCCCTGCAGAAGACCCCGCATGCAGCTATCTCCCGGGCGGTAGCCGGCACCCTGGATCAAAGCATCATTTTAAACCTCCCGGGAAGTCCCAGGGGGGTCAAAGAAAACCTGGAAGCAGTGTTGCCGGCCATGGAGCATGCCCTGGCCAAGCTGCAGGGGGATGTCGCCGACTGTGCTTCGACCTGAATCCGTGAAAACAGGCTCCGGAATTTGTCAAAAAGGCCGCAAAGACTCACTCCAAGGCAGACTAAATCAAAATCCCGGCCTTGCCCGGTCTAACATGCTGCGGGAACTCCAAAAACTTATATAATTTAAATCAGATAATTAAAGGATTTTGATTAAGTCTGCCTAAGTCGCTCAGACAGTTTGCGGCCATTTTGCCAAACCCCGGAGCCTGCAAGGATATATGTCGAAAAGTATACTTAACGAATTCAGGCTGCGAAATAGAAGCCTGATTTTTATCGGGCAAACTAATTAGCGTGGAAACTATGGATACATTTCTGGCTGATCTGCACATACATTCCTGTTATTCCCGGGCCACCAGCAAAAGCCTTGATCCTCCAAGCCTGGCCGCCTGGGCCGCGGCCAAGGGCATCCATGTGGTGGGCACCGGCGATTTCACCCATCCCGGCTGGGTGCAGATGCTCAGAGAACACCTGGTCCAGGGGGAAGACGGTCTGCTCTGCCTGCGTGAAAAAAGCGACCTGTCCTCATATATACCCGGCTTTGAGCAAAGGCTGGAGGCAAAAACAAGGTTCATGCTTTCAGCGGAGATAAGCTCCATCTACAAGCAGGGGGGCAGGGTGCGCAAAATTCACAACCTGGTTTTTTTCCCGGGATTTGAACAGGCGGAAAAATTCAACAGCAAGCTGGAGCGCATCGGCAACCTCAAGGCCGACGGACGGCCCATACTGGGCCTGGATTCCAGGAGCCTTCTGGAGATGGTTCTGGATACAGACCCCTGGGGTTTTGTAATCCCGGCCCATATATGGACGCCCTGGTTTTCCCTTTTTGGTTCCAAGTCCGGGTTCGACAGCCTGGAAGAGTGTTTCGGGGACCTGGCGGGCTATATTTTCGCCCTGGAAACAGGATTGTCTTCTGATCCGGAAATGAACTGGATGTGGAGCAAGCTGGACCGGTTTGCCATGGTGTCCAATTCTGATGCACACAGCGCTGAAAACCTGGGCCGGGAAGTGAATCTTTTCCAGGGAGAAATGAGTTACGAGGGCATGTTTCGGGCCCTGCGCCGGGAGGGTCTGGGGAACAGGTTTCTGGGGACCCTGGAATTTTATCCTGAAGAGGGCAAGTATCACCTGGACGGACACCGCAAGTGCGGGGTGGTCATGGATCCCAGACAGACCATGGCCCACAGGGGGAAGTGTCCGGTGTGCGGCAAGGATATCACTGTAGGCGTACTCAACAGGGTCATGGCCATGGCTGACCGGGAGGAGCCCAGCCGACCTGATTATCAGCCGGGGTTTTCCTCGGTGATCCCTTTAAAGGAGATAATTTCAGAGATCCTGGGGGTCGGGCCCAAAACCAAGAAGGTGCAGAGCTTTTACAACAGCCTGGTACACAGGTTCGGTCCGGAGCTGCAGATACTGCAGAACGTGCCGGTGGAAGATCTGGGCAGATTCAACAGCCCTCTGGGCAAGGGCATTGCCAGGATGCGCACCGGAGAGGTTATCCGTCAGCCCGGATATGACGGGGAATACGGTGTGGTCAGGGTGTTTACCGACACTGAAAGGCAGGAGTTCAAAAAGGGCAAAAGACTCATGCCTGTAGCTGAAGACAACCGGAAACAGGAATATAAGCGCATAAAGTCCGTGCAGGAAGACCCTGAGAGTGCTGCCCGGGTCCAGGAAAAACACCTGGAATTCAATGCCGCCCAGCAGCAGGCCATTGAGGCCGGTCCGGAGCCCGTTCTGGTCATGGCCGGTCCGGGCACGGGCAAGACTCAGACCCTCATGGGCAAAGTAAGCAGGCTTCTTGAGCAGGAGGTAAATCCAAGGCATATCCTGGTGCTGACTTTTACCCGCAAAGCGGCCAGAGAGCTCAAGGATCGCCTAATAAGCATCCATGGAGACGATCAGGCCCTGCCCCGGGCGGAAACCATGCATGCCATGGCCTTTGAGCACTGGAAAAGGGTCTATGGAGAGGAACCGCTTATCCTGGGTGAAGAAGAGGCCTTCAAGGTGTTTGCAGAATCCAGTCCGGATCTCAAGGGTTCTGCACTGAAAAAGGCCTGGCAGGAGACAGGGGCGGCCAGGGAACAGCTTCTGGCATTGCCTGCTGCCGGAGAGAACTACAATCGACAGAAGCAGGACTGGAACCAGGTTGACTATGCCGATCTGCTGGAGTTCTGGCTTCAGGAGCTGCAAAGCGGCAAATTTGTCCGACCCTACACCCATGTACTGGTGGACGAGATTCAGGACCTGTCCCGGCTGCAGCTGGAGATAATCAGGGAACTGCTCCCGGAGAAAGGGGAGGGATTTTTCGGCATCGGCGATCCCAGGCAGTCCATCTACGGCTTTCGCGGCGCAGTTGGGGATGTGCCGCAGGTGCTTCGTTCCTTCTGGCCGGACCTGCAGGTTGTAAGCCTCAAGGAAAACTACCGTTCGTCCCGGGGTATCCTGGAGCTGTCCCAGGGTCTTTTTCCAGAAGACGCAAGCCTTGAGGCCAAAGTAGCCCTTCCGGCCGGCATGACCCTGTACCGGGCTGCCGAGGGAGTGCAGGAGGCCCACTGGGTGGGGCAGAGAATCAGTGAACTCCTGGGAGGTACGGGGCACTGGCAGATGGACGGGCAGACTGAGCCCTCAGGCCTGGCCCCGGAGGATATAGCCATTCTGGTGCGCTTCAAGGCCCTGGGCACTGTCCTGGAAAAAGAGCTGCACCGAATGGGCATACCGGTCTGTGTGCCCCAACAGGAGCCGTTTTACCAGGATCACAGGGTGGAGCTTATCCTCAAGGCGGCGTCCCGGGTGCTTGGGGTCAGCTGGAGCCAAGAGGTGTTTGAATGTCCGGAAAAGGTACTGGCTAAAGGCCCCCTTGGCCTGGCTGCTTATCTCGGGGACGTGCCTCCTTTTGACAGGTTTTTCTGGCAGAGCAGGGCCTTCAGGGAGCTGGAAAAGCAGTACAGGGAAAAAGGAGGCTGGGCAGGTCTTATTAACCATATCCGCCTGGAAAGCGAGCTGGATCAGGCGGAAATGAAGAGCAGAAAGGTCAAGATTCTGACCATGCACGCGGCCAAGGGCCTGGAGTTTGAAGCCGTGTTTCTGCCGTGCCTGGAGGACGGGATTGTGCCTTTCGCCGGCATGGATTTTCTGCTGGGCAAGCCAGCTCAGGCAGAGCACAAAAGCGATGAGCTTGAAGAAAGAAGGCTTTTTTATGTGGCGCTCACCAGGGCCAGGCGGCATCTCTATCTAAGCCTCGCCGGAAGCAGGAAAGTTTATGGTCGGCTGCTCAGGCTGAAGGAGTCCAGATTTTTATCCATGCTTGACCTGACAGGGGTACATAAGACCAGGGCCAGGATCTGTAAAACTAAAAGGGAAAAGAGGCCCAGACTTTTTTAGTCCGGTTTGAGTGCGCAGGCGCTTCTCCAGGGTGGCAGGTGCAAAGAGGGGTATGCGTTTAGCGCAGGAGGAAGTTGTAGAAGAACTTTTCGTAGAGCGTACAGACCCTTTGAGCCATGACCGGCCTGAACCCTGCGCTCCTGAGACGACAATAGACATGCAGGGGGTTAAAATGATGCTGAATAAAACATTTGACTTTTTTCATATTTAAATATCAGCAATAAGCATGCCTTAATCTCTGAAAAGTGTACTTATATGAAAAAAACAAAAAAATCAAGTCTTTTGTTGGATCCTGAATCGGGATTAAAAAGGTTTGGGGATTGGGGGATTGCCTCCACATTTCCTGGTGAAACCAGGCCAAGGATCACCAGATCGTCCGGATCGCGGCAGCTTTCCGGATCAACTGCCGAGGGTGTCACGGTTTCTGCATTATTGCGCAGCAATTGCAGGTACTCGGCAACAACAGGAGCAGGGACATTGATTTTGAATCGCAGCTTTTCGAGGCCTTCGCAGATGATGAGCTGATGTTGTTCCAGGCAAAGCTCAAAAACCGCCTCGCAAACCCCGCGGGCGGCTGCAGCCGCGATAATGACGTTGGCATCAAGAACAACCCTCATGACAGGGCCTTGAATACATCCTCGTCAGTCAGCAGGCCTTGTGCCTCGGCAAAGGGCAAAATCTTCCCGCGCACAGAGCGAAATTTTTCCACTGCGATATAACGTTTCAGCGATTCCCGGACAATATCGCTGACCGCCCTGTTTTCTGCACGGCTGAGCTGGTCAAGCTCGTTTTTCATGCTTTCCGGCAGGCGAACAGTAAGTGTAGTCATGGCTGGCCCTCCTGCTGAATGGTTACCGTGAGGAATATTTCCAGGGCACTGAGAAGCAGGCGGCGCAGCTGCATCTCACCTGGTCCCGGCCGGAAATGCAGGGTATCCCTCCAAAAAAGCCCCGGAGATGGTCTTTTTGCAGGTAAAAATTGACATGCCAGGGCCGGCTGTCATTTTTGAAGGCTGTACCTGGGCAACATAAGATGGTTTTTTGCTCCAGCCCCGGAAAACTGCAACACAAATAAATTGTGGCATAAACATCCAGTCATTGACAACTAGCCGCTATATGCTATATTTGTATAGCAGGAGGCTTAAAATGCTGGCTATCAGACTGCCTGAAGAAATAGAAAAAAGACTGGGTGATCTGGCTGAAAAAACCGGAAGAACAAAATCATTTTATGCCCGGGAAGCAATCATGGAGCACCTGGAAGATCTGGAAGACTATTACCTGGCTGTGCACAGGCTGGAGAATCCCCCGGAAAGGGTCTGGTCGTTAGAGGAGCTGGAGCAGGGAATTGATCTGGAGAGTTGAATTTGACGACCGGGCCAGAAAAGAGCTGCGCAGGCTGGATCGGCAGGCGCAGGCCAATATCCTTCGTTATCTACGTGACCGGATTTGCACACCTGAAGATCCCCGCCGCTTTGGAGATCCTCTGCGCAAAAATATGTCTGGATTCTGGAAATACCGCACAGGACCATACCGGATTATCTGCGACATCCAGGAATGTGTGGTCACGGTCCGGATTGTACGCATTGGTCACCGCAAAAATATTTATACAACCTGATAATTCCCTTGTGGGACAGTGTGCTCCCAGAATCTCAATGCCGATAGGCTCCCCACGGTTATTTAGCTGCGCCGTTTTGTTTGAACTGACCTCAATGATTCCGTCATCAGTGGTCAAAAAGTAATCTGCTCCGGCTTGACTTGGCGTGCTTAAAGTAGCACACCTTGTGTTCCAAGGAGAGAAATTATGCCGACAAAAAATCCCAGAATAAATGTTGTCCTGGAAAGTGGACTGTATTCAGCCGTAAGCGATCTTGCAAAGCAGGAAGGTATATCAAAATCAATGGCTATCCGGGATCTGGTAAAAGAAGCCATGGAGCTAAGGGAAGATGTAGCCTTGACAGCTCTGGCTGAATAAAGAGAACTGACATTCAATCCGGATACCTCCTTAAGCCATGAACAAGTATGGGGTTAAATACCATCCAGCTGTGAAGTCCGAGGACTTGCCCCGCTTAGGCTCTGATATCAAATCATGGATCAGGAGGACCATTGAGGAAAAATTAACGCAAGCTCCCCAGGAGTACGGTCTTACTTTGTATCGGTCAGCAGGCAGAAACTGGCTCAAATAGACATGATAGACAGGCAGGGTCTTCCTTTGAATATCATTCAGCGGATAAACCACTGATCCAGATGGCCCGCATACATGAGAATAAAGATCCTGCCATCTTCGGACCTGATACGGAAGTAATCAATGACCGGCTGCTTCGGATCAACCCCTCCCTCATACCAGCGGGCTATTATCTCTGCTGCTTCCAGCCTTGCGCTCTCAAAGACAAAGGCAACCGGGTATTCATCGGCCTTATGACCGCTGCGGCACTCAACCTGAGTCTTCTGGAATTCATGTTTTGACGGCAATGTCCCAGCTCTTCCGGTACGCAGATCTCCAGATTTTCCAGGGTGTTTTCCGGTTGTTAAACCGGAAGGATCAGCCCGCTGCCCCGCTTTGACTCTCATATAAGAAAAACTGCTCTTTCTGAAAAGGGAAATCTTAAAACAGCCATTCCGGTATCAAAATGGCTGTTTTAAGGCCAAAAATCAGGCCTTATTAAGAAAGTTACGTTGTTTATCCAATAAGCTGACCGGGTCCGACCCAGGATCCAGCGTAGTCCAGCATCTGTCCCACGACCTCTCTGCGGATTCGCGTGTCGCTGCTGCGTTTGACTTCAACCAGGGTGGGAACGCCGTCCTGATCAAAAAAGAGGTGGTCCAGAGACCACCTGCCGGATCCTTATTGGCGATTCTGATCCCTGTTTCCAGGATCATCAGGCTCTGAAAAGTCTGCTCTCTGGCAGGCGCCCGGCTGTGTATCCATGCTCATCCTGATTGTCATCCCGGGACAGTGCCCATTTCCAGAAGGGCAGTATATCTACCCTCTTGTTGCTTTTGCATTCTTCTCCCAGTTCTGAAGCGGTGATGACCAGCCCCCGGTCAAGACCCTCTTCATCCATGGCCTGACTCAGGGCATCCATTTCGCGCTTTCTGGTTGTCTTATCGTACATGTTCAGGCAGACCTGTATCAACTGTTTTCGCCCCTCAGGGGACACAGCCAGAAAGTCTGTTTCCTGCCTCCCCTTTATATACATCACTTTGTTTTCCCGCCGGACAAGTTCAATAAAAACCATATTTTCCAGGATACGGCCCTGATCCCGGGTCAGTCCGGTCGATGCCATCCAGAAGAATCCCTGGTCCAGCACGTAGACCTTTCTGGGGTTGATCTGCCGCTTTCTGACGGAAGCACTTCTGACAGGCACAAAATAAAAGAGCATAGCCTCTTCCAGGTAGCTGAAATAATCATACAGCGTATCCCTGGACAGGGCGTGTCCCTGGCTTTTAAGGGTATTGAACAGTCTGTTCACTGATACCAGGCCGGACATGTTATACAGGAGCATGTTCAGGACGTGCCTGAAAAGGGTGGTGTTTTTCACGTCAAAGCGCTCCACAATGTCCCGGTAAAGCATGAGGTCCAGATAATCGCGCAGAGTGCGTCTCTTCAGGCTTTCAGGCATGGACACAATCTCGGGGAACCCTCCGTAACGCATGTATTGTTCCTGCCGGTTCCCCCATGCCGCAACAGCCCGGGAGGAAAAGGCATCAGACAGATCACTGCCGTGGAACAGGCCGTATTCAGGAAGAGACAAAGGCATCACCCGAAAGCTCAAGGTCCTTCCCCGCAGGACAGTGGACAATTCCCGGTCAAGCATGGATGATGAAGAGCCGGTCACAAACACGTACATCCGTTCAGAATCCAGCACCCTGCGCACAAACCTGTCCCATCCGGGTACTGCCTGCACTTCGTCCAGAAAAAGATAAGTATCCCGGTCCTTCTTCTCCGGCCACATTTCAAAGTAGGCCTGAAGCAGGGATTCCAGCCCCGGAGTCTCCAGTCCGAACAGTCGGTTGTCTTCCAGGTTGACGCTGATGATATCGGTGGACTCAATACCTTGCTTGAGCAGGTCCTGGATCATGGCCTGAAAGAGGAAAGTCTTTCCGCTGCGTCTTGGACCGGTCAGGGCGATGACCTTGCCTCTGACCAGGGGAAAACAGCAGGTCCGGGGCAGAATGCGGGGCTGCTCTGCCTGCTGGGCGTCAAGTATAAGCTGCTTGAATATTTCTTTTAGATCCATTATTACCCTCCCAGCAGGGTAATCATAAGCAAAAAATTACCCTCCATGCAATGTAAAAATCAAAGCTGAAAAATTATTTGCCCCCGTTCCTTGTTGGCCATCCTGGATGGTCATTACACAATTCTTCTTTCATTGCCGGACTAAGAGGCCTGGCCCCAAAGTTCAACAAGGGCTTCTGGAGCAGGCTGTCAGGGTTTCTTGTGCAGCCGGCAGATTTTTGCAGATTGAATCTGCAACTTTCAATCTGCAAAAAAATCGTGGACCCTGCTTCCCAGCCCGCCGATATCTTGAATGGGCCACACCTCCCAGGCAGACCTGCGCTGCGCTTTCCCGCCACCATATACTACCAGCCCACCTTTGATTCTTTCTCCAAGGACATTTTTAAACCGGTCCAGCCCCTGAAAGTAGGCTCTGTTAACGGTTTGTCCGGCCTTGATTTCGATCAGGGCAAGATCATGGCCCCGTTCAATAAACACATCAACTTCGTTGCCTGTACTGTCCCGGCAAAAGTAAAACCGGGGGCGTTTTCCCTGATGATAGCACTGCTTGAAAAGCTCGGCCACAACCATGTTTTCAAAAAGGCTGCCCCGGAGTGGATCCCGGCTTACCTGCTTCTCCTCCTGCAGTCCAAGAAGATAGGATGCCAGGCCAACATCCCAGAAATACAGTTTCGGGGTTTTAACCAGTCGTTTGGAAATGCTGGCATGCCATGGAGGCAGCTGAAATATGATGTAACTGGCTTCAAGAATAGATATCCACTCTCTGGCCGTTGTATGCGATACCCCGGCATCATTGCCCAGGCTGTTCAAGTTCAAAAGCTGGCCGATCCTGCCCGCGCAAAGGCGGACAAACCTCTCGAATGCTCCAGCATTCCTGATCTGCACTATTTGCCGGACATCGCGCTGGACATAAGTTTCAAAATAGTCGGCCATGGCCTGTGTGGGATTAATGCCCATATGGTGCAGGCGGGGATAAAAACCATGCAGAATAAGCCTGTCAGTCTGAGAAACACTCTGGAAAGATTGAATTTCCTGCCAGTCAAAGGGCATAAGAGTCAAGAGTCCTGTCCTGCCTGCCAGGGACTGGCTTAAAGCCTCCCGGACATTAAACTGCTGGCTCCCGGTAAGAATAAACCTTCCAGGGGCAGGATCTTCATCTATAACCGGCTGGAGGTATGACACCAGGTCAGGAACGCGCTGTATCTCATCCAGAACAGCACCGCTGCTGCACTCTGCAAGAAAACCCCGTGGATCGTCTATGGCGAACTGTCTTTCGTCCGGCGCCTCAAGATTGACATACTTTCTATCCGGATAAGCCATCCTGCAGAGCGTGGTTTTTCCACTTTGACGCGGACCGGTCACAGTGACCACCGGATATTTTGCTGCCAGGGAATCAAGTGCCGGTTGAATTGTTCTTTTCTGCATAAAGGTGACAATATGCAAATATCTTGTTAAATGCAAGCTGTACCTTCAATCAGCAGGAAGGTGTCAGTCACTGACCTGACTGGCTGAATACGGGGGGAGCCTTTTCCTGGCTATAACCAGCCTTCCGGATCCCCTGGAGCACTTCCGCTGGAAAACTGATGTTTCTTCAGCCCGGCTTGATTCAAAGCAAGGTCTCCCTCCCATTGAACAGCACCTTTGAGCAATTATCTGCGACATCCAGGAATGTGTGGTCACGGTCCGGATTGTACGCATTGGTCACCGCAAAAATGTTTATGACTGATCCGCCTGCAATCCCGGGCCAAAGTCTGAAAAACAACCATGATTCAGGCGCTTACAACTGTTTAATCAAATGGCTCACCCGGTCCGACCCTATTACAGAGTGTTCCTTCCTGTTCCTGCCAGAAGCGTACATATTTCAAGCAGGCTGATGGCGTCCACGTTTTTATTAAGCGGGTAACGGTCTTTGCCTGGATAGACTGCAAAAGACCGGGAAGGCTTCAAGTCCGCATGGGCAAGATGAAACCCCTTTTCCAGTCGCGGCGACAGGCTGTTTTTAATCTCGACGGCCCAGAGTTCACCTCCGGGAAGCCTCAGCAGCAGGTCTATCTCTGCTCCAGCAGAGGTCCTGAAGAAACTGGCCCGGGTCCGGATTGGAGCAGCGGCGAGAATATTCTCAATCACAAATCCCTCCCAGCTGGCGCCGGCTACCGGATGGCCTGCAAGTTCATTATAGTCGGAGATATCCAGCAGAGCATGCAGCAGGCCTGAGTCTCGAATATAAACTTTTGGTGATTTGACCAGCCGTTTGCCCAGATTGGCATGAAAGGGCGCAAGCCTGCGCACCAGCAGTAAATCAGCGAGCAGGTCAATATACCGGGTAACTGTCTGGGAGCTGACCCCAAGGCTGGCGGCCAGACGGGAGGCGTTGAGCAGGCTCCCCTGAACATGCGCGAGCATGGTCCACAAGCGTTCCATTGTCTGGGCCGGCAGGCGCGGCCCGAAAATGGGAATATCCCGCTCCAGGTAAGTCCGGATAAAGTCCCTTCGCAGGGCAAGGCTTGAGGCGTTATCGTCAGCAAGAAAACTGTCTGGAAATCCTCCGCGAATCCAGAGGTCGAACAATTTCCGGGAATCATCCGCAACCTCCAGCACATCCAGCGGCGACATATCCACATAAGCGATACGGCCGGCCAGGCTTTCCCCGGACTGTCTCAAAAGGTCAACGGAAGCCGAGCCAAGGAGCAGAAACCGGCCGGTTCGCTTTCCAGCTCTTCGGCCTGAGTCTATGATCCCCCTGAGAGACTGAAACAGTTCAGGTGTGCGGTGTATTTCGTCAAGGATTACCAGCTGATCCTCATACCTGCTGAGAAAAAGAACAGGTTCGGTCAATTTCTGGCGATCCGCCGGATTTTCAAGGTCCAGATACAGGGAGGGGAGGGTATTGCCCAGCGTTAAAGCCAGAGTAGTCTTGCCCACTTGACGAGGGCCCATCAGGGCAACTGCGGCCTGCCTCTGCAGTGCCGACTGGATTTCTGGAAGGATGCGTCGATAAATCATGCTTGCAATTTATCCACGACGTGGAAAATTTGCAAGGTTAATTTCAGATATTTTTACATGCAGCAAGCAGATATCGTAATCCATGGCAACAGAAGCAATCATGCAGTCCACTGGTTTACGGATTGTCACCCCCTTCTGCGAAGGGAGCGGTAGACTTCTGCCGCTGATAAAAAAGTTGCCTGTCCCATGGGCAGGAAAACAAGACCGCCAAGGTATTCCCTGGGCTTGATAATATCTTTGCCAGACTACTGCCAGCTGGAAAGAAAGTGCGTAAGGAGGTCGGCAGGATTAGTGGTGCCGGTCAAGGTCTGAGTATGTCCCTGTTGGCTTAAAATATTTCGTGACCGCAATTAATAGCCTTTTTCGGTGTTTTTGTTTCTCAAATCCATTGCCTTCCGACTGATCTCTTCTATACTCAACTCTTCGTCAATGCCTTGCCGCCATTTGGTGTAATCAAACGATTCTCGCTGGATAAGGGCAATAAATCGTTCTGCCTCAACATCACCAAGATGTTGTGCCAGTATCTGAAAACCTTTTTCCTTAATTTCTGTATCATTTATCATATCAACACCTCTTTAATAAACCCAATTGGGTCAGTGACATGTGTATCTTTGATAAGTGTAGCCTTTTTTAGAATTCCGTCATCAGTGGTCAAAAAGTAATCTGCTCCGGCATAAATGGCGCTTGCGATGTGCAGCGTATCTATTTTTTTTATCCCATGTCCTCGAAGAGTTCTCGCTATATCAAGCAATTTTTTATTTTCAACGATCTCTTCTGTTGAGTACTTTCGCCATGTGGAGATCTGATTTCTTCTTTCCCGGAAAGGATTCTTACTGTTTTCATAGTCCAATATATACGACCAAATGAGCTTAAGAGCCCCCTTTCTGATTTCTTCTTGGATTGCCAATTTAGCTTCAGCTTCTAAACGGATACGAAGCTTGGATTGATTATCGTATGGCCGATTGAAACAACAATTGTCAAGATATACTCTCATACCAGATTCACAGCGACTTAAAATTCACCAGAACCGGGGGCAGCCCCCATGCAAATACTATTCTGAATGCAATCCCGGACAAACACCTCTTAGCTGGAAAAGATATGTAAAACATGCATCATGGGAATTGGTCAACTAAAAAGTCATAGGCAAAGTGTAGGGCAAGGGGACAGAGTTGGCAAGAACAGCTCACTGGATGGATGCCAGCTGTTACCATAAAGTTGACCTCAGGATTCATCCAGCCTTTTCATGGAAGAAACTCCATCCCGGGGATTCAGCGGGTAAGTCTTATGTTGTTTACGGAGGAGACACAAATCAGACAAGAACCAACGCCCGGGTGTTTCCTGGAAAAGTCTGGCTGACTTCAATTTTTAATTGTTAATGTAAAAAGCAGGCAACAGGCTGTCAGGGTTTCTTGTGCAGCCGGCAAATTTTTACAACAGATTGAAGCTGCAACTTTCAATCTGCAAAAAAATCCTGGACCCTGTTTCCCAGCCCGCCGATATCTTGAATGGGCCACACCTCCCAGGCAGACCTGCGCTGCGCTTTTCCACCAACATTTCAGGGTCCTGAAGACAGACATTTCCGGGACAATAAGCAGCCAGCGCCGTGGCCCGGCTGCATCTCACCCGGCCCCCCGGCCGGCAATTGGATAACGCTCGAGAAAACGCTGAAGATGATCTTCTGTGGTGTAGGGCTGGTGGGTCATTTCAACGAGGGTATCGTCGTTTTGAATAATGGATGACGGCTGGCACCTCACATGCCGGCTTTTTCTGACAGCCATTCATTGATGAGTGCCTCTTCAGGTTTTTGTAATTCCCTGGCTTTATTTTTGATACAGTCATATAAATCCTGGTCGATTCCAACGTATTTCTTTTTCTTTAAAGAAAACTGGATTTCATAAGTCTCCTCGACATCGTCGAATTCGCCAAAATCGTGTTCATCCCAAAATTCAGAAGCTTCATAGATAGATACATTTTTATTGTTCTTATCTGTTTGCATAACGTCTCCGTTCATTATTGTTCATATCCCGGGCCGTTACTATGAGAGCCCTGTTGTCAAGTTTTCTGATGAAAAATACGGACAAATAACGTCCAGCTTCTGTTTTGCCCAGGGCATTGTACAAATGCTCTCCTTCTACCCTGTCCTTTTCCTTTTTGAATATTCTGCACTTGCCTGACAGGGCCTGCTCAACCTCGGACGGCAAAACAGCATGTTTCCAGGCGAGTTTTTCAACGATTCGCTCCAGCCAGATTATATCTTCGATAATAAACAATATTTAACTCACGTATAGCGATCATTAATCATATTTCAAGCTCGAGCCGATTTACAAGTAAACCAGATATTCAGAGTCAGGTCAAGAAGGGATGAAGAAGCGCGCAGCATAATGTTCCTGATTTTTTTGGCTTGCTTAACCGGTTCCGCAGCACCTTTTATACTTCTGGTTGCTGCCACAGGGACATGGCTCGTTTCTGCCGATTTTCCTGGAAGACCGCTGAAAGGTTCCGGCCTGTTGGTGGCTTAACGCATTGGATTTTCTGTGTTGAGCGAAATGTGCATATATCATGGGAACGCTGACAGTCAGAAAGGCAAGGAGTCTTTCGCGCTTTTCTGCGTCAATGGGCCCGGGCCTTAGCTCCACGGCAAATTTGTTCTCCTTTGTTACGTTCTGTGTTTTTGAGAATTTTTTGTCATCTTGAAATAGTCCAGAACGGGCCTTATTTGTTGGTGCAGGTCTCTCACTTTCTGAGCGATGTCCTTAACTCCTTTGGACTTGAGCAAGCCTATGGCAAAACCTCTCAAGCGATTTGTATTTGCAGGGCCGTTGCCGGTTCTTATTCTGTTTCTGTCTTCGTCATAAGTCCAATCAAGGATATAATGTTTGCTGTTTTCAATACTCCAATGTCCACGATGGATTTGTAATATTCTGGCAGGATCAGCCTTATTTGGATGGTGGCTGGTTACGCCATAAAAAGTGTTTTCACAGACTTTATTGGTTTTTGGGTCATAGCTTTTTTTATGAATGCAAAACGCCTGGCCGACATGGGGAAATTCAAGGTATTCATTTAGCTCAGTGGTAGTCCATATGGAGCGGGTATCTATTCGGCCATGACCTGGTGGATCTTGGAGGCAATAGTCAGGTTCTTTGCGGTGTTCAAAGTAGTTCTTGATGTCGAAGTAGAGAGTGGGCTGGTTTTTTTTGTGTACTTTCGGCAGACGTGCGTAAGCAGATAAATTTCACGGCAGCTGGCGTAGGCTTTGCTTGGAGGGCCAGTTCAGGGGCTGGTCAATTTTCGGTTATCACAGCACAAGTTGAGACACCTCCTCCATGACTCAAGGTCCAGGAGGAGGGTCTGCTGATATTGCGCTGGCTTGGCGTGGAGGAGATTATTCGTTGGGGAGGTTTTCTCGATAGTTCCAGGGCATCCATTTTTGTGGAGCCGCGAGGGCCTCTTCTATGTTTTTCTGAAGCTGGGTCAGGTAGTCAAAGGAGTTCACTTTGTTAAGCTGACAGGTATGAATGAAGCTCATGAACAGATCGCCGATCCTGGCCCCGCGCAGGGTGCGGTAAAATAAAGAATTCTTCCGGTGCTGGATGGCTTTTTTCAGGGCACGTTCGCAGATATTGTTGTCCAGGGGAGCACCTGGTTCTCTCAAAAAAAGAGTCAGAGGATCCCAGTGTTTTTGCATGTAAGCCAGGGCTTTGCCCAATCCTGAATTGGGCTCTACTTTTTTCTCCTCCAGCTGGGCCCAGGCCCAGGACTTGAGTTCGCTCATAACCGGTGCGCTTTCCTGTTGATGCCATACAAGCCGTTCTTGAGCAGACATCTCCTGCTTTTTGGCCATGTCATCATTTTTATAGACAATAGCCAGCTGTTCAATGACATACCGGCACTCATCAGGGAAATTGTCCAGGATATCGACAAAGTTGCGTCTGCCATGGGTCAGGCAATTGGCTAAAATGATCTGTAAGCCCTTGGGAATGTTTCGGGCCAGGGCATCACACATGTGTATTGGCGGGGGCAGGTTGTGGTCTCTTTTTTTGAGAATCTCCTCCAGATTCTCCCCCGCATGCTGTCTGCCGGTGGCAAAGAGAGCAATATGGCGTCCCTGAAGTACAGAGACAATCCCGGTGGTGAACATGCCTTTTCTTTTCGGCCCGGCTTCCTTGTTCTCCTTGATAAGCTGCTGGATTTTCATGTTGGTGTCGTCGTTATGCACGACCTCACCTTGAGCCGCTTGGCGGATGAGTTCATCATACACAGGAAGAAGCTGTGTTCCAGTTTGTTCGACCAGATCCCATTGTGTTGCGGCCGGCAGGGGTATGCCCAGAGATTCCTGGAGCTTTTCCAAGCGATGAAAAGGAAACCCGCTCCCGTACTTCAAGATGGCGATCATGCTCCGGGCAGGTTCGTCGTATTTTTTTTCTCCAATGTCTTCTGGAGGATCTGCGGTGAACACCTCGAGACAGCAGTTACAGCGAAGGCTCTTAAGCTCATGGATCTTGGCTGTAAGTGGAGCTGTGGCTGTAATCCGAATGCGGAACTTCGGTTTTATGGGATAGACTTTTCCTTGACCGCACAAGGGGCAGATATCGCCCGGCTTCAGGGTTTGGTGAGGGTATATGCAATTTGCAGCCCCGGTATAGTCGTCTTTTCCGTTTCGGCCGTGTCCCTTGGGTGGTTTTTCATCAGGAGGCTTTTGCAAAGGATCTTGACTACCCTTCTGGTCCTTGTTTTGCTGGTCATCCTCCTGGAACAGTTTCTTTTTTGTCTCTGAAGAAGCGCCAAAGATCGTGCGCAGGAGACGCTTGATGGAGGCAGCTTTATCGTCCACAGCCTGATGCAAAAGCTGGATGGCTTGGACCAAGGCTTTGATGATATCCAGATCTGTCTCTTCCAGCTCGTTTTTTGATGCGCGCTGTAAAAGGGCGTCGATCTGCTCTTGGTCCAGATCGATGGATTGGACTTTCTTTTTCACCGGTTGAGCCCCCGCAATCGCTTCCGAAAGTCTCGGGTCAGGGGATAGCCCAGGACAGCCTTGAGTGAACGGTTTGCTTTGCCTGTGTGGTCGTTTTTGCCCCGGCCTGTAGTCTGCCCGAGATAGAGCCAGTTGGCTGCAAAATAACAGGTCCCTTTGAAGCGCTCTTGATCAACAAAGGTTTCCAGGTAATATATCGGATGCTTGTAGATGCTCTCCCAGTCCCTTTGCACAATCTTGGTCATTTGGGCCAGGATATGGGAGGCCAAGCAGGAGACCTGGATCCAGGGCAGGATGAGGAACCTGCTGTTGTAGGCAATAAGAAAGAGATTCTTTTCCCTGTCTTTTTGGGTCCAGCCGATGAAATTGTCCCGGACGCCGATATGCCTTGGAGCTGAAGACCAGGAAAGACAGGCTATGGGCTGCTTGTTTGCAAAGACCAGGTACTTGAGGTGCTCGCCCACAGGCTGGGTGTAGCCCAGATAATGATGCTCCTTGAGGAGGCTGGAAAACAGGCCCTCAAAAGGTGTCTTGCGCACCTGTCGAAACTCAAGAGGGGTGATGTCCTTGAGTGAAGATGTAAGTGGGGTTTGATCCACCTGAACCGAGACTGGTTCTTTGCGATTGTACCCAGTGGCAGTTACTTTTTGTGCCGGCGGAAGAATTATGTGCCCCTGTCTGTGCAGGGCCAGCATGAGCCCCCTGCAGACCATGTCCTTGAGTTGGCCGTTTTGCTGGACCCAGTTCCATGCTGTGCAGAGCTTTTTGGACAAGGCCCACCGGCTGTCTCCAGGATGCTCGAAAATGAGCTGTCTGATGAACCGGACATCTTCTTCTGTGATGTCCCTGCCCCTGTATCTCAGTATCGTTTGCATGGGAGGGAATATAGAGGAAAACGGATAG
>NZ_ACJN02000003.1:0-78241 GCF_000174435.1 Desulfonatronospira thiodismutans ASO3-1
GATTGTGGAAAAAGCCCGTAAAAAAGGCTACAAAATATCCAGGGTAGAGCGCTTCAGATACAGATGCCGGTATTTTACTGATTCCGGGGTTATCGGCGGAAAGGATTTTGTTCAGGAAGTCTTTGACCAGGTCAAGCATTTACTGGGGTCCAAGGATACTAGGAAATTTACTCCCGTTGGCGGGGTGAAGGGGGTTTATTCTATGAAAAGGTTGGGAGCAGGCTGAATTCAAGGCTTTGCCTAGAATTTTATTTGCCTTTATCTTATTAAATTGATAAAATGTTTTAGATTTTAGAATGAGCATAAGTGGGTAAAGCTAAAGGAAAGATCAGGTGAGTATTGCGGTAGTTGACAGTCTTCCCCATGACAAAGGGACTTTATTTACCTTTGAAAAAAACGATGCTAAGTATAAAATAATTTTTACCACCCATGCTCTAACAAGAATGGAGAAATGGCAACTCACCCTTGAAGCGGTATCTAAAACGTTACTAGACCCTGAAGAAGTCCTGGTGGGGCACAATAATAGATTCATAGCCCACAGATGTTTTGGTCAGCATGTATTAAGAGCAGTATATGAATATGATGATTTGGTTTCAGTGTTGATCACTGTATATTGTCCTTATAAGGATAGATATTTTCAGGGAGGTGGAAGCTTTGAAGATCAAATACTCCCAAGAGACTGATATACTCGTAGTTGAATTTAAGGAAGGAGTTCCTGTAGATTCAATAGATATGAAGGAAGGAGTCATTCTTCATCTTGATAGTGAAGGAGTTCCTGTTGAGATGGAAATTCTGGATGCTTCGAAATTTGTAGCTATGGACGAGTTTAATATTCTTGTTCCTATGATAAAGGACAAAAAGATACCGGTTCATGCCTAATTGATCAAAATTGATCAAAATGGGACATCCATGCCAAGAAAGTCAAGGAGGTGAAGCGTGGGGCCAAGTCTTTGAGACCAGCACGAAGGAAGAAGGGGACATTATGTTGCGAGTTTAGTTATGTTGCCAGTATCCCGCGATAACCCGCTTTAACCCGCCTGCCTTTAGTATCTTTTTATTTTTAACGTACCCCGCATACCCCGCCTTACTCGGTATAGTTTTTACATACACCCCGCATACCCCGCCCTTAAAGTCGTTCTCAGACTCAAGAGTCAGTGGTCGGGCTCCACTCATGAGCACCGGCCTCAGCTTTTTTCTTAACCCCGCCTGGATTCTTTCCATTCATTTTTCTTCTTTCCAAAACTACAACCTCTTGGAGTAACTGCTCCTGGAGGTTGTATGTCCAAAAAACGCTGCAGTGAGCCGGTGTCTTTTTCCCCTTACCAAACGTAACCCCGACCAGAAATACTGCTCCAAGCCTGATTGCCAGAGAGCGCGCAAGCGCCGGTGGCAAAGAAAGAAAATGCAGGTGGACCAGGCCTACAGGCTCAATAAAAGGGCTTCAGACCAACGCTGGAGTGCCAGGAACCCTGACTACTGGAATAACTACAGGGAAAACAACCCTGACTATACTCGAAGCAACCGGGAAAAACAGCGATATAGAAACCGGCGCAGGAGGGCCATCGAATCCATTTCCAGCGAAATTGCAAAGCTGGACGCGTTATCAGCTGAAAACAGTGACATATCAGGAACTTACGCCATGATTTCTGTCCAGGATCTGCTGATTGCAAAGATGGACGCGAAAATCGTAAAAATCACAGAAGTATCAATGGGTTGCGCATGATTTGGTCCTGATTGCAAAGGTAGGACTCGATAGCCTCCACTGCCGGGGTGGTGATAGGGAAGTCAAATCTTAATCACTGACACTTATCTCGAGGAGGAAATCATGGCCCAAAGATATTCCAGAGAGGAACTGCAGCGGTTGCGAAACAAGGTTTTGGTCAATGACGTTATTGTCCATATCCTGGATATGCCCTCCAAAGTCAGGGACGGATACTTGCGCTTTCTGTGCCCGCTTTGCTCCGAGTTTTTGACCGCCTGTAATCCCAGAACCAACCTGGCCAGGTGTTTTCGTTGCGAAAGAAATTTCAACCCCATTGACCTGGTCATGGTGGTCAAGGGCTTAAATTTCCGGGAGGCAGTGGAGTTTTTGCAGGACATGGAACAAAGGCTGGGCAGGTAGAGGTTATGCTGGACAGGCAGATCCAGGACTACCTGGAATGGATGAACAATGCCGGGTATGCTCCATGGACAATGGCCCAACACAGCCAAATTCTAAACCGGCTGCTGGACTTTGTGGTGCTAAATAGCATCCCCTGGGAGCGTACCTTTGCCCGGGATACCTTGCAGGCATTTAAGGACCATGTCCAGGTTAAGTATGCCGGGTTTGTCCTGCGCGGATTCATGCGCTACCTGCACCAGAATGGCATAATCTGCTTGCCGCCGGGTGCTTTGCCTGAAGGCAGAGGCAGGAGCAAGCTCCAAAGAGCCCAGCTGCCCAGGCTTTATGAAGAGTATCTCCAATTCTACACCCAAACCCGCCAGGTGGGACATGTTCAGATCTACCGGGTCCGGGGGACTCTATCCGCACTTAATGACTACCTGCAAAACCAGGGCATGGAGCTTAAAGACCTGGATGTCTTACATATGGATGCTTTTCTGGCTGAGAGAAACAGGAAATACGCCCCTGAAACCAGAATACATGAACGATCAGGCCTTAGAGGTTTTTTACGCTACCTGTACCTGGAAAGACAAATCCTGAAGAAAGATTTGAGCGCTTTGATCCAGGGGCCGCCGGTGTATGCCCAGAGCAGACCACCCAGGTTTCTTACTTTGGAACAAATAAAGACCCTGTTTCAAAGCATTGACAAGGATCGCCCCGGGGGACTGCGGTCTTATGCCATGATCCATCTGGCCTACTCCCTGGGGCTTCGGCCGGGGGAAATCTGCCGGGTGACCCTGGATGACATTTTATTCCGGGACAAGCTGATATACCTGCCGGACAGAAAAAACTCTTCTCCAGCCAAACTTCCCCTGCCTCAGGGGGCACTCAGGGCTCTGGCCGCATACCTTGCCTGGAATAGACCAATGGATCCCGGGCACAGGTTTCTTCTTTGCAATACCAGGACACCTTACGGACCACTCACTCCTTTGACCGTGAGCCAGAATATCAGCGCCTGCTTCCGCCGGGCCGGGATCAAAGGATCTGCCTACTGGCTGCGCCATACCTATGCCCAGAACCTGTTGCAGGCGGAGGCGTCCATCTTTGAAATCAAAGAGATGCTGGGTCATGACATCATCAAGACCAGCAAGAGATATCTGCATGTACACACCAGACTGATGCGTGAGGTATTGTTCAATGAAAAAGTTTGAGAGCTTTCTGGCCGGACATCTAAATGATTTTATCCAGTACCGCAAGGAACTTGGATATGTGAACAAGAGCCTGGCAAACCAGCTGAGAGCACTGGATTATTATGTCCGGGATAATGCCCGGGGGTGGGAAGACCTCACGCCTGCCTTTTTTCTGGGCTTCCGTGATGGAATCAAGGGCTCGCCTGCAACCGTCAACAATGTCATTCAGGCCACACGCAACTTCTTTGCTTATCTGCACCGGACAGGCTGCTGTGAACATAATCCGGTCCAGGATCTCCCGGCCAAGACTGAAAACGCCTTTATCCCTTTCATTTTCTCCCCGGAGCAGGTGGAGCAGCTCCTGCAGGGGGTGCAAAGTCAGATCCGGCGCAGCAGGGAAAAGTGCTTCCTGGTGGATATGGGCATATACATAGCTCTAATGTTGCAGGCCAGGTGCGGGCTGCGCATGTCCGAACCACTCAACCTGGGGCTTGAACATTTTGATCCTGTGCAAGGCACTATCTATATCCAAAAGACCAAGTTCCATAAGGACCGCTTGATTCCCATTCCTTGGGAGGCCCAAAAAGAACTGGATAACTTCCTGAGTCTTCGAGACGCCCTGTGCTGCACAAGCCCTTATCTCCTGCCAGGATTTAAAAACGCCCTGAGAACCAATCAGGTGTATCCCGTCTTTCACAGGGCTGTGCGGGAAACGGGAATCCATGCCCCAAGAAGAATTATAGCCAACATGGTCTTTGGCCATCCCACTCCGCACAGCCTGAGGCATTCCTTTGCAGTCAACACCCTCAAGGCGGCCCGGGACCGGGGCCGGGACCCCCAGGCTGTTCTGCCAGTACTATCCGCGTATATGGGCCACAGCAAGTACCGCTACACCGCCCTGTATCTCAAGGTCATGGACGCCGAGAAGCGCCAGGGATTTGTGGACTTTGCCATCTCGCGACTGGAGGACATATGAATCTGGGCTCCTGTCTGCATACCTTCTTTGATCAGTACCTGCCAAGAACCAAGGGCGTCAGCTCCAACACCATCCTGGCCTACCGCCATACCTTCAGCCTGTTTTTGCCCTTTGCCTCCAAAACCCTTGGCCGGGATATCAACTCCCTGGAGATTGAGCATTTAAGCACCCAGCTCATCCTGGATTTTTTAGACCATCTGGAGAGCGGCAGAAATAACAGTGCTCGCACCAGAGGCCACAGACTGGCGGTATTCAAGTCCCTGGCCAGAATGATCCGTTTTCTCTATCCCGAACATAAACTGCTGGCAGACCGGATTATCTCCATCCCTCAGAAGCGCTTCCCCAAAAAACTGGCTGCCTTTCTCACCCATGAAGAGGTTTTGCTGGTCCTGGATAGTATAAATCTCAAGAAAAGCGGAGCTTTCCGGGATTATACCATCATCCACCTGCTCTACAACTCCGGGGCCAGGGCCGAGGAATCAGCCTCGCTACGTCTGGACTACTTTGACCCGCACAAGAAAACCCTGGCCATCCTGGGCAAGGGCAACCGCTACCGCCAAATCGAGCTCTGGCCCAAGACAGTCCAGCTCATGTCCATGTATATCCAGAAATACCGCCCCAGGCCCAAACCCTTGCATCAGAACACCCTGTTTTTAAATCAGCGCAGGCAAGGCTTTACCAGAAACGGCATCTACCGGTTATGCAGGAAATATCTGAGCCTGGTGTTTGAAGAAAACCGATTCCAGGGATTGAATCCGGTGCATTGCTTCAGGCATTCATGTGCCATCAACATGCTCGGGACCGGCTTCAGCCTGACAGACATCAAAAACCACCTGGGACATGAAAACCTGCAATCCACCATGGTCTATCTCAAGCTGAGTCTGAATCGCAAACGAGAGCTGCAGCAGAAGTTCATTGAATACACCCAGAACCAGACCCAGGACCCCAAACTGGATGAACTTCTGGACTGGGAAAAAGAGCAGGAGACTCTGGACTGGCTGGACAGCCTGTAAGGCCCATATGCAGGCTGAGTCCAAACAAGTGGTACTATATTCCAAGGCCAAAAATTATGTTGCCAGCCCAAAATAATTATGCTGCATGTCTTCATATCCCCCTGGTATCCATGAAGATATGAAGACCCCGCCAAATCCGGTTTATTTACATGCATATCAGCCTGTTACGAGAACTCGCAACATAAGGGACAGTCTCTTCTTGCGTTTATGAGACAGAGTTGACTTTAATCCAGTATGCCCTTGATAATAACCTGCCTGTATTTGGAGTATGCCGGGGGCTGCAGATCATGGCTCATTATTTTGAATATGAAATAAGCCCTTGCACAGGCCATGCTGGAACCAGACATGAGATAAGCCTTTCCGGCAACAAACGTACTGTAAACTCCTACCATGACAACTGCGGACCTCTTGAAATTAACCCTCCGCTTATAACCTTTGTCAGGGATATGGAGGGCCATATTGAAGGCTTTTATCATCAGGACAAACCTCTGATGGCTGTAATGTGGCATCCGGAAAGGGAATTGCCGGTGCGGGATTTTGATATGGAAATAATCAGGAGGTTTTTTGGTTTACCACTGTAAGTTTGCCTGTTAAGTATTTCTTCGTATCAACACACGAGGATATTGCTTTGTACATATTTTACGTAGATGAGACAGGAAACCTGGATACCCACGGTATACATCCCGGGATGGATTATTCAGCTTCTCCCAAAGACTGGTTGTATGTATTAACAGCTTTGGGGATATTTGAACATAACTGGCGCAAGTTTTATGATCCTATAGCCGCCAAAAAGAAAATATTGCTCCAGATTCATAATGCAGGCCAGGTTTCACTTGATGAGTGCGAGATAAAATCAAACTGGATCAGGATAAACAGGGAAAGGCAAAAACATCCCTTTCTCTCCCTGCTGACCATGGAAGAAGTGGATGATCTTGTGGCTACATACTACAACCAGCTGTTTTCAGTTCCGGCAGTGCTGGTTTCCGTGGTTATAGATAAGAGATATCTGCAGGATTACATGGACGCCTCAAAACTGCACCGCAAGGCCTGGGAGCTCTTATGTGAGAGGGTGGAAAACTATATGCGGGAAAAGCACCGCAAACATAAAGCTATAATGGTTACAGATGATATCAGCAGACAGGCCAACCTTTCTCTGGCCAGAAAACATGCATATTTTCTGGAAAGTGGAACCAGTGCCGACTGCAGGTTCAGGCATATCGTGGAAATGCCTCTCTTTGTGCGAAGTGAACTTTCAGAAGGAATTCAGGCGGCAGATATGTGTTCATACAATATATACCATACAATGCGCTATCAGCGCTTTGATTATGAATATTTCAAAAAAGTATTCCCCCTGCTGTACAACTCATCTAATACCAATCAAAGCAAGGTGGATGGCTTGAAAATATTTCCAGATGACAGTCCCTTAATACCCTGGTGGGAAAAAAACAAAAGCCTCCTTGCGGAGGCTTTATTGTTTATTGATGTTCGGCGGGGCGGACCCTATCGAGCTGACAAGCAGCACCGAACGTTATCAACATTAAACATCCATGCTTATTTTGTCAAGGTTTACCAGGCTGAGTTTATTTCTTTATGTTTTTCTGTGACCTGAAAACACTTATGATGTCAACAGAGGGCGTAAAGAGAGTTGTTCTTAACCTTTTTCTCTGTGAGCCTCTGTGCTCTCTGTGGTATAATCTTTTTTATGAAAGCAATAATTCTGGCCGCAGGCCGGGGATCAAGGCTTCTAAGCCTTACAGATGACAGACCAAAGGAAGAAGGGGACAGTCTCTTCTTGCGTTTTATTTCAGCTTATGCTATCCATTCTTCCAACAGCTCAACCACCAGCCTTAAAGGAGGTATCTCATGCCCCGCATAGCCCGTTTTATCCGTAGTGACCAAGCCACCGTCTACCACGTCATATCCCGTACTGCTCTGTCAGGTCTGCCCATTAAAGACACTGACAAGGATTATCTGTTGGGGCTTATCAAAAGACTGAGCAGGCTTTACTTTGTTGACGTGCTGGGTTTCGCAGTTATGGGGAATCATTTCCACCTGGTAGCCCGGATGCACCCTGAGGATGAGATTTCCAATTCAGATATCATCAAGAGGTGGCAGAAATATTATGGTGACGAAGCCCAGATGCCTACTGACCGGATGGCTGAGGTCAAGAAGAGGCTTTGCAGCCTTGGGGCCTATGTGAAGGACATCAAGCAGAACTTTACCAGGTATTACAACAAAAAGCACAGGCGGAAGGGATTTTTCTGGGGTGGCCGGTTTAAGAGTATGATTGTACAGGAAGGCAGTACTCTGGTGAACCTGCTTGCTTATGTAGACTTAAACCCTATCCGTGCCGGTATTGTTAAGAAACCGGAGAATTACCGCTGGAGTTCACTTGGTTATCATACCCAGACAGGTAATAAAGACGGTCTGCTGGATATTGATTTCGGGCTCAAGGAATGGAACGAGCTGGACCCCAAAGAGATAGTCCGCAAGTACAGGCAGTTCGTCTATGAAACAGGCGCAGTGGATGCGGGCAAAGGCAAGACCATTGAAAAAAAAGTTGTGGAGAAGGCCAGGAAAAAGGGCTACAAGATCTCCCGTGTAGAGCGCTTCAGGTACAGATGCCGGTATTTTACCGATTCCGGGGTTATCGGCGGGAAGGACTTTGTGCAGGAGGTATTTGATCAGGTCAAACACCTGCTGGGGTCCAAGGATGAGCGGAAATTTACGCCCGTAGGTGGTGTAGAGGGTTTGTACTCTATGAAGAGGTTGGGTGGTTCATAGCCTGGGCCTTTCATTTTTCCCTTGCCTGCACCTTAAAAGCCTATTATATCAGTATCTATGCATCTTGAGAGTTAATAGCTCCTGGTTCTTCGTTCCTGGTTGAAAGAAATAAAGTCAATAAATTTGAGTAGATATTTGGCCTAGCTTGAAAGACATATTGATCTGCTAAAAAAGCTAAAAAAATAAATATTTACAAAAAAACTTTTGACTGTCCAGCTATGCACGTAATCCATGGGCCACACGACAAGATATTCAAGCGTGTGATGGCAGACCGGGAAAATGCCATTATTTCGGCTTCAGTGTACCTTGCCAATCAGATTTACATGGATGAATTGTTAAAAAATATTGTGGTAAAGGAATTGTGTGGTGTATGCCGACTTATCTGTATACAAAATACTTTGAAGAACAGGTCCTGAAAAAACGACCATATCTAAAAAAGGAATGGTGCGTAGAAGTAGTTGAAAATCCAATCAAATCAGAGCCACAAGAACATAATCGATATCGCTTCTGGGGAAGGATACCGGAGTTGGACAACCGTATTCTGCGCGTGGTAACTTTAGATGACAAGGTTACCATACATAATGCTTTCCTGGACAGGAGGTTTAAGTTATGAAGTTAAATTATTACGATGAAACAGATTCCCTGTATATTGAATTTTCAGATGAAACAAGCGCTGAAAGTGTGGAGATTTCTGAAGGAGTGGTCCTTGACTATGATGCCCAAGGAAAACTTGTTGGAATCGATATAGATAATGCTGGGCACAAGATTCAATTGCGGGATTTTTATCTCAAAGGTCTTCATCCCAACATCATGACAGTAGCTGCTTAGCTAGACCTTGATAAAAGTCTTCTACGCAAACTTGTTGTGAAAGATTGAGAGTAGGGACATTATGTTATGTTGCGAGTTTAGTTATGTTGCCAGCATCCCGCTATTTTTTCTTCCTTATCCTGCCCAACCCCGCATTGATTTTTAAAGTACCCTGCATATCCCCCGCTTTGAAATAAGGAACCAGGAGTTAGGAGTCAGGGGGCAGTGAAGAAGGTATCAGGAGTCAGCCTCCGGCCTCTCCGAGCTGGAAAGCTCTCCCCTCCGGCCTGGAGGCCCTACGGGCTGGAAGCGGAGCAGGAAGCCATAGGGGCCTACCCTCTCTCCGAGCTGTAGGCTCTACGAGCCGGAAGCCGGCCTGGAAGCCCTACGGGCTGGAAGCGGCCCCGGAGGGGGGACAGCCTCCGGCCCATAGGGGCCTACGCCCCGGAGGGGGGTCAGTGAAGAGAGGAATTGACCCAAAGATCGTGGAGAAGGCCAGAAAGAAAGGCTATAAAATATCCAGGGTTGAGCGATTCAGGTACAGATGCCGGTATTCACCCGGTTAAACAGACCGAAGGTCTACGGCTCTGCCGTCCCAGTTAAATGGAAGAAGATTTAACCGGATAAATGCTTAACTGGGTAAACTGATTCCGGGGTTATCGGAGGAATGTTAGCGCCGGCTTGAAGATGCCATAAAACGCCGGTTTAAAAATGTTGTTTTGGAGCAACCGCCAGCTCCAGACATAAAGGTTGATGCCGGCGGTTGCCTATGCGGAGCTATTGTTCCTGAACCTGGTCTTTCATCCGATAGCTTTTGCCTTCAATGAGGATAGTTTCGGCATGGTGCAGAAGTCTGTCCAACATGGCTGAGGTCAGGGTGCTGTCGTTGTTGAACACCTCGGGCCATTTCTTGAAGGCTCTGTTGGTGGTCAGGATGGTTGATTTTTGTTCGTAGCGCTGGCTTATGACCTGGAAGAGCAGGTCTGCACCTTGCTTGTCTATGGGCAGGTAGCCAAGCTCATCCAGAATGAGCAGTTCAGGACTTACATATTTCTTGAGCTCTGTTTTGAGCTTGTGTGCAGCCTGTGCGGCCGAGAGGGTGTTTATGACATCTATGGTGGTGGCAAACAGCACAGAATGCTTTTCCAGGCATGCACTGTAACCCAGGGCTGTGGCTATGTGTGATTTGCCCAGGCCTACTCCTCCGAGGATTATTATGTTGGCCTTGTCCTTCATAAATCCAAGGCGAAAGAGGTTTTGGATGGCCGGGCGGTTGATCTTGGTCGGCCATGTCCAGTCGAAGTTCTCCATGGTTTTTATGCCTGGGAAACGGGCCATCCTGATACGGCGCTGGATGGAGCGATCATGCCTGGCATCTGCTTCTGCCTGGACCAGCCTGGCCAGATAGCCCAGATGATCCCAGTTCTGCCTGGCAGCCTTGTCAGCCGCCGGCCTGTACTGCTCTTTTATACAGGTTAGCTTGAGCAGCTGGAGATTTTCTTCCAGCCTGTGCACCTCACTTTGGTGTTTGTTGGTCATGGGTTTTTCTCCTTGGGTTTGTCGTAAATACTTAGATCAGGGTCTTTGACTTCAATATCCAGCAGATCCTCTCGCCTGGTCAGATGCAGGGCTCCTGGTGCGGGCATGGTCCTGGCTCTTTGCTCCAGGATGTTGGCTACATACTCACAGGAGAAGGCACTGTAGGTGAATGCGTCGTCCATGGCCCTGGACACGGCTTCAGAGCCATAGATTTCGCTTAAGGCTACAATCTTCTGGACATGGTGTTTGATGTTCAAGTGCTTTTTCTCCAACTCAAAAAAGTAATCCTTTGCTCTTGGGGACAAAGCCAGGAACCGGGAAAACAATTGCTGATCCCTGGCTGCCCGGCGCTGGGCAATAAGCTCCTGGACATGATCGGGGTCTTCAATGTCCCTTTTTTTATCAAAGCTGCGGACATGCCTGGCCACAAGATTGTTGCCGTCATAGATGCATAAGCGATCAGGATAAGTCTTCAAGGTCAGGCGTTTGCCTGCGTACCTGGCTGGCACGGAATAGCGGTTGGACTCCAGGGTGATCCGGAACTGCGACGAGGCCCGGACCTGGGTTAAGACTCCGATATCATAGGTGTTAACAGGCAGGGGCAAAAGGTGCTCTCTTTCTTCTTCAAGCATGTCCACCGGCTTCTTGCCGGTCTGGGCATGGATACGCACATTGGCTGTTGCCCTGCACCAGTGGCGGGCGTAATGGTTGATGGCCCGGTAATCCGGCAGTTCAAGGCCGGCCAGCAAGTTCTTTTTGACATAACCTATGGCATTCTCCACCCGGCCTTTTTCATGGGGCTTTCTGACTCCGCAGGCACTGATCTCAAAACCCCAGTGCTTTGCAAAGTCAAGATATTTGGGATTTAGAACCGGTTTTTGGCCATAGGGGTGCTTGAGCACTGCACATTTCAGGTTGTCCACCATGATTTTTCTGGGGACCGCCCCGAATGCGTCAAAGGCGTTTTGATGACAGGCCAGGAAGTGCTCCATGCTTTGGGAGACAGTGAACTCAAGATACATCATCCTGCTGTAGCAAAGGACCATGACAAAGAAGCTGAGATTGCGCCTGCTGTCTCCCACCTGGATGGAGCCGTGATTTCCCCAGTCAACCTGGGCGCACTCTCCTGGGGCAAAGGCCAGACTTAAAAAGGCCCTGGACTTTTAGGGCCTGACTTTGCTTATGTATTCCTTGAGAATGGAGGAGCCTCCTGTATAGCCCTGCTCCTTGATGCTGCGCAAAACCTGGACGGCTGTGTAGGGGTGCTCCTCCAGCATCCTGACGATGGTATCCTTGAAGGGATCAAGCTTGCTTGGTCTTGTTACTGACTTTCTTTGATGAAACTGCTTTGCTTCGAGCCATTTGCCCACTGTACGCGGATCCAGCTGCAGTTCTTTTGCTATCTGGGCCGGGGTAAGTCCTTTTTGTTCATGGTAGTGCTTTATTCTGGCATAAAGCTCATAATCAATCATGTGTTACCCCCGGCAAGTTTTTTGAGAACGTCTGAGAAGTGCACAGGCCCGGCCTGTGCTGTCCTGGCCTGATTTACGGGTGGGACCTGGATGGATAGAACCTGATAAAGCGGTTTCTTCCAGGCAATGAGGTCAGCCTGGATCAGATTGAAGCGCGCCTGCTGCAAAGTGACTTCATCCATGCCCAGGCGCTGCATGACAATGGGGTCGGAGTAGTAGCTAAGCCCCTGCTGATCGCCAACGGTCACCAGGAACAGGTACAAGGCTGCTGCAGCATGGCTTAACCTCTCAATATGACCGTCACGAACCAGCCTGTGGTCCACCCAGCTGAACTGTCTGGGAACCTTGCGCAGTCTCTGGGGATGAATCGGATACTTTTGGTACATGAAATCCTCCTTTGGGGTTGTTGATGACGTCACAGCCCAGGGTGTACATCCGCCGGGCGGCCCTGACGATGTCATCTTGTAACGCACTCCCGCATAAGGAGGATATTAGTCCTATAATAACAGATGGTTGCGTGATCCAGTGATCTTGTAACGTTTTCTCAACACGTTGATTTTCAACGCTTTTTTGGAGGCAGTGATCTTGTAACGTTTTCCTGGGAGCAGTGGTCTTGCGCCTGGCATATCCGGGATTTTGCTTTCTCCAGTTCCGGACCCTGTCCACATGGGCCGGTCCCCGGAAATAATCCCTGTTTTCAGGCTTATCCAGCCAGGCCTTTTGACTGGCTTTCTTACTGGCTGCCCGACAAGGCACTTTGGAGCAGTATTTTTGCTTGCCCCTGTTTCGGTAGTCGGGACAAAAGGCTTCGCCACAGTGCAGGCAGACAACTTGTTGGCTTTGTTTACGGCCCAAGAACTTAGCCTCCTTTGCCTCAGACAGGCAAAGAAGGCAGTAACGGCAAGACAGAAGAAGAGGAAGAAAAAGAAGGACAGAAAAGAAGATAAAATAAAAAATATTTTTTTCTTTTCTCTTTTAGAAGAAGATACAAGAATAAGATATTAACAATTTCAAACCGGCATAATTAAGACATATTCAGGTTGGCGCTCACAGAGGAAAAGACTTTGTGCAGGAGGCCCAAGTAAAATGGGAAAGACCCCAATGAAATGAGAAGAAATTTCATGGGGCAGGAATTTTACCCAGTGAATCACCCAGAGGGAGCCCGGATTCACAAGGCAGGCGGGGTAAATATTTGACCAGGGGGAGCATCTGCTGGGGTCTAAGGATACAAGGAAATTTACTCCGGTTGGCGGGGTGGAGGGTTTATATGCTATGAAGCGACTGGGCGGTTCGTAGCCTGGGCATTCAATTTCCCCTTGCCTGCCTCCAAAAAGCCTATTATGTCAGTATCTATTGCACGACATGGCAATGAAATTTATACGGATAGCCTTCGACTATATCCTTCAATTTTTTTAGTAATGATATGATTGATACAAAACATTTCACAGAGATGCTTAAAGAGCGGGAAATTTCAATGGAAATGGTTGATAAAACCATGACAATTCCTGATAAAACTGAAGAACGAAAAGACGGAACAAAGCACTATCTTAAGTTGTTTAATGTCAATGGCGGCCGCTGGCTCAGGGTCGTCATAAACATTAAAAGTGATCCACCTCGGAGGATAACAGCTTTTTTTGATCGCCGATTAAGGAGAACAGGACAATGAGAATTAGAGTAGATAAAGAAACTGATGCACTTTATTTTCGACTTGACGAGAACAAGATTGTTGAATCAGAGGAAGTTCAACCCGGTGTAATACTGGACTTTGACGCCAACAACCAAGTGGTTGGTATGGAAATCCTTAATATTTCGAAAAAAACAGACAAAAAAAATCTTTCTACAATGCAGTTTGAAACAGTTTAATTTCCAACTTATTTTATGACTAAAAAAGCCCTAATCACCGCATAACAGGTCAAGACGGAGCATATCTGGCAGAACTGCTCCTGCACAAGAACTACACAGTCCACGGTATCAAGCGCAGGAAGGAAGAACTGGGACAGACGAAAAATACTCACCGCGTTCGGCTTTGGCCTTGTCCTTTGGCTTTTTTCTCCTGGCAGGGATGACCGCCGTATTGTAGTGCAGGGCCATGTCTTGATAGGTGGGGTTCAGATCCGGCTCATATATATGGGGTTTATTGACTCCGGACTTGAGATTGTCCGGGATTGTAATCAAGGGGACTCCCTGTAGAAACTTGAAGGTCCGGACATGGGAGTTGATCCAGTCCCACAGATTCTGGCTCCAGGTGGCTTCCGCATAGGTGTAGTTGCTTGCACCCATGACAGCTACAAAGATCTGGGCCTGGCTTATTTCTCCGGTTCCCGGATCCGTAACCGGTACAGTATGGCCGGCATAATCGACAAAGGAGAAGAAGGGGACAGTCTCTTCTTGCGTTTTATTTCAGCTTATGCTATCCATTCTTCCAACAGCTCAACCACCAGCCTTAAAGGAGGTAATTCATGCCCCGCATAGCCCGTTTTATCCGTAGTGACCAAGCCACCGTCTACCACGTCATATCCCGTACTGCTCTGTCAGGTCTGCCCATTAAAGACACTGACAAGGATTATCTGTTGGGGCTTATCAAAAGACTGAGCAGGCTTTACTTTGTTGACGTGCTTGGGTTTGCGGTCATGGGTAACCATTTCCACCTGGTAGCCCGGATGCACCCTGAGGATGAAATTTCCAACTCAGACATCATCAAGAGGTGGCAGAAATATTATGGTGATGAAGCCCAGGTGCCCACAGACCGGATGGTTGAGGTCAAGAAGAGGCTTTGCAGCCTTGGTGCCTATGTGAAGGACATCAAGCAGAACTTTACCCGGTATTACAACAAAAAGCACAGGCGACAGGGATTTTTCTGGGGAGGCCGGTTTAAGAGTATGATTGTCCAGGAAGGCAGCACTCTGGTTAATTTGCTGGCCTATGTGGATTTAAACCCTATCCGTGCTGGAATAGTAAAGAAACCCGAGGATTACCGTTGGAGTTCACTTGGCTACCATACCCAGACCGGGAACAAAGACGGTCTGCTGGATATTGATTTCGGGCTCAAGGAATGGAACGAGCTGGACCCCAAAGAGATTGTCCGCAAGTACAGGCAGTTTGTTTACGAGACCGGAGCAGTAGACGCCGGCAAAGGCAAGACCATTGATCAAAAGGTTGTGGAAAAAGCCAGGAAAAAAGGCTACAAAATATCCAGGGTAGAGCGCTTCAGATACAGATGCCGGTATTTTACTGATTCCGGGGTTATCGGCGGAAAGGATTTTGTTCAGGAAGTCTTTGACCAGGTCAAGCATTTACTGGGGTCCAAGGATACAAGGAAATTTACTCCGGTTGGCGGTGTCGAGGGTTTGTACTCTATGAAGCGCCTGGGGCAGACTTGAGTTTACTGCTCCAAGCATGTTCACTGACAGGGTATGCCCTGATCTGATTTTGGCGGAGCGATCCTCATTATTGTTGGCCGGACCTTTGCGCCAATGGATGGCCTGACAGGTCTTATCCATGAGCTGCAGGCCTGCTATGAGCATTACCATGAGAACACCGGAGCCTTGCGTATGCTCTGGAATGCGATTACCGGCAAAACTCCCTGGGCTGATCCTGACTATGAAATAAGGAGGGAGTAAGCGGCTCCTTGCCAATTGCCGGAAGAATGCATAAAATGTAAGTTAATGAAAAGACATCAGTTGATCAAACATTTGCAGGTACATGGCGCTTATCTTTTGCGAGAGGGAAGCAAACACAGTATATATCAGCTGGATCGAAAGAAGACTCAGGTCCCAAGGCATAACGAGATAGTAGATGATTTGGCCCGAAAAATTTGTAAAGATCTGAATATTCCTTTTGTGAGGTAGATAATGCATTACAGAGCAGTAATAAAGAGGACCGATGACTGGTGGATAGGTTGGCTGGTTGATCTGCCTGGCGTAAACGCTCAAGAGAGAACCAGGGAAGAATTGCTTGAGTCCTTGAGAGAAGGGGCAAGGGACATGCTGGAAACAGAGGTCCCTTTCGAGCCAGGTTTTGAGATGGAAAAAGTGGAAGTCCCTGAACCTGAGTGGGTTTTTAAGTAGGCAGGTTACGTCATTTAAGATTAATACCCCGCCCTCCGGCAACTTGCCAGGGCGGGGTTTTTCATTTACAAAACCCAAATGCAACCCTTATCCAAAACAACACACGCTGGCAAAAGTTTCCATCCGGCAAAGAACTACCAACACGCCAAAACCCGCACCACTGTTCCCATGGTTATCTCTGAATTACCCAGAGCAGTACCGGCATTTCCAATAGCCTTTACCTATTCCAGGAACAAGTACGTACTGAGTGCTGTGATGGGCTTAAAACCAGAACAGAACCTGTTTGTCACCCAGGAAGGCAAGTGGCAGACCAGCTATATCCCGGCATATCTGAGAGGCCATCCCTTTTACCTAGCGGAATCTCAGGAAGGAAAACAAGTAGTCTGCGTAGACGAGAATTCTGATCTGATTACGGATGGCCCAGATGGTGAGCAAATGTTCGGAGAAGAGGGTAAGCCCACCCAGAAGATGCAGCAGATAATAGACTTTCTGGAAAAGATTGCCAGGGAGAGGGCTATAACTGACAGGGCCTGTGCTGCGCTTGCTGAGTTTGGTGTGATCGAGCCCTGGGAAGGGTACGGTGGCCTGTATAAAGTGAGCGAAGCCAAGTTGAAAGACCTGAGTGGAGAAGCCTTTGTGAAGCTCAGGGATACCGGCGGATTGAAGGTTATGTACGGGCAGCTTTATTCCTTGACTCAGATGGCAAGGCTTAAGAAACTGGCTGAACAGGATAAGGAGCCGGATTGGGAGAGTATGGAAGAACTGGATTTTGAGAAGATAAAAATATGACACGCAAAGTAATCATTTTCACAGACGGCATGTTCATGCGCCGCCGGGTGCTGGAGAGAAACCACTTTCTGTACAAGCCAAGAGAGATCCGGGAATACTGCCAGAAGCACCTGAGACCAAACGACTACCTGGTGCGTATTTATTATTATGACTGTAAGCCCTTGCAGGCCAGGGGAACATCTCCCTTGAATGGTAAGGAGATAGACTTTTCCAGGCTGGAGAGTGCAAGGCTAAGACACCAGCTGTTCGAGGGCCTGCGCCATGCACCAAATTTCTGTTTGAGGCTTGGAAGCATGGAGTGGAACGGCAGGGACTGGAATGTTGTCGGCTCCAAGGTGTCTCCGCTTTTGAAGAAGGAGATAACTGTGGATGACCTGTCAGACAGCGATATCCGACCGGGAAGCGAGACTACCCAGATAAGCGTAAAGATGGCCCTGGATATGATCACCCTTGCAGCCAGAAAAGCCGGGGATATGTTTGTTCTGATCACCGACAGAACAGATCTGGTTCCGGCTATGGAGATGGTCCGCCAGGAAGGGGTGCAGGTATGTCTGGATAATATGCATGCCCCTGTCTCAATAGAGCTTTCGGAGCAGGCGGATTTTATAAGTACAAACTTGGGGAATAAGGAGAGTTAAGATGCACGTATTTGCGGACGGTATTTCGAAAGTGACTTTGAGTAATGGAAACCTGAGGATTATGCTGACCCAGAGTGGAGCAGACGATTCCACAGTAGAGGCCGGAACCATGATTATTCCAGCGTCTCAAGCCAGTAACTTCCTGAACGGTTTGGCAAACAGTCTTAAGGAGCTGGAGAGCAGGTTGAAAGAGGCCAGGGAAGCTCAGCAGACTCAACAGTAGATTCAGGCAGGCCCCGGGGAACTGACTATTTATCCGTTAAACAGATTTCAGGAGTGACTATGATAAAGAAGTTTTTGCTTTCAATCGCGCTTGTTTTGCTGCTTCTGCAGCCGGCTAATGCTTTTGAGCTCACAGATGACAGGGTGGAGAGGTTCGTGGATAGCTGGAGCGATGTGCAGAGCCTGGAGCATGAATTTGAAGATATTGAACAGCCCGATGGTGAATTTGTGCCTGAAAGCCCTTTTTCTGCCTCCCTGGAAGAGGTCAGGGGGCATGAAGCCTATGATCGTCTGCAGCAGATAGCTGTGGATCACGGTTTTTCCGATGCACAAGAGTGGGCTCTAACTGGTGACCATATTTTCAGGGCGTTTCTGGGGATGGAAATGCAGGATGAGGACCCCACCGCTGAAATGAAGCAGGCCCTGGAGGAGATCAGGCAAAGCCCCCTGCCGGAAGAGCAGAAGGAACAAATAACCCGCCATATCCAGGAGCAGCTGGATCTTTTTGAAAGGATTCAAGACGTTCCCGCCGAGGATATTGAGACAGTCCGCAGACACGAAGGGGAGATCAACCGGATATTTGAGCCTGTAAACTGAACAGGTGTGTATTTTGTTGATTCCAGGATAAGAGATGAAAAAATTCGACACCACCTTGACCAGTCATGAGGCCTGGAGCGGAGTTGCCAAAGTAAGCGATGGATACAAGCAGGGCTCCTCTGTTCTGCACGAGTCCGGGATATTTATTATCACAGCCGGGCATGTGGTTGAAGACTTTCACCTCTCCGGCGGCAGTGTGGATTTTGGCACTGACACTCGGGAGATTATCGGTTATGGCAAGCATCCGGGTTACGCAATAACCGATTCCGGGATGTATCACGATATAGGTCTGTTTGTGCTGGACAGGGCTGCTCCCCGGGATGCACAGAGATATGAGCTGTACCGGGAGCATGATGAAGCAGGGCAGCAGGTGGATCTTACCGGATACGGCGGGAGCTCTTTCTGGAGCGGCAGTAACACTGTTGCCGGGTTAGCCGGTGAATATGTGACTCACGGCAGCGTGTACCATCAACTGGCATTTAAGAGGGATACCGGGGATATGATTGCTGGCGGGGATTCCGGCGGGGGGATGTTTATTGATTCCAAGCTTGCAGGAGTGCACAGCTATACATCCGGGGACATAGGCGTATCCACAAGGGTGAGCACCTACACGCACTGGATAGATCAGACTACAGGTACAGTGCAGGACCCCGAAGCCCGCAGCTCTGAGCCTCCCTCAAGGGACTCTGTGCCCATGGAAGTATCTGAAGGCGAAGGTGTATGGTTTCTGGTGGAGCTTGACTCTCCTGCCAGCCGGGAAGTCTCAGTTGATTTCTATACCCGTGACGGTACAGCCGAGGCTGGATATGACTATATACCCACCGAAGGTACATTAACCCTGGCAGAGGGTGATCAGTGGGCCAGGGTCTGGGTTCAGACCCTGGCTAATTCCAATCAGGGCGAGCGGGATTTCTCCCTGGTGCTGGAAAATCCGGAAGGTGCCAAGTTTCCCGAGGGCAAGGAAGAGCTCACAGCCCAGAGGGTTGTGCACGATGACCAAGTAGGCCTGGCTGGAGTAACCCAGCTTGAGCCGGAGCTTTTTGATGTTTGATCAGCTATTTGAAGCTGCCTCATGTGGCTGAACCACCATTTCTATTTCCGAGCCCTTGAGTTCTCTGGTTGTTTTCAGGTCATAAGCCTGCTGCAGGTTCATCCAGAACTCGGCGGAAGTGCCGAAATACCTGCTCAGCCTAAGGGCTGTGTCAGGGGTTATGCTCCTTCTTTCATTTAATATCTGGGTCACCCGGTTTACAGGCACATCCAGCTTTTTAGCCAGCGCACTGGCAGACATGGTTAACTCTTCCAGTTCTTCCCGCAGGATCTCGCCTGGGTGAACCGGCGGCATTTTATTTTCCATGATCCTTTCTCCTTCAGTGGTAGTCTTCAATGCCTACTTCCCGTGGGCCTTCCTCATCCCACTTGAAACAGATCCTCCACTGTCTGTTTATTCTGATGCTGTACTCGCCTTTTCTTTTGCCTTTCAAAGCTTCAAAGCGATTAGAGGGGAGTCCTTTCAGGTCATTCAGGGATGTCGCATTATCCAGAATCTGTAATCTCCGGATAGCCTGTCTTTCGAATCCGCTGAACTCTTTCACAAACAACCCGGAGTAGAGTTTCTGGGTATTCTGGTCTTTGAATGACTTGATCATTGGATATGTTATATAGCTGATTACTTGTTACGTCAAGCGTAAAAGGTTGCTTTGCAGTCAAGAAAGGGTTTGCAGCTTGGCCCGAATGGCTCATATCCCCATAAATAGCCTTCGCGTCCTCACACAGAGCTTCCAGCCTTTTATCCGGCCTCTCCTTCTCGTCTTTTTGCTTTCAAGTCCCTTATTAGGCCTTGTGTGAATTCAAAAATCAAGCCTTCTTCGGTTATAAACGGGGTAAATATTCGACCAGGTCAAGCACCTGCTTGGGTCCAAGGATTGACCCGGTTAAACAGACCGGAGGTCTACGGCTTCGCCGTCCAGTTAAATGGAAGAAGATTTAACCGGATAAATGTTTAACCGGGCAGGCGCAAATTTACGCTTTTAGGCGGTGTGGAGGGTTTGTATTCTATGGAGCGATTGGGTGGTTCGTAGCCAATATCATTATTCTCAAAAAACATGTCTTGGCAGTTGCATTATTTTGTAGTAAAGTTTCTACGAAGAGTTCTTCAAGGAGAATGGCCATGAGTAAAACAATGACCAGCCGGGAATTCAATCAATATGCAGGCCAAGCAAAAAAGGCAGCCGAGGCGGGGCCAGTATTCATTACAGACCGGGGAAAACCTTGTCACGTGCTGCTTAGTGCTCTGATTCGTAAGTTCGGTGACGTATTCTCTATGAGTCCAATCGAACCAAAAAATTGGGCGCTGACTTTATTAAATCCGAAATCCGAGTATCGAAATTCGAAACAAATCCGAAATTCTAATTCTCCAATTCCCCAATTCCCTAATTCTCTAATGTGATATCAAAATTAGTTAGACTTTGACTCCCACTCTTACGTTTCGAATTTTGTATTTTTGACATTCGAGTTTGTTTCGAGTTTCGTGCTTCGAGTTTCGTATTTTTAAGTGTTGATTAAGGTACTGGAAACTTGCATGCACTTGGCATTGTAATGTCATTGTATTTACGAATATCTGTACTTAGTATTGAGGAATATCACAGCCTGACCAGGAAAGAGGAAAACATTGCAGATTTATTGTGTATGGATAGGGAAGATAGGGACATTATGTTGCGAGTTTAGTTATGTTGCCAGTATCCCGCTATACCCCGCCTGCCTTTAGTATTTTTTTTAACATACCCTGCATACCCCGCCCTGATTGAATGCCCTAAGGGAAGTTTCGGCTCAACAGAATTAATCCACCCCGCCTCACCAGGTATAGACATATACCCCGCCCTTGAGGCAGTTCCCGGAATGTTCAGTGGTCAGACTCCAGTACTCAGCACTGATCCCTGATTTTTTCTTGACCCCGCCTGAATTCTTTTCATTCATTTTTCTTCTTTCCAAAACTACAACCTCTTGGAGTAACTGCTCCTGGAGGTTGTATGTCCAAAAAACGCTGCAGTGAGCCGGTGTCTTTTTCCCCTTACCAAACGTAACCCCGACCAGAAGTATTGCTCCAAGCCTGATTGCCAGAGAGCGCGCAAGCGCCGGTGGCAAAGAAAGAAAATGCAGGTGGACCAGGCCTACAGGCTCAATAAAAGGGCTTCAGACCAACGCTGGAGTGCCAGGAACCCTGACTACTGGAATAACTACAGGGAAAACAACCCTGACTATACTCGAAGCAACCGGGAAAAACAGCGATATAGAAACCGGCGCAGGAGGGCCATCGAATCCATTTCCAGCGAAATTGCAAAGCTGGACGCGTTATCAGCTGAAAACAGTGACATATCAGGAACTTACGCCATGATTTCTGTCCAGGATCTGCTGATTGCAAAGATGGACGCGAAAATCGTGAAAATCACAGAAGTATCAATGGGTTGCGCATGATTTGGTCCTGATTGCAAAGGTAGGACTCGATAGCCTCCACTGCCGGGGTGGTGATAGGGAAGTCAAATCTTAATCACTGACACTTATCTCGAGGAGGAAATCATGGCCCAAAGATATTCCAGAGAGGAACTGCAGCGGTTGCGAAACAAGGTTTTGGTCAATGACGTTATTGTCCATATCCTGGATATGCCCTCCAAAGTCAGGGACGGATACTTGCGCTTTCTGTGCCCGCTTTGCTCCGAGTTTTTGACCGCCTGTAATCCCAGAACCAACCTGGCCAGGTGTTTTCGTTGCGAAAGAAATTTCAACCCCATTGACCTGGTCATGGTGGTCAAGGGCTTAAATTTCCGGGAGGCAGTGGAGTTTTTGCAGGACATGGAACAAAGGCTGGGCAGGTAGAGGTTATGCTGGACAGGCAGATCCAGGACTACCTGGAATGGATGAACAATGCCGGGTATGCTCCATGGACAATGGCCCAACACAGCCAAATTCTAAACCGGCTGCTGGACTTTGTGGTGCTAAATAGCATCCCCTGGGAGCGTACCTTTGCCCGGGATACCTTGCAGGCATTTAAGGACCATGTCCAGGTTAAGTATGCCGGGTTTGTCCTGCGCGGATTCATGCGCTACCTGCACCAGAATGGCATAATCTGCTTGCCGCCGGGTGCTTTGCCTGAAGGCAGAGGCAGGAGCAAGCTCCAAAGAGCCCAGCTGCCCAGGCTTTATGAAGAGTATCTGCAATTCTACACCCAAACCCGCCAGGTGGGACATGTTCAGATCTACCGGGTCCGGGGGACTCTATCCGCACTTAATGACTACCTGCAAAACCAGGGCATGGAGCTTAAAGACCTGGATGTCTTACATATGGATGCTTTTCTGGCTGAGAGAAACAGGAAATACGCCCCTGAAACCAGAATACATGAACGATCAGGCCTTAGAGGTTTTTTACGCTACCTGTACCTGGAAAGACAAATCCTGAAGAAAGATTTGAGCGCTTTGATCCAGGGGCCGCCGGTGTATGCCCAGAGCAGACCACCCAGGTTTCTTACTTTGGAACAAATAAAGACCCTGTTTCAAAGCATTGACAAGGATCGCCCCGGGGGACTGCGGTCTTATGCCATGATCCATCTGGCCTACTCCCTGGGGCTTCGGCCGGGGGAAATCTGCCGGGTGACCCTGGATGACATTTTATTCCGGGACAAGCTGATATACCTGCCGGACAGAAAAAACTCTTCTCCAGCCAAACTTCCCCTGCCTCAGGGGGCACTCAGGGCTCTGGCCGCATACCTTGCCTGGGATAGACCAATGGATCCCGGGCACAGGTTTCTTCTTTGCAATACCAGGACACCTTACGGACCACTCACTCCTTTGACCGTGAGCCAGAATATCAGCGCCTGCTTCCGCCGGGCCGGGATCAAAGGATCTGCCTACTGGCTGCGCCATACCTATGCCCAGAACCTGTTGCAGGCGGAGGCGTCCATCTTTGAAATCAAAGAGATGCTGGGTCATGACATCATCAAGACCAGCAAGAGATATCTGCATGTACACACCAGACTGATGCGTGAGGTATTGTTCAATGAAAAAGTTTGAGAGCTTTCTGGCCGGACATCTAAATGATTTTATCCAGTACCGCAAGGAACTTGGATATGTGAACAAGAGCCTGGCAAACCAGCTGAGAGCACTGGATTATTATGTCCGGGATAATGCCCGGGGGTGGGAAGACCTCACGCCTGCCTTTTTTCTGGGCTTCCGTGATGGAATCAAGGGCTCGCCTGCAACCGTCAACAATGTCATTCAGGCCACACGCAACTTCTTTGCTTATCTGCACCGGACAGGCTGCTGTGAACATAATCCGGTCCAGGATCTCCCGGCCAAGACTGAAAACGCCTTTATCCCTTTCATTTTCTCCCCGGAGCAGGTGGAGCAGCTCCTGCAGGGGGTGCAAAGTCAGATCCGGCGCAGCAGGGAAAAGTGCTTCCTGGTGGATATGGGCATATACATAGCTCTAATGTTGCAGGCCAGGTGCGGGCTGCGCATGTCCGAACCACTCAACCTGGGGCTTGAACATTTTGATCCTGTGCAAGGCACTATCTATATCCAAAAGACCAAGTTCCATAAGGACCGCTTGATTCCCATTCCTTGGGAGGCCCAAAAAGAACTGGATAACTTCCTGAGTCTTCGAGACGCCCTGTGCTGCACAAGCCCTTATCTCCTGCCAGGATTTAAAAACGCCCTGAGAACCAATCAGGTGTATCCCGTCTTTCACAGGGCTGTGCGGGAAACGGGAATCCATGCCCCAAGAAGAATTATAGCCAACATGGTCTTTGGCCATCCCACTCCGCACAGCCTGAGGCATTCCTTTGCAGTCAACACCCTCAAGGCGGCCCGGGACCGGGGCCGGGACCCCCAGGCTGTTCTGCCAGTACTATCCGCGTATATGGGCCACAGCAAGTACCGCTACACCGCCCTGTATCTCAAGGTCATGGACGCCGAGAAGCGCCAGGGATTTGTGGACTTTGCCATCTCGCGACTGGAGGACATATGAATCTGGGCTCCTGTCTGCATACCTTCTTTGATCAGTACCTGCCAAGAACCAAGGGCGTCAGCTCCAACACCATCCTGGCCTACCGCCATACCTTCAGCCTGTTTTTGCCCTTTGCCTCCAAAACCCTTGGCCGGGATATCAACTCCCTGGAGATTGAGCATTTAAGCACCCAGCTCATCCTGGATTTTTTAGACCATCTGGAGAGCGGCAGAAATAACAGTGCTCGCACCAGAGGCCACAGACTGGCGGTATTCAAGTCCCTGGCCAGAATGATCCGTTTTCTCTATCCCGAACATAAACTGCTGGCAGACCGGATTATCTCCATCCCTCAGAAGCGCTTCCCCAAAAAACTGGCTGCCTTTCTCACCCATGAAGAGGTTTTGCTGGTCCTGGATAGTATAAATCTCAAGAAAAGCGGAGCTTTCCGGGATTATACCATCATCCACCTGCTCTACAACTCCGGGGCCAGGGCCGAGGAATCAGCCTCGCTACGTCTGGACTACTTTGACCCGCACAAGAAAACCCTGGCCATCCTGGGCAAGGGCAACCGCTACCGCCAAATCGAGCTCTGGCCCAAGACAGTCCAGCTCATGTCCATGTATATCCAGAAATACCGCCCCAGGCCCAAACCCTTGCATCAGAACACCCTGTTTTTAAATCAGCGCAGGCAAGGCTTTACCAGAAACGGCATCTACCGGTTATGCAGGAAATATCTGAGCCTGGTGTTTGAAGAAAACCGATTCCAGGGATTGAATCCGGTGCATTGCTTCAGGCATTCATGTGCCATCAACATGCTCGGGACCGGCTTCAGCCTGACAGACATCAAAAACCACCTGGGACATGAAAACCTGCAATCCACCATGGTCTATCTCAAGCTGAGTCTGAATCGCAAACGAGAGCTGCAGCAGAAGTTCATTGAATACACCCAGAACCAGACCCAGGACCCCAAACTGGATGAACTTCTGGACTGGGAAAAAGAGCAGGAGACTCTGGACTGGCTGGACAGCCTGTAAGGCCCATATGCAGGCTGAGTCCAAACAAGTGGTACTATATTCCAAGGCCAAAAATTATGTTGCCAGCCCAAAATAATTATGCTGCATGTCTTCATATCCCCCTGGTATCCATGAAGATATGAAGACCCCGCCAAATCCGGTTTATTTACATGCATATCAGCCTGTTACGAGAACTCGCAACATAAGGGACAGGTTAATTATTGCAAGCAAAACCGAAATTTGTTAAGTTTACTCCAAACCGCTCAACCACAAGCCTTCCAGGAGGTCCACCATGCCCAGAATAGCCAGATTTATCCGGGACAATCAGCCCAGTGTATACCATGTAATATCCAGAACCGCCCTGCAGGGCCTGCCCATCAAGGATAAAGACAATGACTTTCTGCTGGGCCTGATCAAAAAGCTGTCACAACTCTACTTTGTTGATGTGCTGGGATTCGCACTTTTAGGCAACCACTTCCACCTGGTAATCCGCATGTATCCAGAGTCTGATCCTACGGATGATGAAATCAAGGAAAGGTTGCAGAAATATTATGGAGATGAGCTTAATGTTACCGGGGTGCTTATATCCGACTACCGCAAGAGGCTGACCAACCTGGGGGCTTATGTGAAGGACATCAAGCAGGGATTTACCAGGTATTTCAATAAAAAGTATGGCCGCAGAGGCTTTTTCTGGGGGGATAGATTCAAAAGTATGATTGTTCAGGACGGGTTAAGCCTGGTTAATCTTCTGGCTTATGTGGACCTCAATCCTATCCGGGCCGGGATAGTAAAGAAACCGGAAGACTACCGCTGGTGTTCTCTTGGTTATCATACTCAGACCGGGAATAAGGGCGGGCTATTGTCCATGGACTTTGGCATGAAGGAATGGAATGAGTTTGATCCAAAAGAGATAGTTCGCAAGTACAGGCAGTTTGTATATGAAACAGGCGCTGTGGATGCGGGTAAAGGCAAGGTCATGGATAAAAAGATCGTGGAAAAGGCCCGGAAGAAAGGCTACAAAATATCCAGGACTGACCGGTTCAGGTATAGATGCCGGTATTTTACTGACTCCGGGGTGATCGGCGGGAAAGACTTTGTTCAGGAGGTATTTGATCAGGTCAAACACCTGCTGGGGTCTAAGGATACAAGGAAATTTACTCCCGTAGGCGGGGTTGAGGGAACTTATTCCATGAAGCGGCTTGGATAGACATCTCTTCCAAGCTCATGTAGTAATAATCTCATTCATTCAACAACAATATGGAGCCCGTGGCATGTACCAAAACACCCAGGCCCTGGACAAATCCCAGGACATAAAATTCACTCAGGTAAGTAACTACCACTTTGCAGCCAAAGAAAACTTCTGCCCGGTCTTCCTCCAGGAGCTGCCCCAGGTAGTAAGGGAATACTTTATCTGCTTCCCAAATAATCAGACAGACCTGCCCCACGCCCTCTTGGGCTTTCAGCAGAACACTAACCAGTACGTATCAGAAGACGGAAGCTGGCAAGCTGAATACATCCCAGCATACATAAGAAGATACCCGTTTATACTGGCCAAAAAGGAAGACTCTGCTCAAGACGAATTCACCCTGGCAGCCGACATAAACGCCCCGCACTTTGAGCAGGCCACTGGAGAGCCTTTATTCACCCTGAACAATCAGCCCACTGAGCTGATGCAAAATAAGATACAGCTGCTTAAAGGCATAGAGCAGCAGCGTATAATAACCCAGCAGGCTGTACAGGAAATAGAAAAAGCCGGGTTATTCAAAATGGAACAACTAACCATAAAGCTGAAAGACCAGCCCGTGGCCTCAATAGGCGGGCTTAGAATGATAGACGAGGAAAAACTGAAAGGCTTTACAAGCAATTACGGCCCCACCATGGAGCTGATAGCCGCGCACCTGTTCTCTAAGGCTAATTTGCAGTACGGCGTGCTTGCTGGTAAGAAGCGGGCTGTGCCAGAGCCTGGACCTGTTGATCCTGGGTTCAGCTTTGGGGATGATGATATAATAAGGTTTGACCAGTAAAGGAGAGTTATTAAAATGGCTACAATTACTATTGATGGAAAAGAATTTGATACCGATTGTCGTTGGGAAAAATAAATTCGGCATAAAAATATATAATAAGTAATATTTATAGCATACAAAATACAAAAATATAGCATCGCACCGTTGAAATTCAAACAGTTGGGAGCTGAACTTTACTTAAATAGAGGCATGTGGGGTAACAAAAGAGTTTTGACAGGAAATTTGGACGCAGGTGTGCCTTGTGGTCCTCTGTGCAATTAAGCAGATTGAATTTATGCCGCCCAGCGGTAGCTGTGATGAAACCCTCCCACCCAGGGGATGGATTCCAGATTGCAAACGCTTTTTTCTGCCTGCTTGAATTCTACAGGCTTAAGTACTGGGGGATATCCATCATTGGACATGTGGGGCCGGGCGTGATTGTAGAGAAAGTGGGGACAGGTTCTTTGAGTTGCCTTTTTTGCAAAGTCGATGTCTTTGTTTTTTATTCCCTTACGGTAAGCATGACCTTTTATTGATTGTTAAAAATGATTGGTTTCAGGCTGGGGGGTAGGTATGACCCCTCTATTGTTTTTGATTGAAGTGCTGGCCTGCACGGCAAGTATTCCGCTGCCTCTGCCCCTGGCCTGATTTGGGTGGCCGTAAAACTGTTGGCAGCGGTCTGTAATGTGGCCCAACGCTTTTGCCAGATCCTCATGTGTCCATTTTTTCCCAGATTCACTTTTTAGGTTGGCTGCAAACTGATGCCTCAAGGAATAAGGAGAAACTCCTTTGAACCCAAGATTATCTGCTGCCCGGCGGATGGCTTTTCTAAATGCTTCTTTATTAATCCACACCAGGCGGGGTTCTTCGTAGGCCAAATTGAAAAGTCTGTGCGCATCTTCGAGTGCAAACTTGAGAACCCGTTGCTTTTGCCCCTGTTTATTTTTAATATATTTAGCACCCTTTATAGTAACCTTAAGATGGTCATGGTCCACAGTCTCCAGCCATACACCCTTCTCCAACTCTGCAGGCCTGCATCCGGTTAACGCCATGATCAGGGCCGCATCCTGGTGTTGGATGGGGAGTTCATCGATGAGCTGGCCCACCCAATTACTGGGCAGTCCACGTAGAGCTTTTCTTTTTCCAGAAATTTTATCTTTTTTGTACGGTTTAGGTTGGTTACCTGGTGCTGGAGGATTAAGTCGATGTTGCTTTTCATAGTCTGGAGATAGTTTTTTCAGATCTTCGCCAAGCCTCAACGCCTCTTCCCTATATAACTTAACCTTGGTCTTGTCAGTTTTTTCCAGTTTGTCGGCCTCTTTCAACAGGGACCGGATCAGTAGAGAGGCACCATACTGGTAAGCTGCTTTGTATTTGTACCATGTCGTTTTTTTCAGATTCCTATTTTGAAAATACCTGAACAGACCGCCATTGGCGTAAATTCTTTTGAAAATTTTAAGCAGATGATTGTTTGTAGCCTGGTCATTATTTTGAGTGTAGTTAATAATATGAGTAGCAATAGCTCTTGCTGCTGACTTTGTCATAAGGAACCCTGTATTTTACTGACAGCTCATTTTATTCTTGAGCGACCAATAGTTTTTTTGTTTATCCAGTGGCGGCTTATCACTACGGCTTCCAGCCTCCGTGATTTCCATAAGCTGATCAGTTCAGCGTATTACGCTTCACTGATCAGCTTATGGAACCAGCCGCCATAAGAACGGGACAAAAAATGTGCCCGTTCTTATACAAATCTGTAATACAATTTTTGGCCAAACAACCCTCTAAGTTTAGAGGACAATCCTTTTCGTTGTTCAAGCCTTTCCTCCACTGCATAAATTAAAGCGTTCATTACGGAATTTTGTTTTCCAAATATTTTCTTAGCCCTTTAACTTCCTTGATCAGATTGTTGTGCGTTTTAATCAATTCTTTTAATATTTCACTGACTTGGCTCCAGTTACTTTTGTGTAAATTTTGTGAGTGCTCAATAATCCTGAATATAACATCTTCAATCTCTGTTTCACGCAACAACTTTTTCGTGATGACATTAGTCAAGGATTCATGAGATGACCTCGCCTCCTGCTCCAGCCTTTGATGCACGTCATCAGCCAGCCTTATACTTACTGGTTTCTTTGCTATAGTGTTCTTCAAAATTTGCTTCCTCTATATTAACTTAACTTGACTCTTGCATTAAATGCGTCAGATTAATTCCCAAGTCTTGTTCAGTTTCATCAAATCCCATGTCTTCTCTATCAGAACTTAAATCATGTTTTAATTTGCTTGCTACAAATGCAGCAATAATATTTTTTTCATCAATCCAGTCTTTGACTATATCAAATGCAATAATTAAGTTATCACTTTCTTCGTCAAAAATTATATTTGCACCGGATACAGCTGTTTGCTCGCACCACTCTTGTACAGCATCATTATGTAACATTGCATCCTTCATATTAACATATAGTATACCATCTTTTATGCAATTTTTTAAAATTCCCTTGGCATATGTGACTGGATATAACACTTCAAAAATCTGTTTTTGATGATTAAATCCAAGGCCATCTTCAGGTTCAGGTCTGTCCCCAATTTTCGGTATCCATTGATTAAGTATATCCATTGCGCAAATCATACTGTTTTCAAAAGAAGCGCTTGTACCATCGTAATCATCGAATATAGTCAAATCACCTGATTGTTGGATGTTCGCACTGTTCATCCAATCAATATTTTCCAGTTTTTTGATAAATTGCCTAGCTTTTTCCATGTACTAATCTCCTGTATTCATTATTTTTTCAAAAGAGCAAAATTTATTTGGATGTTTTTATATATTGCCTATGCTACATTGTTTAATGGGACACTGTTTACAGCATCCAAGAGTGTCTGGTTGGCCAGATGTGCATAGCGCATGGTCGTTTTAATCTGGGTATGGCCCAAAAGCTCGCTTACTTCGTAAATGCTGCGGCCAGAGTTGATCAGAAAGCTTGAAAAACTGTGCCTGAGATCATGTATCCGTACTTCTCCAAGTCCGGCTTTTTTCCTGGCTGTATCCCAGGACCTGAAAATGGCAGTAAATGGCTTTTGGGTGTCCGGGTTTGGAAAAACATAAGGACAGCCATCTACATATTTTATTTTATCCAGCACCTCCAAAGCGCTATCAGACAAAGGTATTGTTCGAGTTTTTCCGGTTTTGGTGTCTGTTCCTGGAATTTGCCATGTCCGTCTTTCAAAATCGAAGTTATGCCATTTTGCCTTGAGCACTTCGCTTTTCCTGGCTCCGGTCAGTAGCAGCATTAAAATAATTGGTTCTAATAAGGGGTTCTCACTTTCCTTCAAAGCCTTGCAGAGCCTGTCCAGTTCATTTTTATCCAGGTATCTGTCTCGCTGATTATTCTCTTCGGCTAACGTGACTTCTTTGGTTGGATTTGTCCGAACACCTGCTGTATCCCATTTCAGAGCCAGGTTGAAAATGTAGCGTAACAAAACGACCAGCCTGTTGGCGGTTGCAGGTTTGTAATCCGCAAGCAGACATTGCTGATGCAGGCTGATTATATGGTCTCTTTTTATCTGGTCCATGTGCATGCCTCCAAATTTGGGTATCAGATGATTGCGCAGCAAGATAACATCTGTTTTCCAGGACTTTTTGTATGATTTTATATAAGGCAAATATTCATGCCACACAAACTCTTCAAACGTGGGCACGCTTTGTAGCACTTTCTTCTCTTGCTGCGGGTCTTTCCCCATTGCCACGTCTCCAAGTATCTTGTGTCCCAGCTTTCTGGCCTGATTCACAGACAGATCGGTAGCTCTACCGAGCTTTATTTGCTTATAGCGTCCACGTAGCGTTTTATACCTAATAAAGTATGTTTTGACCCCTGTAGGTCTAACCTCCAGTATCAATCCTCTGCACTTTTGGTCATGTACCTTCAACTTTTCTTTTCCTTTAGAACACTTTAGCTTGTTAACATAATTTTGTTTCAAAAGTTTAACTGACATACATTGCTCCATACATATAATTTATATTGTTTTGATTATTAAAACAATTAAACCATCATGAATATCGTATGTCAAGTTCACATGAAAATATTTGATCTGATACGAAAACCTTTGTATACAACGTATTTGTACTGTTTAAATGCAAAAAAAGTGTAATATGATAAGAAAAAAATTATTAAAAAATATTGGCATTTAACACTTTGCTTTCAAAGTATAAAAATTCTTTTCTGTTAATATATAATGACAGCAAGTGTTAATATATTGAAATTTTGTGTAGTAGAGTGTAGGAGAAAGATGACAGGTAAGAATATTGTCCATTGTTAGTTGGAGTGAATCTACGAATAAATTATATTTGGCATAAAATTTTATATTTCATGCATTAAAATGTTATTGACTTCCTTGTCTTCTATGCCCAAATAACGCATAGTAACCGCAGGGCTGCTGTGATTGAACCTCTTGCACAGCAGCTCATAACCAACTCCATAGTGCACTCTCTGGATGTAGCCGAAAGTCTTGCGCAGTGTATGGGTGCCGTAGTTGCCCCGGAGGTTGATCTGCCTGCACCAGTCTTTGATCATCCTGTTGGCGTAGCTGACGGTCAGAGGGGCATTTCCTTTCTGGCTTTTAAATAGGAAGTCCCCCGGATCAGACATGGTCTGGGACAGATACGTCTGCAGGGCTTTGTGCGTGGCCTTGTTGATGACCAGGATGTTTGTCTTGCCTGTTTTCTGCTCCTTAACCCGGATGGTGTCTCCTGGTTTTACACCCTGCACGTCCATGACTTTAAGTTGCAGAAGATCGCCGATCCTAAGCCCGTTGTTTATGCCCATGGTGAACAGGAGGTGGTCCCTGGGGTTTCCAGATAAAAGTTTCTTGATGGACTTGATGTCTTCCTGGGATCTAATCGGTTCCACTGTGATGCTGGAACCCTTTTTGGGATGATTTGTGTTTGCCATTTTTAAATACTACCATAACAGTTCATTTATGTCAAGTATAATGATATAAATTGCATCTTAGTTGGCTAATTTATTTGTGCGTAGAGTGCATAAAAGTCTTTTATTCGTCTTTAAGCTATGATTGGCGTGGGTTAAGGCTGTTTTGAAAAATGCCAACTTTGTCCTAAAAGTTGGCATTTTGGGGCAATGCTTATATGTTCGTGCTGTGTTTGAGTGTAAATGTAAAAAACATCTTGCCAGCCTTTCTACTTTCAGATATAGGTCAACCCTATGAGCAAGAAGATTCCAAATGCACATGACATTTGTTTTAAAAGTTTTTTTCAGCCGAGAGGAGTTTGTCCGGGACTTCATCCAGTACTATCTTCCTGAGGAAATCAAAAAACACCTGGACTTGACAATCATTGAGATTGATATGGAAGGTTATCTGTCTGAGGAATTTAAAGAGTTTTATTCAGACGTGGTAGCCAAGGTTTATTTCAATGACAGGGTTCACGAGCTGGAACTGTATTTCCTCTTTGAGCACAAAAGCAAGCCGTACAGGTTCACCATACTGCAGACCCTGAATTACCAAGTGCAGAAATGGATGCGGCTTTTAGTGGAGGGTAAACTCAACCAGCACTTGCCAATTATTGTTCCGGTGGTTATTTATAATGGCTATAAGAGTTGGAATTTCAGTGTTCAGTTTGAAGACCTTTTTCAGCTGCCATCTGAGTATTACAAGGATTTCATTCCCCAGTTCCGGCATATTCTGCACGATATCGGACAGATGGATGAAGCTTCATTCAAGACGACCACCATAATGGAGATATTTCATCTGCTCTTGAAATACATATATTATCCTGAGCTGGATACTAAAATCCATGAAATTTATGATCTTTTGGAAAAATTGCCTGATAACGATAAGCTGACTGATTACCTGTTCATTATTGTCAGATACGTTATGGCTTCTGGTGCTATTCCAGAGAAGAGACTTCTTGAGCATGCCAAACGTTTTTCAGGGGGTGAGGAAATGATAGGTTTAGCCGCACGAGAAATAGAGGAGCGGGTTGAACAAACAAGAAAGCCTTATTGGCAGAAGCAAGCCAAAGTGGAGAACTCTCAAGAAATGCTGATCAAATCCCTAAAAATGAGGTTCGATTTAGTAAGACCGAGTATCAAAGAGCAAATAAGGTCTATCCAAGATGTAGATACCCTGAACGATCTATTTGAGATGTCTTTCAAGTGCTCCTCTATAGAGGAATTCACCGACCTCCTAGAAAAGGTAGCAGAAAATTAATACAATACTTAGTTTATCCCGCTCTGTAAGCGAATGAATGAGAAAAATATATGGGAACCATTGCTGGAATGTTTAGAAGAGAAGGGGATGAGAGGACGAAGTCAGAGTATGAAAACAGAATAAAAGAGTTGAAAAATGAATGGTTTGGTCAGGGGCATAAACATGGAAACCATAGCAGATATGTTGGAAAAGAGAGGGTATGATAGAGGATATGATACTGCTTATCAAGAAAAGCCGAAATGGGAAAAACAAGCCGAACTGAAAAACGCCCAAGAAACCCTCATAGATGTGGCTGGAGACTTCCACGGCCCATTACCGAATTCTCTCCAGGATAAAATCAAAGCTATAGACTCGATTGATAACCTGCGGACTTTAACCAGAAAGGTTTACAAAACCCAATCCCTTGAAGAGTTTACTGAGCTCGTAAATCGGGCAGCACAGAATTAACCTTTTCTATCCTGCCAGCCCAAAAGCCACTCTGTCCTTTAGCGGATAGGGTGGTTTTTTCCTGATTACCGGCTTTTATGTTTTGTGGTTACATTCCAGGCTCCAACTCTCTGCCGCCTATAGAAATTTCCCCTTGCCCCCACCTCCAGGATAGATTATATTATCTATATGTCGACTAAAAGAAACCAAGCTCCACACGAAGGACTGTTCCTGAAGATATTCCAGAATCTGGATAACGCCAGGCACTTCCTGAAAAAACATATGTCTGAAGAACTCCAGAAACGCTTTGACCTGAATACTCTTCGACTGGAACCTACAACTTATGTGGACGAGAAGCTCAAGAAGCACTACTCGGACCTGGTTTTCAGCGTACGATTGATAGGTTATAAAAACCAGTTCGCTAAGATTTACCTGCTTTTTGAGCACAAAAGTTCTCCTGACCCTTTGACTGGGGTGCAGGTACTCAAGTACATGGCTCTTCAGTGGTTGGATCTCCAGGAGCAGCATATGCTTGTGGATGGCAAGCTTCCTCCGATTATTCCCATAGTCATCTACCAGGGCCAGGAGGACGATAGAAATATGTGCTCATCTTTTCATGACCTGGTGGAAATGCCCTCGGAGTCATTCAAAGTCTATATCCCGGACTTTTCCTTTGCCTTTTTTAATGTTCGTGGTATAGATGAGGCCAAGGTTCGAGAGAAGATCCTGCTCAAGTTCTATGTGGAGATAATAAAATACCAGAACGACCCCAGTGTAAAAGAGATCCCTCCAAGGCTTGTTCGGGGTCTGATTGAGTCCTTGGGTCACAGAACCGCCTTGGAGTACATTGATATTTTCTTTAGGTATCTTGTAAAAAGCACTGGGTATCTGACCCAGGAAGACTATAAAAAGGCTCTGGAATTACTTCCAGAAGGAGGTGAGACTATAATGGAAACTTTAGCTGATCAGTGGAAACAGCAGGGCAAGGAAGAGGAAAGGGAAGCAATATTGCTTGAGAAACCTATATGGGAGAGGCAGGCAGAGTTAAAAAACGCTAAAGAAACCCTCATAGATGTAGCTGGAGACTTCTTTGGCCCTTTACCGAATTCTCTCCAGGATAAAATCAACTCCATAGACTCCATTGATAACCTGCGGACCTTAACCAGAAAGGTTTACAAAACCCAATCCCTTGAAGAGTTTACTGAGCTTGTAAATCGGGCTACTCAACATTAACTGCCAAGGTGGCTGTCCTTAACCAAAAGGATGGCCACCTATATTTCCGGCTTTTTGAAAAAAGAAAGCTGGTATTCTAAAGATATGACGGAGAATCAACTATGCACGTATTTGCAGATGGAATCAGTAAAGTGACTTTGTCGAATGGAAATCTGAGGATCATGCTGACCAACGTGGAGCAGATGATTCCACAGTTGAGGCCGGCACCATGATTATTCCGGCGAGCCAGGCGAGTAATTTAATGAACGGTTTGGCGAACAGTCTCAAGGAGCTGGAGGGTAGATTGAAAGAGGCCAGGGAGTAGCAGACTTAGCAGTAACTGATTAAGAGTCAGTAGGGGGTGTCTCTGCAGGCTTTTACCTTCATGCCCTTGCAAATTACACTCACACAAAGCTATCAGGCCTGCTCCCTCTTTTCATGGCCATTGTTTGGTTTGCTCTTGTACCGTCTGTTTATTTATGCTTTGGTGGTTATTGTTTACTTGAAGCTTCAAAAAAGTTATGTGGCTAAGACAAGGAGAATTTAGGCAGCAGATCAGTTTAAAAAACCTTGAACTTTATGGAAATTTAGGGTATATTGCAAACGTAGATTTGTCAGGTTTGGAGAACAAAATGCACTTTTGTTTTTTTGATCACAGATTAGAGCAAGGCTGGTCCCTGCACCAGGCCTTGGACCTGTCAATAATCTTGGGACATTCACAGGCTTATAGGCCCGTTTCTGCCTTTTATGGTGGGAGCGGGCTTTTTTTGTAACAAAATCTAATGGGAGGGGCTTATGAGTAAAGGCAGAGAGCTAACAGCAATGCTTAATGAGCAGCTGGAGTTAGGGATGGATCCTTTGGTAAAAGATTTTATGGGTTCCAGGTTTGATAGCGCCTTTTTTGAGGAAGATGAAGATGTTGATCCTTTAGGAGCACAGCTATATTTGACCAGCTGGGATGATAATGTAGACTTCTTAGATATCCAGAACCTTCAAAACGACCCCGATTTTTCAGGGTATTTTAAAAGTGAGGCTGAGTTTGATGTCGTGTATACAGTAACGGCAGCTGATGATGGGAGTTCTTTAGACGCAGATAGTGTACGTGAGGAACCTGCTAATTCTGTCCAGTTTGATTTTGAACCTTTTCCTAATGATGGAGCAACTGTAAGAATTGATAATTTTGGTTCAGAAGATCAACTCAAGACTAATGTAGACATCGATGACGACAAGTATGTCTGGGATACTCCTGAGAGTGATCAAATCCAGATTGGTTTTGATTGGGAGGAGGTGCCCGATAGCTACCTGGTCTACTTAAGAGGAGTAGATGAAGATCTTGTAGATGAAGTGTCATCTGCAATAGAGGCTGAGGATTCTACTCAGAAGATAATCAATTTAATAGGACAACATGAAGATTTTTCAACTGACTGGCTAAAACATGAACTCGACCAGGCAGGACTCTCCATCCAGTCTATAGATGTAACCCCGGAAGAACCTGAGCTAGGCCAGAGATTCACAGTAGATGTAACCCTGGAAGAACTGGTAGGTGTTGAGACTGAAAATCTGACTGTTAACCTGGCGATAGCTGGTACTGAGATAGATGAGACCATAGAGGTAGACTCACTCCAGGGAGCGCAGGCTAGTGTTACCTTTGAAGAACTGGTGATAGATGAGGCTGGGGAGTATGCGATTGAGGTTACGGCGGATGCGGATAATGCTGATGCGGTCACTTCCAGTTCGGTGATCGAGATAACTCCAGAGATTCGTGATGATTTTGCACTTACAGCAGAGCAATACGATTTAACTGATACTGACCTGGAAAATTTGGTTAATCAAGAATTTGAGCAAGAAGTAGCCATTGCAGACTGGTATGATATAGTTGATAGTTACGAGGAGGAGGGTATCGCTTTATTTGATTCTCTTGGAATGGATCCTGACGGTATAAGAAGTGCAGGCGTTTTGCGGGACGGAGAGCAGTTTTATGGTACCGGAGAGTCCAGGGCATATTTTGTTCGATTGGGCGAGGTTTCCGGTAGCTTTATGGTTCACGACAGCACAGAAGTAGACGGGTTGCCTTTGAACTTAGGATCATGGGATGTGACAAATCATGTGCTTGTCGAGTTAGATGTTGACGATCCTCCTGCCCAAATATCTGTAGATAACATAGAGATAGATCCATCCAGTCCTTCAGTAGGCGAGGATTTTACAATTGATGCTACAGTTTCCGAGATCGCCGGTGTTGAGACCGAGGATTTGGCAGTTTTACTGACTATCCATGATGAAGATGGCAGGGGTGTGTTGGGTAAATATAAATATCCCGGAGAGATTCGGGGGGAAAGCATCGATGTGGAATTTGACACTTTAGATGACGGCAGTTCGATAAGTTTGGATGATCCCGGTGAGTATGAGGTCGTGGTAAGTGCTCAAGCTGAAAACGCTGATCCGGATTTTGATTATGATTCAACATTTTTTACTGTTTACGAGGAAGGATATTCCCAGCTATTAATTGATTATGTGGAGGTAAATCCGTCCTCTTCTTCAGTGGGTGAGGAACTTACAGTTAATTTTGGAGTTTCCGAGATCGCCGGGGTAGAGACCGAGGATTTGGAAGTTATTCTAAATATTTATGATGAGAATGGCAATATGATGGGTTCGAACTTTACAAGGCCCGGAGAACTACAGGATGAAAGCATCGATGTGGAATTTGATACTTTCATTGACGGCAGTTCGATAAGTTTGGATGATCCCGGTGAGTATGAGGTCGTGGTAAGTGCTCAAGCTGAAAACGCTGATCCGGATTATGATTATGATTCAACATATTTTACTGTTCGCTCGGACTCGATACCCGATACAATAACTGTTGAAAAGCACGAGCTTTATGAAGCTGCCTCTGACGGGTCATTTACTGTTGAAAGACACAATACAGAGTATACCTTTTGGAAATCTGATAAAAATATCGATACCTCCAATATTACAAACATGTCAGAGCTTTTCGCTGGTACGGATTTTGATGAAGACATAGGTCACTGGGATGTATCCAATGTCACGGACATGAGCTACATGTTTTATAATGCCTATAACTTCAACAATGGCGGCAGTGGAAGCATTGATGAATGGAATGTATCCAAGGTTACGGATATGAGCGGCATGTTCCAAAATTCTAACTTAAGGCAGGATATTGGAAGTTGGGATGTATCCAGTGTTGAGTATATGAACTGGATGTTTCATGATGCCGAGCATTTTGGTCATAGCATGTTTAACGATACAATCGGAGACTGGGATGTATCCAATGTTCAAGGGATGAGTGGTATGTTTTGGGGAGCTAACGTGTTCGATCAGGATATAGGAAACTGGGATGTATCCAATGTTGAATACATGTATGCTATGTTCTATCAAACTATATTTGATCAGGATATAAGCGACTGGGATGTGTCAAACGTGGAAAATATGGTGTGGATGTTTGGCCATAGCGATTTTTATCAGGATATTTCGGGCTGGTCCGTTCCTGAAATAAGTGAAGAACCACAATATTTTGCTTATGGATCACCTCTGGAGGGCAAAGAAGAGTGGCATCCGCAGTGGGGGGGAAACCCCTACCTGGACGATCTCGTATTCACTGAAACCACTGGCAGCGAAAATTCAGAGCACCAAATCTACGAAGCCAGCGAGCTGGGCATGACCTTCAGCTACCAGGAAAAGCTACCTCTGGAGGAGGATCTGGACCTGGATGCATTTGTTATTCAGATCAGCGATGTCGAAGGCAATCTGGAGAATATCGGTATAGACAGCGCTGACGTGGATGGTGCTCACCTCACCCTGAACTTCTCGGATGAGCTCAACCTGGAATGGAACGGCGAACAATACGTCATGTTCAGCGAAGATTGGGAACTGACCGCTGAGTCCTTGGATGATTTCGGAGTGGCTGTGGACTACGAGGATGGCAACATTTCGGATCAGGAGGACTTCAATAAGAAAGTTGATCTCCAGGGCATTGCCCAGGAGTTTGAAGAACTCTGCGTTGCATAGTTAAGGTGGATGAGTATGGCCTCAAATCTTGCGTCGACAAGCGACTTTTGGAGATGATCTTTAGTCACCCGTATTCACTTAGTTGGGCAGTGATCTTCTACAGGAAGAAAGACAGGCTGAGGCATTACCTTGGATACTGGGCTGTGCTGTGAACAAGAGCTACAGTCAACAAATCCAAAGATGACCGATGATGCACGTATTTGCAGATGGTATTTTCGAAAGTGACTTTGTCGAATGGAAATTTGAGGATTAAACTTACCCAAAGAGGTGCAGATGATTCCACAGTTGAGGCCGGAACCATGATTATTTTGCTTCTCAAGCCAGTAACTTCCTGAACGGTTTGGCGAACAGTCTCAGGGAGCTGGATGAAAAGCTTAAGGCGGTGAGAGAGGAAGAACGGGAAGAGATCGAAGAGCTTAGTGCGCTGATTCGTAAGTTTGGTGATATATTTTATCGTTGGTTTTTCAAGCGCACATCAACATACCTAAATGCCTGGGCGGTTAGAATAAGAAGCAGGCTGCATAACCTGCAAAAGACACCAGGAAGGCCTTACATCCCAAGGTCTTCCTGGCAAGCTCAATCAATAATCTGAGATGTTATCGGGAAAAAAGTAAAACTTGGACATTTGGCTCATCCTGAATCTTTTAAAAATCAGGTGGATTAGGAAAGAAAAATAATTGCTTTACAACCATATCAATTTAAGGATAACTCTGCTGGCTTTTTTACTGCGCCCTCACATCCTTATAAATAGCCCTCACAGCCCCACACAGAGCTTCCAGCTTTTTATCCGATCCCTTTTTCCTCGTCTTTTTTCTTTCAGGGCATTTAAAAAGATGTGCCTGCAAAAGTCCATTTTGTACCAGACAGAGGTAGCCAAGCGATTGTGAATTTCCAGACAGGCTATTTATCGGGCTTTGAAGGATAGGAAGGCTGAATAACCACCTCATTCAGGTAGGTTGAAAAAGACATTGCGTTTTATGAATATTTACAGTATGCTTTAATTAAATTAAGGAGCATTGTGTGTTTTTAAACCATTTTACAGAGCAAGGCTGGTCCCTGCACCAGGCCTTGGACCTGTCAATAATCTTGGGACATTCACAGGCTTATAGGCCCGTTTCTGCCTTTTATGGTGGGAGCGGGCTTTTTTTGTAACAAAATCTAATGGGAGGGGCTTATGAGTAAAGGTAGAGAGCTTACAGCAATGCTTAATGAGCAGCTGGAGTTAGGGATGGATCCTTTGGTAAAAGATTTTATGGGTTCCAGGTTTGATAGCGCCTTTTTTGAGGAAGATGAAGATGTTGATCCTTTAGGAGCACAGCTATATTTGACCAGCTGGGATGATAATGTAGACTTCTTAGATATCCAGAACCTTCAAAACGACCCCGATTTTTCAGGGTATTTTAAAAGTGAGGCTGAGTTTGATGTCGTGTATACAGTAACGGCAGCTGATGATGGGAGTTCTTTAGACGCAGATAGTGTACGTGAGGAACCTGCTAATTCTGTCCAGTTTGATTTTGAACCTTTTCCTAATGATGGAGCAACTGTAAGAATTGATAATTTTGGTTCAGAAGATCAACTCAAGACTAATGTAGACATCGATGACGACAAGTATGTCTGGGATACTCCTGAGAGTGATCAAATCCAGATTGGTTTTGATTGGGAGGAGACACCTGATAGCTATCTGGTCTACTTAAGAGGGGTAGATGAAGATCTTGTAGATGAAGTGTCATCTGCAATAGAGGCTGGTGATTCTACTCAGAAGATAATCAATTTAATAGGACAACATGAAGATTTTTCAAATGACTGGCTAAAACATGAACCCGACCAGGCAGAACTATCCATCCAGTCTATTGATGTAACCCCGGAAAAGCCAGAGCCAGGAGAGGAATTCACAGTAGAAGTGAATATAGAAGAACTGGCAGGTATTGAGACTGAAAACTTGACTGTTAACCTGGCGATATCTGGTACTGAGATAGATGAGACCATAGAGGTAGACTCACTCCAGGGAGCGCAGGCTAGTGTTACCTTTGAAGAACTGGTGATAGATGAGGCTGGGGATTATGATTTTGAAGTGACCGTAGGGGCGGATAATGCTTCTAAGATAAAACAAGCTAAAGACTTTGAAATCACAGATGATGGACCAGGGGATAGCTTTGTGACTGCCTTGGATATAGGTGAGCTGGGCCTGGGAGATAGCTTGTCCAGACAAGATTTCGTAGGCGATGACCTGTCCAGGCATTATTACAGGTTTGAACTGGTAGAGTCTGCAAAAGTAGACATTGAGCTTTTATATGACTACGCTGACGATGGTAATCTGTTTATGACCCTTTACGATTCTACAGGTGTCGGCGGAGTAATAGATGTTTCCGAGACCTACGATGACAACGAGTATATCCAGGCGGAACTGGATGCAGGAATGTATTACCTGGAGGTCGAAACACAGGGATGGGATCATGAGAACGACTATGAGCTGAATCTGGATGTTCTTGATATGGATGGGGCATATTTCACTATTAATCCAGAAGCGGTTGAACTTCATAAGGTCTGGTTGTTTGACGGGGGGGCCGCTTCCAGTGTCAGCAACTTAGCCGTGGATCACGAGGGCTACGTCTATAGTGCTTCCCTCGATGACACTTTGCGAAAGATAGATCCCGGCGGCAATGAGGTCTGGAGTTACGATGAGCATAATGATGCTGTCTGGGCAGTAGCTGTGGACCATGAGGGCTACGTCTATAGTACTTCTAGGGATAAAACCGTGCGAAAGATAGATCCCGATGGCAATGAGATCTGGAGTTACGATGGGCATACTGATTATGTCAGTGGGGTAGCTGTGGACCATGAGGGCTATGTCTATAGCACTTCCTTGGATAGAACCGTGCGAAAGATAGATCCCGATGGCAATGAGATCTGGAGTTACGATGGGCATAGCACTCTCATCTCTGGTTTGGATGTTGACCATGACGGTTATGTATATAGTACTTCACGGCATAGAGATGGCAGCGTGCATAAGATCGATCCTGAGGGAGAAAAGGTCTGGTCCTACGAAAAAGACGATAGAGCGTTTTATGATATATCCTTGGCAAAGGATGGTTATCTTTATGTTGGAGGTTGGGACTATACAGGAGGTTTTTTGAGCAAGTTGGATCTTGAAGGCAGCAAAGATTGGTTTCTCGAGCCGGACTATAGTAACGCTAGCATCAACAGTATAGCAGTAGGTGAAAACGACTTTGTTTATTTTTTCCAAAGAGATCTATCTTTTTCATATATAAGCAAGTATGATCCAGGGGGCAGTGAGGTTTGGTCTTTTAAAGCAGAGGATATAGGAATAGAAAGCAGCATCACCAGTTTAGTTGTGGGGCCTGATGATCTTATCTATATTGGTAATAATTTAGGAGAAGTGCTCAAACTAACACAGAAAGGCAATTTTGAAGATCAAAGCGTAGAAATGGGAGCTACTGCCACATTCTCTGCCCTGATAGAGAATGAAGGCGAAAATTCAGGGAGAAGGGATGTCACCCTGTCTTTTGTAGACCCGGCCATAGACTGGAGTGCAGAGCAAAGCCTTGAGCTGGATGCAGGGGATTCCGAAATGCTCAGCTTTGTGGTGGATTCGGGAGAGCTGGGTTTGGAACTTGGCGAGTACGAGCTGATACTCAATACTGGGGACGAGACCCAGGCAGCCAATCTGGAAGTTCTAGATCCTGTAGAGCTTTCCATTCAATCCATAGACATAGTCACCGAAGGAGAGGTAGGTTCCAGTGTTCAGGTAGATGCCATAGTAGGGCATACAGGAGGGGCTCAAGAGGTTGTGTTTACAATTACCCAGAACGGTACCGTCGAGACTGTCATTGTAGACCTTGAGAGCGACACTCCTTATGTAGAAGATATCTCTGGTGTATTTGATAATACCAGCGACTTTGAACCAGGAGCTGTGGACTTAGAAGCAAGGGTGGTTGAAGGTGCAGAGGTAGAATCTGATACTAAGACTTTCGGCCTGTATGAAGACGAAAAAAACCGGGAATTCCAGTGGCAGTGGGCTGACACTGACAAGCCTCCTTTTGATATGATTGGGCATACCATTGTTGACCATGATGGGCTTGATCCAGGAACATTAGGCACTGGAACCGGCTTTATGATTAGCCCCAGACATATTATGACTAATGCCCACGTGTTGTCGGAAGAAGATTGGCATTCTGATTTGTCTGAACTGAACTCTGTTGATTTTTACTTGGGTCGAAATGGTGGAACAATAGAGAGTGGGGACAGGTTCTTTAAGTTGACTTTTCTACCCTATTTCGCTAAATTCCTTTCAACCCAGCAACCACAAGCCTTCATGGAGGTCCAACATGCCCAGAATAGCCAGATTTATACGGGACAATCAGCCCAGCGTATACCATATTGTTTCCAGAACAGCCCTGCAGGGACTGCCCATTAAGGATAAAGACAATGACTTTCTGCTGGGCCTGATCAAAAAGTTCAGTCAATTCTACTTTGTTGATGTGCTGGGATTCGCACTTTTAGGCAACCACTTCCACCTGGTAATCCGCATGTATCCAGAGTCTGATCCTACGGATGATGAAATCAAGGAGAGGCTACAGAAATATTATGGAGATGAGCTTAATGTGACCGGGGTGCTTATATCCGACTACCGCAAGCGCCTGACCAACCTGGGGGCTTATGTGAAGGACATTAAGCAGGGATTTACCAGGTATTTCAATAAGAAGTATAACCGCAGAGGGTTTTTCTGGGGGGATAGATTCAAGAGTATGATTGTTCAGGACGGGTTAAGCCTGGTTAACCTTCTGGCTTATGTGGACCTCAATCCCATCCGGGCAGGTATTGTAAAGAAACCTGAGGATTACCGCTGGTGCTCTTTGGGCTACCATACCCAGACCGGGAACAAAGACGGCCTGCTGTCCATTGATTTTGGGATGAAGGAATGGAATGAGTTTGATCCCAAGGAGATTGTCCGCAAATACAGGCAGTTTGTTTATGAAACCGGCGCTGTGGATGCGGGGAAAGGCAAGGTCATGGACAAAAAGATCGTGGAAAAAGCCAGAAAGAAAGGCTACAAGATTTCCAGAGTAGAGCGTTTCAGGTACAGATGCCGGTATTTTACCGATTCTGGTGTTATCGGCGGCAAGGACTTTGTTCAGGAGGTCTTTGACCAGGTCAAGCACCTCCTGGGTTCCAAGGACGAGCGGAAATTTACTCCGGTTGGCGGTGTGGAGGGTTTGTATTCTATGAAAAGGTTAGGTGAATCTTGAGCTCAACTTTTTGTTAAAAGCTGGGATTATTCTGGGCTTTGAACTTGTCCTTGTCATTCCCCATTTCATGCATGGTATGTTTTGGGCAATTCAGCGCGTCATTTACCCATTTCAAGCAATGCACAATTTGGGCAGCGCTAAATAAAAAGTTAGCATTTAGTCCTGTTTCTCCGCCTAACAGAAATTTCCCCTTGCCCCCATCCCCTGGATAGACTATATTCTCTGTATGGCGACTAAAAGAAATCAAGCTCCACACGAAGGATTATTCCTGAAGATTTTTCAGAATCTGGATAATGCCAGGCACTTCCTGAAAAACCATATGTCTGAAGAAATCCAGAAGCGCTTCGACTTGGATACCTTGCGACTGGAACCTACAACTTATGTGGACGAGAAACTGAAGAAGCACTATTCAGACCTGGTTTTCAGCGTACGATTGATAGGCTATAAAAATCAGTTCGCCAAGATTTACCTGCTCTTTGAGCACAAGAGTTCTCCTGACCCTCTGACTGGGGTGCAGGTACTCAAATACATGGCTCTTCAGTGGCTGGATCTCCAGGAACAGCACATGCTTGTGGATGGCAAGCTACCTCCGATTATTCCCATAGTCATCTACCAGGGCCAGGAGGACGACAGAAATATGTGCTCATCTTTTCATTACTTGGTGGAAATGCCTTCCGAGTCCTTCAAGGTCTATATCCCGGACTTTTCCTTTGCCTTTTTCAATGTTCGTGGTATGGATGAGGCCAAGGTTCAGGAAAAGATCCTGCTCAAGTTTTATGTAGAGATAATAAAATATCAGAACGACCCCAGTGTAAAGGAAATTCCTCCAAGGCTGGTACGGGGTCTGATTGAGTCCTTGGGCCACAGAACCGCCTTGGAGTACATCGATATTTTCTTTAGGTATCTTGTAAAAAGTACTGGGTTTCTGACCCAGGAAGACTATAAAAAGGCTCTGGAATTACTTCCAGAAGGAGGTGAGGCTATAATGGAAACTTTAGCTGATCAGTGGATGGAGCAGGGCGCTCAGAAAGAAAGGCACCGGGCTGAAGAGTGGATAAAGCAGGAAAAGGATAAATGGGAGAGGCAAGCCGAGCTCAAGGCTACTCAAGAAACCCTCATAGATGCCGCCACCGAGCAATACGGCCCTCTATCCGGTATGCTCCACGAGAAAATCAAGTCCATTCAATCTCTGGAGAACTTAAGAGCTCTAAACAGAAAAGTGATCAAAACCCAGTCCCTCGAAGAATTCACTGAGCTCGTAAACAGAGCAGCACAGAACTAACCTTTTCTTTCCTGCCAGCCCAAAAGCCACTCTGTCCTTTAGCGGATAGGGTGGCTTTTTTTGTTTCTACTGCACAGCATAGCTTGCCAGATTACCGGCTTTTATGTTTTGTGGTTACATTCCAGGCTCCAACTCTCTGCTGCCTATAAAAATTTCCCCTTGCCCCAGGGCCAATTTATGCTCACAAAAAAATTCAAAAAATTTATAGAATTAACCCCAAATCCTGGACAAGTGCTCGAAAGTTTGTTACAAGGGGCTCGCCATGCACACAAAGCCCCGTCCTTCATATTTGCTCAGCGTAAGGCTGCAACCAATCAAAAGGGAGCAGGAAAGCCTGTTCAAGTCCTTGATGGCCAAGCATCACTATCTTGGAGCCTCGCCTAAAATCAGCGAAACACTCTGGTATGTCGCCACATACTCTGATCAGTGGGTTGCCCTGCTTACATTCTCGGCTGCAGCCTTGAAATGCGCGGCCAGGGACCGTTGGATTGGATGGGAATATCGGCATCGGTTTGACCGCTTGAAGCTTCTGGCCAACAACACTCGTTTTCTTATTCTGCCGGGCTGGAATCTGCCAAACCTGGGATCTCGCATCCTATCGCTTTGTGCAAAGCGCATCTCTTTTGATTGGCAACAACATTTTGGCCACCCACTGCTGCTCCTGGAAACCTTTGTAGATCCCAGACGTTACACAGGCACTGTATACCGCGCCTCAAACTGGACAGAGCTTGGACTGACCAAAGGCTTTAAAAGAGTCGGCCAAGGATACAGTGCCAAACCTTCATCCCCCAAACTCATCTTTGTCTTGCCGCTTCAAGCCAACGCCAGAAAACTGTTGTCTTGTGCCATTCTTAACCCAGCATATCAAAAAGGAGAACCCAAAATGACCATGAATGCTAAACAGATGGAATCACTCCCGGATTACTTCAAAACTGTCACCGACCCTCGAAGAACACATGGACGCCGTCATCGAATCTCTACAGTTCTGTCCATTGCAGCAGCAGCCACCCTGTGCGGAATGAAAGGCTACAAGGCCATTTATGGCTGGGCCAACAAACTGGGACAAAAGGCCCGGCAACGGTTTCGGTGCCGCAAGGAAAATGGAAAATATGTTATCCCCAGTCAGTTCGTCATACGTGATGTTCTAGTCCGTGCGGACCCAGTTGAATTAGACCTGGCTGTGCAACGCTTTAATGAAGATCAAGGCCTCGAAGACACTTGTCTGGCTTTTGATGGCAAAACCATGAAAAACGCCATTGATGAAAATGCCCGGCAAACCCATATTGCCAGTGTTGTTGGCCATGAATCCAAGACCACCCACACCCAAAAAAAGTAGGTGCTCTGCCTGCAGAGGATGATGACCAAGAAACGAAGCAGACAAACGAAATCGGGATGTTTATCCCCATCTTGGAACAAATAGAAGTCTCCGGGAAAACTATCACCGCCGACGCGCTTCTTACTCAGAAAAAACTGGCCGAATACATCGTTGGGCGCAACGCAGCCTACCTTTTTACCGTCAAAAAAAACCAGCCCACTCTCTACTTCGACATCAAGAACTACTTTGAACACCGCAAAGAACCTGACTATTGCCTCCAAGATCCACCAGGTCATGGCCGAATAGATACCCGCTCCATATGGACTACCACTGAGCTAAATGAATACCTTGAATTTCCCCATGTCGGCCAGGCGTTTTGCATTCATAAAAAAAGCTATGACCCAAAAACCAATAAAGTCTGTGAAAACACTTTTTATGGCGTAACCAGCCACCATCCAAATAAGGCTGATCCTGCCAGAATATTACAAATCCATCGTGGACATTGGAGTATTGAAAACAGCAAACATTATATCCTTGATTGGACTTATGACGAAGACAGAAACAGAATAAGAACCGGCAACGGCCCTGCAAATACAAATCGCTTGAGAGGTTTTGCCATAGGCTTGCTCAAGTCCAAAGGAGTTAAGGACATCGCTCAAAAAGTGAGAGACCTGCACCAACAAATCAGGCCCGTTCTGGACTATTTCAAGATGACAAAAAATTCTCAAAAACACAGAACATAACAAAGGAGAACAAATTTGCCGTGCCCCTTGCCCTCAGCCCCTGGATAGATTATATTATCTATATGTCGACTAAAAGAAACCAAGCTCCACACGAAGGACTGTTCCTGAAGATTTTCCAGAATCTGGATAACGCCAGGCATTTCCTGAAAAAGCATATGTCTGAAAACTCCAGAAGCGCTTTGACCTGGATACCCTGCGACTGGAACCTACAACTTATGTAGATGAGAAGCTCAAGAAGCACTACTCAGACCTGGTTTTCAGCGTACGATTGACAGGTTATAAAAACCAGTTCGCCAAGATTTACCTGCTCTTTGAGCACAAGAGTTCTCCTGATCCACTTACAGGCGTTCAGGTGCTCAAGTACATGGCTCTTCAGTGGCTGGATCTCCAGGAGCAGCACATGCTTGTCGATGGCAAGCTGCCTCCGATTATTCCCATAGTCATCTACCAGGGTCAGGAGGACGACAGAAATATGTGCTCTTCCTTCCATGCTCTGGTGGAAATGCCTTCGGATTCCTTCAAGGTCTATATCCCGGACTTTTCCTTTGCCTTTTTCAATGTTCGTGGTATAGATGAGGCCAAGGTTCGGGAAAAGATCCTGCTCAAGTTCTATGTGGAGATAATAAAATACCAGAACGACCCCAGTGTAAAGGAGATCCCGCCAAGGCTTGTTCGGGGTCTGATTGAGTCCTTGGGTTACAGAACTGCCCTGGAGTATATTGAGATTTTCTTTAGGTATCTTGTAAAAAGCACTGGGTATCTGACTCAGGAAGACTATAAAAAGGCTCTGGAACTACTTCCAGAAGGAGGTGAGAGTATAATGGAAACTTTAGCTGATCAGTGGGTCCAACAAGGTAGGCAGGAAGGCAGAGAAGAGGTTTTGCACGAGAAGGATAAATGGGAGAGACAAGCCGAAGTCAGGGCTACTCAACGACTAATTGTAGAAATCTTGACCGAACGGTTTGATGTAGTAGGTTCAGGATTGACCCAGAAGATATACTCGATTGAATCCCTGGATATATTGAATGGCTTGTTCAGAAAAACCCAAAGAGTAGGTTCCCTGGAAGAGTTCAGTAAGTTAGTGGATAAAGCCCTGGAGGCTTGATAACTATTGTAATAAAAGCCACCCTGAGCCCATACACCCAGGGTGGCCCACATCCCAATCCTTAAGCTACCTTCCCTAAAGGCACTGTGTTCACCGCTTCCGCCAAGGTTTCATCCGCGAGGTGAGCATAGCGCATAGTCGTTTTTATTTGGCTGTGCCCCAGCAAAGTCGCTACTTCATATATGCTCCGCCCTGCATTGATCAGGAAAGAAGCAAAAGAATGCCGTAAATCGTGTACATGCAGATCTTCCAACCCGGCTCTTTTTCTTGCGCCTTCCCACCCATTAAATATGCACACGAAGGGTTTCTTTGTAGTTGGATTTGCAAAGACATAAGGACAACCCTTTATTTTCGGCAATCTGTTCAAAATCCCCAAGGCTGCTTCAGATAAGGGGATGGTCCTTGCTTTTCCTGACTTGCTGTTTGAAATCCTCCAGCTTTTTCTGGCGAGATCAAAATCTTCCCTCCGTGCATCCAGCACTTCTCGCTTCCTGGCCCCAGTCAGGATCAGCATAGATATGATCGGTTCCAGCATGCTGTTCTGGCTTTGGCTAATAGCTTCACATAAAGCCTTTAGTTCCTGTTCGCTCAGGTATCTCTCTCTCTTGGTGTTTTCCTTGAAGAGAGGCACACTCTTGGCTGGGTTGTTTTTTACCCCTGAGACATTCTACTGTATGGCCAGGTTGAACATGTAATTTATGATTATGATCGCCCGGTTTGCTGAGGCTGGTGCATATCCTGATTCCAGCTGTCTTTTGTGGAAAGTGATAAGTTCTTCCTGAGTGATTTCATCCAAGTGTTTTTTTCCAAATCTTGGAAGGATATGCAGACGTAGGATCTGTTCATCTGTCTGCCATGATTTTTTATATCCTCTGATAAATGGCAGATATTGATCCTGGGTGAAACTTTCAAAGGTGGGCACTTGTTTAAGGATTCTCTTTTCTTCCTGGGGGTCCTTGCCCATGGCAATATTCGCCAAAGTGTTTTTCGCCAGCTCCCGGGCCTGGGCTACGCTTAGGAATGAGGCCCTGCCGAGTTTGAGCTGCTTATACTTTCCTCTTTTTCCTTTGTACCTGAGATAAAAGGTTTTGACGCCGGTTGGTCTGACTTCCAGGATCAGACCCTTGCATTTGTCATCGTAGATCACTTCCTTCTTTTTGTCCTCCGGGCATGCACAGTTATCAACCAGCTTTTGGGTTAATGTGTTCAAGGCCATAAGAGATTCCTCCTTATACACTTTTTCAAGTATAAGGACAGAAAAAAATTTTTTTAAATAATTTGTTCCGCTGGAAGGCATGATGCAGGCCTGTATATCTTTACCCACCAGAGATAACTATCTGATATTAATTGAAAATTAGAAGGTGTGGCATGCAAAAAATTAATTTGAGGCGGGCTTGAATGCAGGCATGTCGCAGTTTTTACTTCATCTGGGCGTCTGTCGACACTCTCACTTCGCGCCAGGCCTGGATTTCACGGTTTTCTCTACTCTCAGCGATGCTGATGTTTTTAAATGGCCAGGCAAACCATGTTTTTCAACATGATGAAGCTGCACATTTACACCAGCCTGCACCGGGATCATGCCTCAGCTTCAACAAAAAAGCGGCCCGCCGGATCAGCCGGAGGGCCGCTTTTGTTTCTGTCTTTTTAGCAGCGATTAGACGCCTGAACCATCAATCTTCGTAGTAGGCCAGGGGACTGTCCCCAGCTGAGTAATTACTATGCAGCTTCACTTCATATCTTGTCTGTACTTTTTGTATTCGTGAAGGAAAAGTGTCGCGGGGACTGTCCCCCTGATCGGTACCTGCCCCCCTGAATTGTTACGAAAAAATAGTGCATACATAATTATTCAGGGAGTCCTCGACGGTGATTACTGTCCTTAGGCAGATTGCGGCATCCCTGAATGGTTACGTATGAACACCAACTTAATACCAGTTTTCAACCATGAGCCCTTGTACCCTGCTGAATTCCCGCACATTTCTTGTTACCAGAATCCGGGCATTGGCCACCGCAGTTGCTGCTATGAGTATGTCATAAGGGCCTATGGGCATGCCTGATTCTTCCAGATCAGCTCTGATCCTGGCGGCCCGTTTGGCTTCATGGGTTTGGAAAGGTAAAACCACGACCATGCTTAAAAACTGGTCCAGGTTGCTGCGAAGTCTTTCCGGCTGCCTTGACTTGGCAATACCGGTTTCAATCTCGTAAACTGTAATACTTGAAACGGTTGTTTCCCCCGGCGCAATTGCCAGCAGACGCTCAGGCACTCTTCCCTGACCTTTAAAAAAATATATCACAGTGTTTGTGTCCAGAAGATACATCACAAGGGCTCCCTGAAAAAATCAGGAGCAAGGTCCTTCCTCAACTCTTCCGCCTCGGGAAAATCATTCCAGGCTCCGGCCAGTCTTTTGATCTTTTCCGGCCATTCCCTGGAAGTCTGTTCTCTGATCAATGAGGCTATCCACTTGCTTTTAGATATATTGCTGCCTTCCAGAAAAGCCTTGAGCTTTTGCTCTGTCTCCGGATCAAGATATATAGTCATCTGCCCCATGCTGTCCTCCATAACTTAATATATAAGTTAAATTATATGTGTTCCTCCTTGCATGTCAAGAAAATCCAGCCCAGGATCATGCCTCAGCTTCCACAAAAAAAGCGGCCCGCCGGATCAGCCGGCGGGCCGCTTTTGTTTCTGTCTTTTAAGCAGCGATTAGACGCCTGAATCATCAATCCTCGTAGTACTTGAGCCAGTGTCTTCTAAGGCCCTTGAACAGGGACCAGCACATGATGAAGATGATGATGGCAAAGGGCAGTCCGGTAATGAGCGAGGCGGTCTGCAGGGCCACCAGCCCGCCGCCCACCAGAAGCACCCCTGCCACCAGGCCTTCCAGAACCACCCAGTACACCCTCTGAATCTTGGGTGGATCAGGGTTTCCGCCGGCATTGATGATGTCAATGACCATGGACCCGGAGTCCGAAGAGGTCACAAAGAAAGTGATGACCACCAGTACGGCCAGTATGGAAGTCAGCATTCCCAGGGGAAACTGTTCCAGAAATACAAACATGGATACAGGCATGTTTGCCAGAACAGCGTCGGCTAGACCCACTTCAGCGAAGTGCTCCAAATAAATGGCGCTGTTGCCGAATACGGTCAACCAGACAAAGGTAACAGCCACTGGCACCAGAAGTACGCCGGTGAGGTACTGCCGGATGGTCCTGCCGTAGGAGACCCTGGCGATAAACATACCCACAAAGGGAGACCAGGCTATCCACCAGGCCCAGTAGAACAGGGTCCAGGCGCTCTGCCAGCCGCCCTCGTCATAAGCCTCGCTCCACAGGGCCAGAGACGGCAGGTTCTGCAGATAATTGCCTGTATTTTCCAAGAGCCCCGTCAAAATAAACAGGGTCGGCCCAAGAATAAAGACAAAGAGCATCAAGACAGCGGCAATGCCGATATTTATCTGGCTTAAAAGCTTAATGCCCGCGTCCAGACCGCGAAGTACAGACCACAGCGCTATAGCTGTTATGCCGGCAATGAGCAGTCCCTGGACAAATGTATTTTCAGGAATGCCCGTTAAATGGCTTATCCCGGCGTTGATCTGCTGTACCCCGAGTCCCAGGGAGGTGGCCACTCCGAACAGCGTGGCAATGGTGGCCAGAATATCAATAAAGTTACCTATGGGGCCGTAGATGCGTCTTCCCAGAACCGGATAAAAAATATTGCGTATGGACAAAGGCAGTTTTTCGGAAAAGCCGAAAAAGCCTATGCCCAGGCCCACTACTGCATATATGGCCCAGGGATGAAAACCCCAGTGCAGAAAAGTAATCTCCATGGACATTCTGGCGGCTTCTATGGATTCGGATTCGCCCAGGGGGTTGTCCAGGTAGTGATACATGGGCTCAGCCACGCCGAAAAACAACAGCCCGATCCCCATGCCTGCTGAAAAGAGCATGGCGAACCAGCCGATAATGGAAAACTCCGGCTCAGCGTCTTCTCCTCCCAGGCGCATTCCTGCATACTTGGTAAATATTAGAGCAATGCAGAACACCAGCACCAGGTTCATGACCAGGATATAAAACCAGCCGAAATGCGTGGTTATCCACCCCTGTATAGCTCCGAAAGCCTCCAGTGCAACATCTCCTGCCGCCAGGGTAACAATCACTCCCAATAAAATGATCACCGTGGATACAAAAAATACCCACGGATGAATGTCGTATCTAAACTTTCCTGTTCTCTTTTTCCAGGTTGACTTGCGCATCTGGCGCGGCATTTGAATATCTTCTTCCATGCGTACCTCCTGATTAGAAAGATTAACTCCTGCTGGCAGTTAAGCTTTTATGCACAGCTGAATACACGTCACAAAGATACTTTGCTATGCAGGCAGGTTGTTCAGCATCCCTGCGAGAAGTCGATTCCCTGAGGATGTAGAAACTTTTCCAGGCTCAAAAAATTGGCAGGAATCAAGCAGTAAAGCAAAAAACCTGATAACTAAAAGACGACTGTGTTCATCAAGATGCCTGCCATACCAAGTCCGGATGTACCCGCCAGGTAATAAAACTCTAAATTTTTTTCAGAATCACCCGGTCGTCTTCAACTACCATTTCAAAGGCGTCTCCGGGTTTAAATCCGGTATACTGGAGCATCTTTTCGGAAAAAATCACTCCATCCTTCTTGTATTTCCACCATCTTCTCTCTTCCAGAGTGGGTGGGTCCAAAAGCCCTGGGATCTCGTAAAGTTCGTTGTCCTCGTCCTGAAGCATGAGCAACTGCTCATAAAGGCTGTACCTGGAAATCTGCAGATCCTTCATGATCGCCTTGGCATCCTTTTTGTCCTTGATTAACTGCCGCAGGCGGTCAGGATCATAATTGTGGGTATAAGTTCCTTTGCGCTTACCCTGTTTCATAAGTCTACCTCCAATTAGTTTCCATCCGAAAACGGTTCTTTCGGTAAAGAAAACCAATAGCTTTAACATCTGGAAAGAAAGACTTTCCGGATGGAAACCAGTTAGAATTCAGGTTGACAAGTGACAACCCATGTTCAGAAGGGGCATCAATCCTAAGCAGATCTTTGCTGATGCTGCGCCATTTCCGAAAATCCATTACACTGCAAGTCATCTTGAGCAGATCAAAAATAACCGCAATAATGTTTGAAATAAATTCTAATATGAACTATATTCTTACCAAAAGTCAATATAGTGCAAATAATAACACCACCCGGAACACAAACAAAACCCCTGAGACGGCAGAATCAGGAAAATTCAGCAGCAATATTTCAACCCGGTTGCATGCAGAACTCAAAACAATTCAACCAGGGCGAACTCTTTGCAATATGAATAACGCTTACTGGAAACACCTGGATCACAGGGCGGATATCGGCATTCAGGGGGTTGGCCCCAGCCTGGAGCAGGCTTTCGCCCAGGCCGGACTGGCTCTCATGGCGGTTATGTGTGACCTTGAACTTATACACCGTAAAGAATCCAGGATAATAAACCTGGAAGGCCATGACCCGGAACTACTGTTTTTCGATTTCCTCAACGAACTGATTTTCCTGGTTTCCGCCGAGGGATTTGCTTACTCCTGGATCGAGGCAGACATCAATGATGGCCGACTGCGGGCCAGAGTTCTTGGAGAATCCCTGGACAGCCTCAGGCACCAGCCCGAAGTAGAAGTTAAGGGAGCAAGTTTCAACGGGCTGAAGGTGTGGCAGGACAAAAACGGAAAATATATTGCCACCTGCATTGTTGATGTATAAAGATTTGACAACCTTCTGGAGTGTATTAGTTTAAAAGATTAACCCGGATATTGTTAAGCTATACCAACATGCAAAAGCCTACCAGAGTCTCTTCATATATACATCGCCTGGAACCTGAAGGACCCATGCGTGTGCCAGGCTTCATTTTTGCCGATGACGAACTCCTGGCGGACATGGAGGGGGACGTCTTCAGGCAGCTGGCCAATGTGGCTACTCTGCCGGGCATAGTTCACGGAGCGCTGGCCATGCCGGACGCCCATCTGGGGTACGGTTTCCCCATAGGCGGAGTCGGCGCCTTTGATCCTCACCAGGGGGGTATCGTATCCGCTGGAGGAGTGGGGTTCGACATCGCATGCGGAGTGCGTACGCTGGTGACAGGAATTCACAAAGACAGAGTCCTGGCTGAAAGAAAAACTTTGGCTGACCTTTTGTATCAGAATGTCCCGGCGGGACTGGGGACCAAGAAGGGGCTGAAAATTTCCGGCAGAGATATGGACCGGATGCTGGCCCAGGGGGGCAAATGGGCTGTAGGCAGAGGATACGGAACAAGCTCGGACCTGAAAAAAACCGAGGAAGGCGGTACAGCTTCCGGGGCGGATCCGCTGGCGGTAAGCGATAAGGCCCGCAAACGCCTGGACCGGGAACTGGGCACACTGGGCTCGGGAAATCACTATCTGGAAGTCCAGGCCATCCAGGAAATCTTTGACGACAACGCCGCCCAGGCCTTTGGACTGCGCAAGGACGACGTGGTCATAAGCATTCATTGCGGTTCCAGGGGGCTGGGGCACCAGGTGGCTACAGAGTATATCAGGCTCATGGTCCAGGAATCAGCCAGGCAGAAGATCAGGCTGCCGGACAGGGATCTGGCCTGCGCCCCGATTTTTTCCGATACCGGGCAGCAGTATCTGGGGGCCATGCGAGCAGCCATAAATTGCGCCCTGGCCAACCGCCAGATCTTAAGCCACCTGGCCCGGGAAAGCTTTGAAACTGTCTTTCCCGATGCCCGTATATCCATGCTCTATGATGTCTGCCACAACACCTGCCGGGAAGAGGATCACGAATTTCAAGGGCGAAGCATCAGGCTCTTCGTACACCGGAAAGGAGCCACAAGGGCCTTTGGCCCCGGACATCCGGATCTGCCTGCCGAGTATGTCCAGGTGGGGCAGCCGGTGCTCATTGGCGGCAGCATGGGCACTTCTTCCTATATAATGGCCGGAACCTTGGAAGGAATGGGTATAAGTTTTGGATCTGCCTGCCATGGAGCAGGCAGAGTAATGAGCCGCAAACAGGCGGTGAAAAAATATCCCGGCCGTCAGGTTATTGACCATTTGCAAAAAATGAATATCGAAGTTAGAAGTCATAGCTTCAAGGGGCTTTCCGAAGAAGCCCCGGAAGCATACAAGGATGTAAGCCGTGTGGTGGAGGTAAGCCACAACAGCTCTCTGGCCCGCAAGGTAGCAAAGCTCAAGCCCATGATCTGCATAAAGGGATAACAGTGGACATCTTTGCCCAAAAAGCCGAGGAAAGGATTCTGGAGGCCCTGAAGAAGGGAGATTTTGAAAACCTGCCTGGACGGGGCAAGCCTCTGGATCTTGCTGATGATTCAAACATCCCTTCGGACATGCGAATAGCCTACAAGATCCTTAAAAATGCAGGCTACGCTCCACCTGAAGTGGAGCTGCAGAAAGAAATCGCCACCACGAGAGAACTTCTTGAAAACAGCCGGGAAGAAGAAGAGGCTTACCGCCGCATCCAGAAGCTCAATCTCATGGTCACCAGGATGAACATCATGCGCAAACGGCCCGTGAACCTGGAAGAACACCAGGAATATTACCAGAAAATCGTGAATAAGGTCCAGATAAATAAAAAGTAAAATCCACCCCGCACTTACTTTTTCCGGCTTGTTAATCAGGCCGTCAGCTGGTTGCACATAGCTGTCGCACCTGGAATCGGGAACAGCTCTGGAAAAAGTAAGTGCGGGGTGAGAAAAACCAAAGGAGAAGATTGATGTCCAAAGTAGAAGACGGCACCCAGGTAAAAGTACATTACACCGGAAAGCTCAATGACGGAACGGTGTTTGACAGCTCCCAGGACAAGGAACCCCTGGAATTTACCATGGGCAAAGGTGAGGTTATCCCTGGCATCGAGGATGCTGTCCGGGATATGGACGAGGGTGAAAGCAAGCAGGTTACCATCGGCAAGGACCAGGCCTATGGGGACAGGCGCGACGACATGATTATTGATGTGCCCAAGGACAAGTTTCCTGATGAAATCCCCCAGAACGTGGGCCAGCAGCTCATGCTCAAGCACCCTGAAGGCCAGGAGTTCCCGGCGGTAATAGTCGAAGTCAAGGATGAGACTGTGACCCTGGACGCCAACCATCCCCTGGCCGGTGAAGACCTGAATTTTGAGATCCAGAGGGTATAGCCCGATGAATGGCTGAAACCAGCCAGGCCACCCACAAAAAAATCCCTGCCGGGGTTACATTTCCCGGCAGGGGAACTTATCCGCAGCGACGTCCCCCGTCTCCTGACTTCTGCTTGCTGCCCTCTTATCTCTGACTTCTGCTTGCCCCGTGAAACCGGGTTCTCTTTCAGCGTGTTTCACCGGGGTCCTCTGATCCCTGACCTTTGATCCCTGACCTTTGTTCTCTATTCTGCAATGCGTATGACCTCCTGCACTTCGGACAGCTTGCGCAGCTTTTCTATGGTCGAATACAGGTGATTGGAGTCCTGAACCATGATCGTGAAGACCACCTCGGTTTTTCCGTCCACATTGGACTTGAACGTGCCTGCGTCAATATTGACGTCCTCCTTGGTCAAAAGCTCGCTTATCTTGGCCAGGACGCCCTTGCGGTTTTGGCACAGCATCTTGATCTTGGCCGGAAAATCCTTGTCCGTCTCCCCGGCCCAGGACACCTCAAGCTTGCGCTCGGGCTCCATTTCCTGGCAGTTGGCGCAGTCCGCTGTATGAATGGTCACTCCCCTTCCCCGGCTGATGTAGCCCACGATGGGGTCCCCTGGAAGCGGGTTGCAGCACTTGGAAAACCTTACCAGGACATCTCCCACCCCTTTTATCTGTACCCCTTCCTTTTTGGCCACCTGTGGTGCCGGTTTTTCCTCCGGCTTTTCCTGTTGATCGCCTGCTTCCCCCTTGGCCGGGCGCTGTTCCTCCCTGGGCAGAAGTCTGTTTAAGACCTGCCTGGGAGTAATGCGGGCATACCCCACGGCTGAAAGCAGATCGTCAACCGACTTGTACGAAAAATCCGCAGCTATGGGCTGGAGCTGTCCCTGCTTTAAGACCTTGTTGATGTTTATGCCCATCTTGCGGCCTTCTTTTTCCAGGACCTCCTTGGCCAGGGCGATGCTCTGCTGTCGCTCCTCGTTGCGGATCCACTGCTTGACCCTGGTGCGGGCCTTGGCGGTCTTCACTAACCTGAGCCAGTCCCGGCTGGGATGACGGTGAGGGTCGGTGATGATCTCTACTGTATCCCCGTTCTTAAGAACGGTATTCAAGGGCACAAGCTTACCGTTGACCTTGGCTCCGGCACAGCGGTCCCCCACCTCAGTGTGGATCATGTAGGCGAAATCGATGGGTGTGGCCCCTTCTGGCAGTTCCTTGACCTCCCCGCGGGGAGTAAAAACGTAAACCTCGTCCTCGAAAAGATCAAAGCGCAGTGAGGCCATAAACTCCCTGGGGTCCTTGAGCTCTTCCTGCCAGTCCAGAATCTGCCTGAGCCAGGAAAATCTCTCTGCGTCCTTGTCCTTGAACCTGTTTTTACCGTCCTCCTTGTAGCGCCAGTGTGAAGCCACCCCGAACTCAGCCATCTTGTGCATTTCCTCGGTGCGGATCTGGATTTCAATACGTTCCCCGTCAGGACCGATGACAGTGGTATGCAGACTCTGGTACATATTGGCCTTGGGCATGGATATATAATCCTTGAACCGCCCGGGCACCGGTTTCCAGATGGAGTGTACCAGTCCCAGTACGGCATAGCAGTCCTTTATGCTCTGCACCAGCACCCTGAAAGCGATAATGTCAAAGACCTGGTCCAGGCTCAGGCCCTGCTGCACCATCTTGTGGTAGATGCTGTAAATATGCTTCATGCGTCCCGAAACGCGCCCCTCAATAGAGTTTTGCTCCAGTATCTCCTCAATGTTTTGGCAGACCTTCTGAATATATTGTTCGCCGACGACCTTCTGCTTGTTCACCCCTTCCTGGATCTGAAAATAGACGTCCGGCTTCATGTACCGAAGACTCAGGTCCTCCAGCTGGATCTTGAGCCGATAAAGGCCCAGCCTGTTGGCCAAGGGGGCATATATGTCCATGGTTTCCTGGGCCACGGCCTTTTGCTTGAATGAACTCTGGTGCTCCAGGGTCTTCATATTGTGCAGGCGGTCGGCCAGTTTGACCAGGATGACCCGGATGTCGTCGGCCATGGCCAGGATCATCTTGCGGATATTCTCGGCCTGGGCCTCCTCCTTGGAGTCAAAGCTCATCTTGCCGATCTTGGTCACACCCTTGACTATCCTGGCTACTTCCTCCCCGAACTGATCCCGGACCTCCTCCAGGCTGGCCTTGGTGTCCTCCACAGTATCGTGCAGAAGACCTGCAGCAATGGTGTCTGCATCCAGATGCAGGTCGGCAAGCATGTCCGAGACTTCCAGGGGATGAGACAGATAGGGCTCTCCGCTCAAGCGTATCTGTCCGGCGTGGGCGGACGCGGAAAACACGTACGCCTTCTGTATAAGGGCCTGGTCCGGCCCGGAAAGGTAACCGGAAACCTTGTCCAGTATTTCGTTAATTCTTACCATATTTGCGAACCATGAAAAAAATATCAGCCCTGTCGCTCATCTTGCCGGCAATATATTCAGCCCTCTCCCCGAAACCGCAGAAAAAATCCAGATGTCTGCCCCGGATGGCTCCTCCAGTATCCTGAGCGGTTACCGGCCCCTGGATGTGGGTCTTTTGACCCTGGTATTCCGGCAGTTCTGCATCCATTATCATGACAGAACCCCAGGGAATAACCTCCGGATCGCTGGCCACGCTGACCCAGGGGGTAAGTATCTGCCCCGTGGAGCCTCTTGGGCCCTGGTCATCCAGGTGAAAAAATATATAACTGGGATTTTTGGCCATGAGCTCATGCTTTATATCCGGGTTTTCCTGAAGTACTGCCCGTATGGACTGCATGCTCACCTCGTCCTGCTCAAGAAAGCCAAGATCCACCAGGACCCTGCCCAGGGCAACATACTGATGGCCGTTTCTATCGGCGTACAGGACATGCTTGTAATCTCCGCCTGGATACTTAAGCCTTCCCGATCCCTGGATGTGCAGAAAAAACAGGTCAATGGGATCCTTAACCCAGGCTATCTCCAGGTCGCGTCCGGCCAGGGCGTCTTCCAGTTCTATCTCCCCCCTGCTGTAATAGGGCTTTATTTCGCCGTTCTCCAGCCTGTAATAAAGCCTCTGATCTTTCCAGCGGGGGTGAAACTGGCCCAGATCAACACTTTTCAGGTTGTCCGGCCTGCCATAAACCGGATGCCTGAAATCATCATGTTTCTCCCTGGAAGCCTTAAGCTCTGGCTCGTAATAGCCGGTGAGAAGCACGTCAGGGTTTACCGCGTAAAAATCAAAATAATGTTTAAGCAGTTCAGGGTTGCGGTCAATATCCGGCAAAAGCTGGATAAAAAGTTCCAGGGTTTCTTTTATATCCGACCAGGTCAGGCAAAGCTCCGGCTGGCAAACCGCCTTTTGGTCGCCGTCCCTGGTCCTGACGTAATCAAGGCTCTTTTCCAGGGCCGGAGCCAGGTCTTCCCAGCTGTCAAGGCCCTGTTCCTGAAGGTCTTTCTGCACAATCCCCACGACTTCCCGGCCGTCCACCGGTGCAAACAGGGGTGGAATATCCACCGGCTCGGGTTCCAGAACGGGCTCTTCCGGGGCGCACCCCCAGAGAAAAAGCACCAGGAAGGCCGGGATCACCGCCCAGCAAGGATATCCTGCAAGCCAGCCTGTGAATAAATCCCGCGCTTTTCTAAAAACTGGCATACTGCTCCGGTTCCTTTTCTATATTGGCGTCAAAAAACTTGCCCACTCCGTACTCCCTGCGCCTGAAAAACTGTTCCGGGCTGGGTCCGATGATCTGCATCTCCGGATACTTTTTCTGCACGTCTAAGGCAATGTGCATTTCCTTGGTACAGCCCGTGGAAAAGGTAGCGTCCTTGCCCGCCCAGACAGGCGGGACACGCTCACCCATAAGCTCAAAGCTCTTTTCAATGTCGCGCACACTCTGAAATCTCCAGACATCTATGAGGCCGCTTCGCTGCACGATCTCCCACATGTACATCAGGTCGTCTCCATCCATACCCTGCTCGAAATGTTCGGCCGGATTGATGATGAAAGTACCGGACATACGGCTGCGAATATAGTCCACAAAGGTATTGAGGACCCTGAGGGCGGTCCTGGTCTGTCCAGGTATGCTTCCGATGATGGCGCTGTAGAACAGCACCCTCTGCCCCTGCCTCCTGACTTCAGCCATCTGCTTCTTGATGTTTTCCGCCTTGGCCAGGATCTCCTTTTCGGTAATTTTGCGCACCCTTGAACTTTTGGACTTGAATTCGAACTTCACCTCATAATCTTCATCCCTGAACAGGCAGAGAATATCGCGGGTAAAAGCACAAGAGTTCTGGATAAGCCTGCGATAGTTTCCCAGGCCCTTGGCAATCACCAGGTCAGATTCTTTCCAGGCCCGGGAGAAGGTGACACTGGTACGGTAGAGGTTAAGTCTCTCCCTGCTGCCGTCGGAGATGACCACCAGGTTGTTTTCCCTTTGTTTTTTCAGAAAATCATTTTTGGATGCCTGGCTCTCCTCCAGGAAGCTGGCTTCACTGAGCAGATGAGCCAGCACACTGTCTGCATAGCAATCCCAGAGAGTCGGGTACTCGTAGTAGAATCCCTCCTTCAGGGCCAGGGTCACCTTGTGTCCCTGGCGGATGAGATTTTTTATCACCTGCATATCATAGACCAGCCCTCCGCTCTGGCTGGGGAGATAGAGTATCTTGATCCGGTATACGTTTTCCGGGCCGAAAAGACTGGTCATTACCTCGCGGAAGTCCTGCCAGCTTCGGCTCAGCTCCTGCTCTATCTCCTGCTGGTCCGGGGCGAAATCCTCTTCTTGCCAGATGCTGTCCCATGTAGACAGGCAGAAAAAACGCTTGAGTTCCAGCAGATCCAGCTCCCAGCGCAGGTCCTGTATCTTCTCGCAGCTCATGGTGGAACTGGGACAGGAACTTATAAACCTGAAAAATCCGGGGGTGTGCATGAACTCCAGAGCTCTGCGGTTGTAGGTGCATTTGCGCTCCCGGTAAGGATCCTGCAGGGTGTTCTGACTGAGAAAAATATCCAGCATCCTTTTGTGCAGCCTGGAAGGTATCATGAAAGGCGACCTGAGCACCTTGCCCAGAATATGCTTGCACAGGGAGAGGACCTTCTTTTTGACGAAATCGTCGCTGGAATAGTTTCTAATGAGAAAAATCAGCTTCTTCCAGGTCTGCAGGTATTCTTTTTTTAGATCCGGGCTCATCCTGGTCTGCAGAAGGTTGGCGAACATCCAGTCCGTGCATGGAGCGAAAAGCTGGCCTTCGTCGATGTCCACCATGAACCGCAGCTGTTCAGCTGAAGCGTTGACCCTGGGATTGACCAGGTGCTCGATATTGTTTTCCAGCATGAAATGCAGGAGCCAGGCATCCAGGTGCGGATCCTGGCCGTAATATACATTGGAAACCGATGAAATGTGCGGCAGCCTTGCCAACTCTACCCCCTGATAAAAAACTTTTTATACCTGAGCTTGTTTATAAAACCCTCATCGCGGCACATGAGAAGCTGCAGGTCCACATGATATCTTTTGACTCTCAGCTCATCACCTGGTTTTAGGACAAAACCGGTCTGTCCGTCTACAGTCAGGTAGGCTTCCTGGGTGGAGTTGCCGATGCGCAGCAGTATGGACTCCGAGGCCGGCATGACCATGGGCTTGAAATCGTGCAGGAAAACGCATACCGGGGTCAGGATCATTGCCTGCATTTCCGGGTGGACCAGGGGGCCTCCGGCGGAGATACAGTAAGCTGTGGAGCCTGTGGGAGTGGAGACAATGAGGCCGTCTGCCCGTATGGATTCAAGGGCGCCCTGGGATGACTCCAGGTCCAGGGAGATTATCCTGGCCAGTTCCCCCCGGCTGACCACCAGTTCGTTGACGGCCACCCCGGTATCCCTCTTGCGTCCTCCACGGAAAATGGAGTACTCCAGCAGCATCCTGCGCGAGATCCGGCCGCCGGATTCCAGGACCATGCTCAGTTGCTCCTTCCAGGTCAGGGGGGATACCTCGGCCAGAAACCCCACTTTGCCCAGGTTGATCCCCAGAAAGGGCACCTGCCAGTCCAGCAGGGTGCGCACCACGCTCAGCATGGTCCCATCCCCGCCCAGGACCAGGATAAGATCAGGGGTGTTCCAGGGCAGGTCTTCCATGTCCTTTTCATAAGGAAAGGCGGCCATGCAGGAACTGCAGTTTCTTTTTTCCATCCAGGCCATGATCTCCTGGGCCATGTTCCTGGCGCCTCTGCTTTCCATTTTGGTGGCGAGTAAAATTTTGTCAATACTCATATTGTGAGGTTGTGCATGGTTAGAGGTTCATGAATAGCGATACTCCGGCTGGACAGATTGGACCGATAAAAAAAACACGGCAACTGATAAACCGTAACCGAGGCAAACCTGTCGGTAACCGTCCACATGGCCCCTGCAGCGGGCAAAGTATGTGTTGTAGACAATATCCTGGAATGCTTCAAGGATAAGTTATACAGACGGAAGCAGGGATTAAATTGAATCATTCAGGAATCTGGAATTGAGGTATTGGGGATCAAGGAATCCAGGGATCAAGAGACCGCTTTAAAAACCGGCAGTAGTTCATGCAGACTTAATCTCTGGCCCGGCTCTGGTAATCTCCATGAAAAAAAATATCCTGCAGACAATACCCGTTGAGTCGTAAGCATTCAGGGGGTACTCAGTTTTAGTCCCTGGCACCAGGCTTGGGGACTGTCCCCCGCTAAGCACTAACTGAGCAGGTTCACACAATTTCGCGTTTGTCAGGTTATTTTGTGCAGTAGAGGTGTCGCGGGGACTGTCCCCTGGCCGGTTCCGGCACCCCCTGAATGCTTACGTTGAGCCTAACCAGTTGAAATAAGATGTCTTTCTCAGTCCCTCAACAAAGCGCCCTGAAAAGGAAAAAAAAGAGGTTTTTTTCTAAAGCTATTTTATAATTTGCCGATACACATAAATAGAAGAGGCTAAATATGACAATTAATCAGTCCCTGGTAAAAAACATGTTTCAAAACTATGATCGCCAGCTGGTCAACGGGCGTAAACTCTCCCGGCTGTCCAGATACCTGCGTGATCCCCAGGGAGAAGACCCACATTCAACATCCAGAGAAAAAAAGAGAAGAGCCATGGTGGAGAGAGTAGCCAGAGAAATAGTTGAAAACCTGATCACAGCCGATACCCAGAACCAGATAGTAAAAGAGATCAAGGCCGAACTGCGCCGGGAAACCGATGAAGACCTGATCTTTCATTATCCTCCCACAGGCGAGGACATGAAAGTTTTAAAACCCGGAGCGGACGGCCCGGAAGAACTGAGCATGCAGGAAAAAGACATAATTCTTCGCAAGCTCTGGGAGATAACCCTGGACAAGGTAAACGAAACAATGCTCTAATTTATCATGAAAACAGATTTTTCCTGGGCTAGAGATTGAAATGTTTGACATTTATCCCGCGATGAGCAAAACTTGTTTTCAGGCTTAAGTCGCGGCGGATTTGTCCGATATATTGGGTAAGGCGCCAGCCGAAACCAACGGAGGTACCCATGCAGATAAAAGGATTTCCCACCGGGATTCAGACATATGAGCAGTCCAAGACAGAAAAGACCAAGGCGGACAAGGGCTCCAGCCAGGGCTCATCCCAGGCCCAGAGCGGAGACAGGGTCACCCTGTCCCAGGGGGCGAAGCTGCACCAGACCGCCATGAAGGCGGCAGGCAACAGTGATGAAGTCAGGATGGAAAAGGTGCAGAATCTCAAGGAGCGGGTTGCAGACGGATCATATCAGCCGGATGCCCGCAGGACCGCCGAGAAGATGATCCGCGAAGATCTTGAAAACTGGATGGGTGGAGCTACAAATGAGTAATATCGGAATGGTCGGGTACGCTTTTTAATTCCGAAAGAAGTACCCGGCTTCTGGTTCCCGGCTCGGCCTGCACACTCTGCAGGCCGAGCTTTTTTTTGGAATTTATCACTATAGGACCGCTGAGATTCAGGGTGGCGGATTCTGGGTTGCCGCTGGGAATGGAAACAGTAACCATGATGGCCAGATCTTTTTTGTCTTCCACCTGAAGAACATTCTCCTCCACGCTGCTCAGGCGCACCTCGAACTCCCTGATAAACGAGAAAGGATCAGCCACAAGCAGGCCCAGCCTGGAATCATCCAGACTCTGCAGCAGCAGAAAAGGCGAATCCGGCTTTATCTGCAGCAGGGCGAACTCCTTAAAGCGTTCCATCCCGATGAGACCGCGGGGAAAGTGAATGGACTTGTCCTCCTCCAGGATGAACTGTCCCAGTCTTGTGTCTACTTTTTTCTGTTCTGTCTGGTCCATAAGTCAGCTGCCGCCATAAAGTCCTGGGAACAGGCCAGTATAGCCTGCTCGTTTTCCTGTTGAATCTTTTTGAACACCTCTTCCCGGTACACCGGCAGGTCTTCGGGCACTTCTATTCCCAGCTTGACCTGCTTGCCCTTCATGCTCAGCACGGATATGATTATGTCTTCGCCCAGGTGAATGCTTTCCCCGGCGCGACGTGTCAGTATAAGCATAGCCGCCTTCTTAGAGATGGTTCACCAGGCTCATCTGCATGATCATGGAAGATGACCTGAGTACCGCTTCGTACGTCATTTGCTGGTTCATGAGCCTGGACATGAGCTCTGCCACATCAACATCCTCGATTTTGCTCAACCGTTCCTTTTCATTATGCTCCAGACCGGACAAAACAGTTGAGGCCACATCCAGCCGGTTTTCCCGCGCTCCTACGCTGGCAAGCTCCGAAGAGATGTGCTTCAGGGTATCGTCTATGTTGGCCAGGGATCTCTGAATACCCTCTTCGTCATCGTTTTCCAGGTAGCCTATAAGCTCTCCCAGAGTCTCGAATACATTTTCAGGACCCTCGGGATCTTTTACATATTCTCCGTCGCTGTTTTTGTAAATCCCTCCGAAGATATCCTTGCCTATGCCATTGACCTGGATATTATCCCCGGCTGAAATCTCGAAGTTGATGGACGCCTTGTGCGGACGGATATTTATCTGGTCGCCAGTTGACAGTCTATCCAGATCATCCTCTACTTCCACTCTTCCGCCCGGAACCATAAACCTGTTGTTGGTGGTAGTATTGCCTTCGTTCCAGGTGGATCCGCCGTCCAGGCTGTAGGAATATTCTATTCTGGCCAGATCTCCTCCGCTGTAGTCAGCATCCTCGCCTTCGACATTGCCATCTTCATCAATCTTTTTGTCTATCCGCAGATTTACGTTCTTATCAAAGGAGCCAAAGACTTCCACATCATCCTTTTCCAGCTTCTCTGCATACACTGAAAAGTTATTGGTATCCTCGTCATCTCCCTTGTATTCCACCGCCGGCCGGGTGGGCATGAACCACAGCTTTGGATCGTCATCCTCATCAAAACTTATCTGTCCGGAATCAAGGGGGTCAAAATCAGGATCAAATCTTATTGTAATCTGTTCTTGATCTTCTTCATTCTCCTCGTCATCTTCCATACTGAACTGAATTTTGTAGGCATCTCGGTCCTCATCCCACTGCAGCCTTTGTGGATCCTCGCTTATTTGCTTACCGTCCATGGTCTCCAGCTGATAAGTAACCTCTGTAAGAGTAAAGTCGCCACTGACATTAATCTCCTCCCCGGAATCTCCATAGATAATAAGTTTTCCTTTATCTTCACCACTGTCAATGTATTCTACATCATGAATATAATCGTTCCCGCTAAGCGCAGCTACCAGAGCGTGAATACTGTCGAATCCAGAATCCTCCAAGTTAATGCCACTGCCGTCTTCATCTACCAGATTTAGTTCATTGATCTTAAATCCCGCGGGCGGGGGATATCCAAGATCAATTTCCAGCTTAGCCCGCTCTGAATCCGTGCCTTTCTCGGAAACAATTTTGTCTGGATCAAGAGTATATTCCTCATCTTTGCTGAATGTAACCTTTACACCCTCATTTAGATGTCCACTGACAAAACTGCCGGTATCGTCATCTGCTACCTCCAGTTTGTCCGGTAACTGGTCCTGGTTGCTTTCAACGCTTCCCTTTTCAAGCTTCTCAAAAGCTGAACCATCGGTCTTGTGCCCGGCAAAGATGCTTTTGCCCTCGTACCTTGTATTGGCCAGGTTGAGCATCTGGTCGAAGACCTGCTCTACTTCACCGGCCAGGATCTCCCGTTGCTCAGGGCTCAGGGTACCTGTAGCACCCTGCTCGGCCAGTTCTTTGGCCCGGATAAGCAGGTTACTGGCCTGCATCAGGGTTTCGTCTGCCAGGTTGAGCCACCCTTTGGCCGTATCCACGTTGGACTGGTACTGATCCAGGGCGGATATGGAATCACGGTAACCGAGAATCCTGGACATGCCCACAGGGTCGTCCGAAGGCTTGTTCACCTTTTTCTGACTGGAGGCCTGCTTGTTCAGCTCCATAAGTTCGGTGGTGGACCGGTTCATGTTCTGCATGAAATTGTCATACATCATGCTGTGGGAAACTCGCATAACTCTGTACCCCTGGTTTACATCTTAAGGCCAAGCAAGGTCTGCATCATCTGATCCGCAGTACTGATCATCCTGGCCGCGGCCTGGTATGAATGCTGGTACTTGATGAGGTTGCTCATCTCTTCGTCCAGGTTCACACCGGACTTTTCCTGCTGCCTGCGGTCCAGGTCGTCGGTCAGCGACTTGTTGTAATCGGCGTTGAACTTGGTCATGCTGGTATCCGATCCGACATTTCCTGACAGGGAATTATAATATTCCTGGATAGTCTGGGATGTAGTGCCCTCAAAACTGGTGGTTATATCCACCTTCCTGTCCTGCAGTTCTGCAATGTTCTTGGCTGTGGTATTGTCCCCCACATTGGCCTCGCCGGCTCCGTTCACCGACCCGGCATTTATATGGGCGATATTGTCGCGCACTTTTTCGTTGACAGCCAGGCTGGACGCATCATGACCCTGGAAGAAAGTGTTGATGCCCAGCCCCGCCAGCAGACCAGTGGAGTCATCGCTGAAAGAAAACTCATAATCATCATCTGCTGAAATCGTTAGGCGGTTGTTGACGGGTTCTGCGCTGATATTGTCCAATTCGTTAATTGCTCTCATTACATGATCCAAACCGTGTTTGTCCGGATCAAAATTTCCAGTCCAATCTTCGGGATCATTCCCCATCTCATCTTGAGTGGGAAACTTTGGAGACATAGACTCAACCTCCCCATCCTCATCATAAAAATGGACAGTGAAATTCCCGTTCTGCAACTTTTCTCCGTGAGGAAGCCCAGCATTGGGGGTGCCCAGAGCTGCTTCAAGGTTGTTTACCTGGTAGGTGCCCTCAGCGTACTTCATGTGCTCCAGTCCGGCCCCATTGGAATGAATGCGGTTTACTTCCCAGGCCAGGGACTCAGCCAGGGCGTCCAGCTTTTCGCTGTATTTGCCGGCGTAGTGATCCCGGAAATTGAAATAACCGGCCAGGGACCCTCCGGTCAGCCTTCTTTCGTTCAGGTTCCCGTCCCCCATGACCTGGGGAGTGATGTTCATGTCTGAAGAGGTGTTGCTCTCCCAGTAAAGACCGCTCTTGGGGACTATGGTGAATTCATCGCCTTCAGCCAGTGCATTGTTGGAATAATCGTCAAACCATATCTCCATATCATCCACAGGCAGGGTGACCCGGTTGTCATAATCCTCTGCGGAAAATTCCCTGGTATTGCCCTGATCATCAGTAAGCCAGTTTTTGCCTCCGTCTAAGGAAACCTTGAATTTTGCATCTCCTCCTATTTCCCCGTCTTCGGTCACCTGGATGGTAAATTCGTATCCCGAATCGCCGTTATACTTAATCTGTCCGTCAAAATCCGATTTTAAATCAGAAAAGGTCTTGGAGTCCTCGAATTTGAGCCTGTAGGTCTCGCTTCCTTCCACCAGGGTATGGCCGGCCTTGGTCTGGATGGTTACGTCGCCGCCGCCCTTGTCCATATAGTTGATATCCACTTTCTCGGCCAGTTCACGGACCAGGAGATCGCGCTTGTCCCGCAGCTCGTTGAGGTTGACCTTGCCCGGAACCTCCCGGACATTGATCAACTTGTTGATTTCCGCGATTTCCTCCAGGATATCGTTTACCCGGTCTACATCCTGGCTTATAAACTCGTCCATCTGCTCCCGGTTTTTGGTCAGGTCCTGATCCATGGACCTGAAGGCCTGGGTGAGATTGCCGGTATTGCCCAAAAGAGCCGTGCGGACATTGTTGTCGTCAGGTCTTTTGGACAGCTCCTGCCAGTCCTTCCAGAAATCAGCCAAGGCCTCGTTCATCCGGCCCTCGCGGCTCTCGTTGAAAAGGGCTTCCAGGCTGGAAAGCTGCTCATGCATGGTCTGCCACATTTCCCTGTCAGAGGACTTGTCGTTATACTGAGTCTCTATGAAAGAATCAAAATGCCGGAACACCTCCTTGGCGTTGACCCCGGTGCCGATCTGGCCCGGAGCCGTATCCAGGGCCATGGCTTCTTCCAGGCGGACCTCCCTGCGCCGGTAGCCTTCAGTATTGACGTTGGCTATGTTGTTGCCGGTGGTCTGAATGGCGCTCTGGTTGGCAAAAAGAGCCGTCCGGCCTGAATTCATAAGTGCATGAATGCCTGACATTACATCCTCCCCCTGATGAACCCTCCTTCTCTGCTCAATTCAGCGTATCTTCGCCCATCAGCCGAATAAGTATCCGGTTTTCTGGGTGAAACCTGCTGAAAGAACTCCCTGGCCAGGGCCGTGCTCTGATCGGAAAGGGCTTTGGCCATGGTGGCGTTTTTCATCGCCTGCAGGGCCATCTTTTTTTCTTCGTCCTGCAACTGGTTCATCAGGTCCATGTGTTTCTGAGCTCTTTTTTTATCCAGGCTGGAAATATAATCTCCCAGACCTTCGAATCCTGCTTCCTGGACCGCATTTATCACGTCTTCCTTTTCCCGGATCATCTGACGCACCAGTTCCTGCAGGGAAAACTCCAGGGAGGACACCTTGTCCGGCTGGTTGTTCATAAGAGCAGCATACTCCTCCTGCAGCAGGAGATGAAGCAGCTTCAATGCCAGCTTTTGACGTTTCAGCCCGGCCATTATATCCATGACAAACCTCCTACGTAACCATTCAGGGCCGGAAACCGGCCTGGGGACAGTCCCCGCAACCAACTTTCAGCACCAACAAAAAAAGTACCAACGCGAAATTTTATGCATCTGCACCAATAGCACTTAGCAAGGGACAGACCCCAGGCCGAGTGCCAGCATCACCATTGAGAGCCCCGTGAACGATTACTCACCTATGATTCCGTGTGTCCTATATCCAGTCCTGCAAGCATGCGATCCTTTATCAGGTTGGGATCCCAGGCCATATCCCCCTGCCTCACCTCGAAATGCAGGTGCGGACCTGTGGACCTGCCTGTATTACCCGATCTGGCTATTTCCTGGCCCTGGTCAACTCTATCCCCTTCCTGGACCAGGTTTTTGCTGTTGTGGGCATAAACCGTCTTCCATCCATTGGGATGTTCAAGGATCACTTTATTGCCGTAACCTCCGTCCTTGTCGGCAAAGACGACTTCACCAGGCCAGCCTGCCTTTACCGGAGTCCCCTCTTCTACTGCAAAATCAATTCCTGCATGCCAGGCCTGCTCACCGGTAAAAGGGTCCTCCCGCCAGCCGAAATCCGAGCTGACCTGTCCCTGCACTGGATACTGCAACGGGGGCAAAGACTGAGGATCATCTTCTCCATCTTTTTCCACAGGCTGCGCAGCTTCCAGAGACTCCAGAGAATCCGGGGGTTCGCTGGCAGGCTTCAGCTCAGGAACTTCGGGCTTCTTACCGCCAAAGGCGGCCTCTATCTGCCCGGCCAGCATCTCGGCCTTTCTATCCGAAGGAATGTTCATATCCAGGATTCTCTGGACCCGAAGGTTGTGCTCGGTATCATCCCTTGGATTATCCTCTTCTTCCAGGGTAGGAAAATTTTGCCCCTGGGGCTCCTGGCCCATGCTTGGCAGAGTATCGGAACTGGCATCCATATTGGACTTTTCCACCTGGCCGCTTAACTGATCGAAAATCATATCAGCCAGGCCTATGCCGCCGCTTTTGGCCATCTCCACGGAGACCTTTTCATCAAACATGGACATATACATCTCTTTTTCATCGCTGTGCAGATATCCGTCCTGGGGAACGGTTTCGCGCATCTGTTCCCACATACGTTGAATGAAGATGGCTTCAAACTCCTGACTGGCCTTGCGCAGTTCCTCTTTATCGCCTTTACCGGAGCCGAACCTGTCCTGAAGGCTTTTTACTTCTGCGTCCCGGCTGCTGGAGCGACCCTGATGCAGCTGGTCCATTCCCTGGTTTGATATAGCGGAGCTCATGATCAGATCACCTCGAGTTCAGCGTGCAGCGCACCTGATGCCTTAAGCGTGCGCAAAATGGATATAAGGTCCCTGGGCGTTGCCCCTATGGCATTGAGGCCTTCCACCAGCTCGTTGATGGTCGCGCCCTCGATAATGGTCAAGTGTTGCTCTTCCTCCACAATATCTATCTCTGTCTCCGGGGCTATTACCGGAGGAGCGTCGGTAAAGGGCAGCGGCATGAAAACATCGGGCATTTCTCTGACCATGACCGTCAGAGATCCGTGGGATACGGCCACCTTGGACAGGCGTACATTTTCGCCTATGACCACGGTCCCGGTCTTTTCATCCACAACCACCCTGGCCGGACTGTCCGGAGAGACCTGCAGATTTTCCAGGGCGGCCATAAAAGGTACCAGATTGCCCTGAAAACCATCAGGGATATCCACGCGGATGGTGGAATTGTCCTTGGCATGGGCCAGGTTCTGTCCGAAATGTTCGTTTATGCTTTCAGTGACCTGGGAGGTGGTGGAGAAATCCTGCATATTCAGGTTGACCACTATATCATCCTGAGTGTTGAACCTGTAAGGTACCTCCCTTTCCACGGTGGCTCCCCCGGGAATCCGGGCTCCGGTGGGAACGCCGGTGGTAATTTCCGCAGCATCACCTTCAACGGAGTATCCTCCCACGGTGAGCTGCCCCTGGGCCAGGGCGTAAGTATTGCCGTCGATCCCGCTGAGCGGCGTCTGAATAAGCACTCCGCCCATAAGACTGTCTGCATCCCCCATGGAGGAAACAGTCACGTCCATCTTGCTTCCGGGTCTTGCCGAAGACGGCATGTTGGCTGTGACCATGACCGCGGCCACGTTATCCGGCTGCAGATCGGCGGGATTGACGCTGACCCCCATGCCTTCCAGCATGTTGGACATGGAGCGCAGAGTAAAAGGCGAGGCCTGGCTGTCACCGCTGCCGTCCAGACCCACCACTAAGCCGTAACCCACCAGCTGGTTTTCGCGCACCCCGCTGAAGGTGGCCACATCCTTTAAGCGCACCGCCTGGGCGCTGTCCCATATCCCCAGGACAAATACCGCCACTACTGCCAGAAATACTGCTTTGGCTTTTCCCGGTATAATCATAATCGGTCCTTTTTTGCTTTTGCCTGTAAACCGTTAAAACGGCCATACCCTGCCCAGTACTCTTGTAAGCCATCCCGGGCGCTGCTGGTCAGCCAGGATGCCTTCGCCGTACATCTCGATCTGGGCATCTGCCAGCTGGGTGGAAGATACTGAATTGTTGGAATCCACGTCCCTGGAGCGCACCAGGCCTCGGACAGCGATAATCTGGGTTTCATTGTTCACCTTGATCTGCCTGGCCCCCTCAACATGCATCACTCCGCCGTCCAGCACCTCCACTACCCTGGCCGAGACACTGGCCTGGACATCTGAACCCCTGGAAGTGGTGCCGTCGCCTTCAAAATCTCTATCTGATTGTGATTGAAACTGTTGCTGCATCTCGCCTGGGGTGCCTGCGCCTGGAAAAATTGCCCCTGTTGCTGCACTAATAGGCATGGAACTAAGGTCCATAGTGCTGTCTCTATCATATTCCGTATTAGCCCTGCTTTCAGCATCCGAGGACTCTTCAATGTGCACGGTGACAATATCTCCCACGTTCCTGGCCCGGTTGTCCCCGAACAGGAACTGGGTGCGATTGGGCTGAAAAAGGGATGGAGAATCCGCTTCAGTTACAGCCCCAGGATCAGGATACTGTTCCGGTCCGTAGGAGGGCATGGGCGTGGACTTTTTCTGCGCCGGGGCGCAGGCCCCCAGGAAAAAGGCCATGGCAACTATAATTATCAACTTATAAGATTTCATGGTTGGCTCCATTATCAGTTTTACCTTGTGGTTACCCTGCCGCTGCTCTCAACCGTAGCCCGGACTTCCTTTTCACTTTGCATATTGCGGACCATGATCCGGTCACCTCTCTGACCATCTTCCAGGACCTCGCCCGGTACAACCAGAGTCAGGTGATTGCCTTCATAGACCATATCCACCTTTGCCCCTCTGCTGACCATGGGCACCGGTTCCAGGTGCCTTTTATAGATGGGCTGGCCCTGTCCTATAGAGGATCTGATGCGCCAGGGACCGCTCTCACCGTCCCATACTTCGCGACGAATATAAGCAAGGTTCTTCTCCTCAAAACGAACATCCCCCGGCTCAATAACGTCACCCCGGTTCAGTGGGCGCTCAGCGCAGGCCACTGTCACCCAGACGTCAACAAAAACGTTTCCTGTATGCCTCCTGACTACTTCCCCGTGTCCGTCGCGCACAACAAATCGAAGACTGTTGCGGCCCGGTCCGGGATCACGTACGCTTTCAATCTCTACTTCCTCGTACGGATTTTCCAGAAAAATGGGCGAGGGCATGCGAAAATCACGAAATTCAATCCTCTCTCCCTGGGAGGTTACTTTGGGTCCTATATAATCCCGGACCATCCTCTCCAGCTTGTCGTCATCCAGGACCCTTCTGCCGCGCTGAAAAATTATCTCCCTGGGGATAATACTGGCCTCGGCCAGTTCTCCCAGGGTCACCTCCAGGCGCTCCTGCACCCTGGCCCGGTCCAGGACTATCCTTTGCCCGGCATTCGGAGCTCTCCAGAGTTCGGTGTCCTTTATATCCGACCAGTACTGTTCAGCCTCGGAGTTTCTAGGAGTGGCAATTTCTCCGAAAGTGATTACATCTCCGGAAACAGCCACGTGTTCATCAATCCAGAACAGGCCTTCCCCGGCCCAGGCCGGGCTGGATAACAACAAAAAAAACATTGCAGCTGCCATGCAGCAGCTCAGTATTTTTGTCTTCATAAATTTTTCTTTGTTCATAACCTCACCTGCAACCTGCTTCATAAGTTACAGCAACATCCAGTCCAAAGGTATAGTTGTAATCTTGAATCATCTCTCTCAGTGCTATCTAAAAACTACCTCTTCATCTGATTGGCCATCTGCAGCATCTGATCCGAAGTCTGAATGGCCTTGGAGTTTATCTCGTAGGCCCTTTGTCCTATGATCATATTCACCATTTCGTCCACTATCTCCACGTTGGAACTCTCCAGGGCGCCGGACCGGATACTTCCGAAATTTTCTTCCCCAGGTACACCTTCAGTGGCCGGACCAGATGCTTCAGTTTCTGAATAGAGATTTCGTCCTGCACTGTTTAAGCCTGCAGGATTCATAAACCTGTAAATTGGTATCTCGCCTTCCGCTATTACATTGTCATCACCATCAACGCAGACTATATTGCCCTGTTCATCCACATGTACCCTGGCCGTATCCTCAGGTATATGAAACTCGGGCTGCAGAGGGTATCCATTGGCTGTGACAATACGCCCGTCCTGGTCGGGCTTGAATGAGCCGGCCCTGGTGTATCTGACCTCGTCATTGGCCATAACCTGAAAAAAACCATCCCCTTCTATGGTCAGATCCAGAGGGTTGCCGGTCTGTTTATAATCACCCTGAGTAAAAATCTTGTGCACTGACAGGGGATTCGTACCCATACCTACCTGCAGGCCGGTGGGTACCCTGTCACCAGTCAGATTTTCGGTTCCGGCCACCTTCAGGGTCTGGTACATGAGATCCTCGAACTGGGCCTGGCTTTTCTTGAAGCCGTCGGTGTTGACATTGGCCAGGTTGTTGGAGGTGACGTCAATATTCATCTGCTGGGCGGCCATGCCGGTTGCTGCTGTCCAGAGCGATCGCATCATAAGGCTTTCTCCATTGTGTTTGCTTTATAAAATTCGTTTATTGCCATTTATCTGACAGTTCCCACCTGCTGGATCAGCTGCTGATCCTTTTCATGGGAGCTGGTCATCATCTTCTGCAGGGCCTCAAAATTGCGCATGGTACTGATCATATTGACCATTTCATATACAGGATCCACGTTGGAATTTTCCAGGTATCCCTGCTCAATGCGGGCATCTTCAGCAGGTATGGGGGCCGAATCAGCTCCGTCCTTCACCTGGACCAGTTGCCTGCCCTTCTTCTCCAGGGCGTTTAAATCGGTAAACGTGGTCAGGTTAATGACATCCAGAAGATCTCCGTCCGCCAGCACTTCGCCGTTTTCACCAATAGCTATGTTTGAAGCGTCTTCAGGGATCTCTATGGGGCCTCCTTCACCCTGCAATTCAAAATTTTGGCCTGTAACCAGATGGCCTGTCTCAGGATTGCGTAAAAAAGACCCATTGCGGGTGTAGGCGGTCTCTCCTTCCGGAGTGGTCACCTCGAAAAAACCCTCCCCGGAAATGGCCAGATCCAGGGGATTGCCGGTCTTTCTCATGTCTCCGTCCTGCAGGTCCAGGTGCACAGGACTGGGCCTGGTCTGACTGCGCAGCTTGGACTCAGGCCAGGGCAGGCGGTCTTCCAGGGTCATGTTGGGATCGCCGTAATCAGAGGCATAACGGGTAAAAACATCCTCAAAGGCTATTTTGTCGCGCTTGTAACCGGTGGTGTTCACATTGGCCAGATTATTGGTGATGGTATTCATCTTGGCTTCCTGGCTCATGGCTCCGAAAAAAGCACTGTACATTTCATCCTGCATATTTTTTCCTCCTGCACTGATTAAAGCAAATTGCAGGCCAAAAAAGACTGTCATACTTTACAGCAACTCCTTGACCTGCAGGCGCGTCTTGTTTTAATTTTTAACAATAGAATCATACAAACCCCGGAGGTTAATCATGACATGGACATTTGCCCGCTTGGGGAAAATTTTTCTGATGGCGGCAGGATTGAACCTGAGCCTTTTGGCCGGATTTTGCCTGCAAGGAGGTGAGAGTATGTTTTTCAAGAAAGCCGCAGCCCAGGAAACAGTAGAACTTCCTGAATTCACTACACAAGGAGAAACAAGCCTGGAACAGGCTTTAAGCAAGCGTAAGTCCACCAGGTCTTATGCTGACAAGCCTCTCAAAATGGAGGAAGCAGCCCAGCTGTTGTGGGCTGCGCAAGGGGTCAACAGACCCCAGCGAGACTTTCGCACCGCCCCTTCCGCCGGGGCCCTTTTTCCTCTGGAGGTATTCCTGGTGGCTGGCGATGTAGAAGGGCTGGACCCGGGCGTTTACCGCTACCTGCCCAAAGAACACAGGCTTAAAAAAGAAAAGGACGGCAACGTGCAGGGCGACCTGCATCGAAGCGCCCTGGGCCAGTCTCCGGTAAGGGATGCTCCGGCAGTGGTGGTTATTGCCGGAGTTTATGAACGGACCACCGTAAGGTATGGAGACAGGGGAAAGCAGTACGTACACATGGAAGTGGGCCACGCAGGGCAGAATATCCATCTGCAGGCCGAGACCCTGGGTCTGGGGACAGTGGTCATAGGCGCTTTTGACGATTCCGGGGTTCAAAGTGCCCTGGGTCTGGAAGACAAAGAAGTCCCAATGTATCTCATGCCCGTGGGGAGATAGATAGTTGACGCCTCGCCCTTTTCCGGCTGATATGCTGCTTGCCCAGCATATCAGCCGGGCAGCTGTACGCCCTGTAAACGAATATTCAGGAATAAAATGCTGCAGAGACAAATTCCTGCAGCTGATTTTCATCAGGCAGGATCATCTTTTCCGGCTGGCTTCGTAGAGTACTTCCAGGGGATGGGCCAAAGGAATGGAGAGATTGTGGCTGAACTGCAGCCTGCAGCTCAGGCAGTCGCAGAGAAGAATATCCGGCTGCATGTCCTGGACCTTCTGCATCAGGGGCCTGCCCATCTCCAGGGAAGGCTGGTGAAAATCCTGTTTAAAGCCCATGATGCCGGCCATACCGCAGCACAGGTTGGACCCTTTGATTTCCTGCACCTCCAGGCCGGGTATGAGCTTTAAAAGCTGCACATAAGGCGAGCCTATACCCTGCTTGCGCAGGTGACAAGGTGGAAAATAGGCCGCTCTTTTATTCACCGCTGCCATATCTGTATCCAGGCTGCCTTTTTTATAGAGCCCAAGCAGATACTCCCCCATGTCATAGACGCTTTCAGCCACACGTATGCGCTGCATAGCCGGAAATACCGAAAAAAGGCCGTCATCTTTGAAAATTGACCCGTATATCATGCGCAGAAGACGCTTGTGCTCTCTCTGGTCCATGGGAGGCGGCCTGTTGTCCCTGGGGACCAGCATATAAGTATCATTCGCCCCGGCCGCCTCCTGGTACTCCCTGGAGTAGTAGGCCTTCTCCCTCAAAAGCTCCCGGAACATGTACCCGCAGGTGGGACAGGAGCAAACTATATCGTGCCCGGCATCCAGGGTCCGGGTCAGGCTTTCCAGGTTGCGCTGCATCATCTTCAGGGTCAGATCCCGGTCCCCTTCCAGCATCACCGGCATAGCGCAGCAGTTCTGCTCTGGATAATACACACTGATATTGTTTCTCTGCAGGATGCCCACGGCGGCTCTGGCCGCTTCCGGAAAAAAGAACCTGGCTGAGCAGCCGGCAAAAAGGGCTGCTCCCGGAGTGTCTGCACAAGATGTATCAGCAATGCCCTTTTTTCTGGTCCATGAATCCAGGTCCTGCTCAGGAATTCTGGGTATATCCCTGTCCGGGTGCAGTCCGGCGGATTTTTTAAGAAGATTTGAGGCAAGCCTGCCCTGGAGCAGCAGGTTTGCAAGAGAAGGGACACGGGTCATCTTACCGGCCCATTTTTCAACGTCCTGAATAATTTTCAGGGCCGGGCTCATTTTGTCTCGCTCTATAAAGGAGCTTTTGGCATCCAGAATGCGGTTGCGGATCTCCGGGCAGGGGCAAAGGGCGCAGAAGTTGCAGCGATCCACCATAAGACGCAGGTCCTTAGATCCAGGACTCCTGCCCGTTTCCTGCATGTCATCGAACAGGCGGTAAAGTTCCTGGAAAAAAGGACAGACATCGGTCATCATGGTGCGACATTCGTCACAGTCTGCACAGCGCTCCAGGACATACCGGGCTTTATTTTCAGGAGATTCAGACACTTGCTTGATCCTTGATTATATAGACTTTTTCCGCGACCTTGCACGG